>DATATR010000077.1:0-19351 GCA_036268695.1 Polyangiaceae bacterium | reverse complement strand
CGGCTCAGTAAACGTAAAAAATTACGATCTGACGACGGCCGCGCTCTCGCCCGAGGACGTGCTGCGCTTGAGCAGCGACAACAACCCCGACTCGCGCTGGACGCTATTTCAAAGTTTGGCGAGCGCAAAAAAACGCTCGGTCGTCAGCGGCGGCGCGACCAATCACATCAGCAAAGAGAATTTGAGCTTGAGCAGTGTGCTCGGTGACGCGAAGCACGGTCCGGTCGCGATCGGCGTCCGCTACCAAAAGCATCCGAAGGACTATCGTTCGCCCGAAACGTTCAAGATCGTCAAATTGACCGATCTGGCGCTGACGGCGAAGCTTTCGGTCGATGGATCTTTGGTTTGGGTGACGCGCGTCTCGACGGGTGAGCCCGTTGCCAAAGCCACGGTGCGAGTAATCGCGCCGAGCGGTGAGCATCATTATGAAACGGACGCGCAAGGCATCGCACTCGTGCCGGCTCGGGATTTCGCGCCCAACCTCGATCTGGCCGGCGGTGATGCCGACGCACTGCTGATCGCGAAGAGCGGCGACGATTGGACTTACGAAAACGTGCGCGACTATCTGTCGCCGTGGCGCTTACCCGTGCCAATCGATCTGTCCGGTCGAAAACGAACTTATGGTTTGATCTTCACCGAGCGCGGCATTTATCGGCCTGGAGACGAGGTTCAAGTCAAAGGCATCGTGCGGCGTGAGCTCGCGAGCGGCAACATGAACCCGGCCGGTGAAGAGCTCTCGCTGCTGTTGCGTTCGCCGGATTCCGAAGAGTTGCAAAAGCAAACCGTGAAGCTCAGCCGCTTCGGCACGTTCGCCGCGCGGCTCAAGGTGCCGGAGAGCGGTCACCTCGGCAGTTGGCAAATTCAGGCCGCGAGCTCGCCGGACGAAGTGATCTACGAATCGTTCGACGTGTCCGAATATCGACCTTCCGAGTTCAAGGTCGGGGTCGAAAGCGAGCGGCCGAGCTACATCCGTGGCGACATCGCGCGCTGGACGGCGCGCGGCGACTACTTGTTCGGTGCGCCGATGCAGAAGGCTTCAGCGCGCGTCACCGTCTCACATATCGGAAGCTACTTCGAAGTGCCGAATTCCGAGGGATTTTCGACCAGCGCCTCGGCCTATCACGCCGATCTCGAAGAATCCGCGCTCGACGCCGGACAGCTCTTGGCGCAAGCGGCGAAGCTCGACGAACGCGGTTCGTTCGCCTTTGCGCAGAAGCTCGAGCTTCCAGCTCAACGGGGCCCCGAGCTCGTCACCGCGGAAGCCGATGTCACTGATGTCTCGCGCCAGAGTCTTGCCGGCTCGACTTCGGCGATCGTGCATCCGGCCGAATTTTATTTGGGTTTGAAAGAGCCGGAAGATTTTTTCGTCAACGCGCCCGGCAAAGTGTCGACGAGCGTGCTCGCATTCACTCCCCAGGGTGAACGTGTGGCCGGCAAATCGGTCAAAATCGAGCTCGTGTCGCGGCGCTGGACGTATGCGCGTGAAGCACAAAAGGGCAATGATTCGCGTTTGATCAGTAAGGTCGTCGATCGCGTGGTCGGCTCCTGCACCGTGACGACGGCGGCCACGCCGGCGCCCTGCGCGATCGACGTGCCCGAGGCCGGTTACCATTTACTCCACGCGGTCGCCAAAGACGGGCGCGGCAACTTGGCCGAGTCGGCGCTCGGCGTGTACGCGATTGGTGCAGTCGGCACTGGCTTTGGCGACAGCGATCGCTTGAACGTCGAGCTAACGACCAATAAGCGCACGTATCAGATCGGCGACACGGCGCGCGTGCTCGTCAAATCGCCGTTTCCAGAAGCCGAAGCGCTGGTGACGATCGAACGCGCCGGCATCTATCGTTCGCAAGAGCTCAAATTGCACGGCCCGACTCCGACGATCGAAGTGCCGATCAGCGAAGATTTGCGGCCGAATGCCTTCGTTTCGGTGCACCTCGTGCGCGCCCGCGCCGAGCACGGCAAGACCGCGCTCGGCGCGCCGTATCGTGTTGGCTACGCAGAGTTGCGCGTGGATCCCGAGGCGCGCCGGCTCTCGGTCGCGGTGCGCGCGGACAAGTCCGACTATTTGCCGGGTAGCGAGGTGAACGTCGACATCGAAGTGAAAGACCACGGCGGCAAGCCACGCGCGACCGAAGTGACGCTGTACGCCGCGGACGAAGGCGTACTCTCCTTGATCGGCTACAAGACTCCGGATCCGATTCCGGTATTTACCGCCTCGCGACCGCTCGGCGTGGCTACGCTGGAGTCGCGCGAGAGCCTCGCACACATCGGACTCGAGGCGCTCGACGGCGCGCTCGGCGACGAAAAAGGCCGCGCTGGTGGCGGCGGCGGCGAGAGCGGAGTGCGCCAGGATTTCCGCCAAACCGCGTACTTCAACCCGAGCGTGCTGACCGACGCACAGGGCAAAGCTCACGTGCACTTCAAATTGCCAGACAGCCTCACGACCTATCGCATCATGGCGGTGGCGGTCAGCGACGGTGACCACTACGGCTACGGTGCGGCTTCGGTGACCACCAGCAAACGCCTGATGGCTCGCCCCGAGCTGCCGCGTTTTCTCCGCGCGGGCGACGCCCTCCGTGCGGGCATCGTGGTATCGGCCAAGAACTTCGAGCCCGGCAAGGTGACGGTGCAAGCGCGCGTCTCCGGTGTCACCCTGGAGGGTGATACTACGCGCACGCTCGAGCTCGGCCAGGGCCAGTCGGTCGAGGTGCGCTTCCCGATGCACGCAGAGGCTGCCGGCAAAGCTAGCTTTCGCTTCGATGTGAGCGCGGGCGCCGAGAAAGACGCCGTCATCGTCGAGCGCCGGGTCGATTCGCCGGCCACGCTCGAAGCCGTGGCCCTATACGGAAAATCCGAGGACTCCGTGGCCGAAGCGCTGGGCGATCTTTCAACGATTCGACCCGACGTCGGCAAGCTCGACATCAGCGTGGCCTCGACGGCGCTCGTGGGCCTCGAAGCTGGAGTCGATCAGCTGGTCGAATATCCGTACGGTTGCACCGAGCAACTCTCGAGCCGTTTGATTCCGCTCGTCCCGCTGCGCGACCTGGCGAAGGATTTTCAAATCCCACTCGCGCTCGATACGGACAAGGTGATCCCAAAGACGGTCGCCGAAATCATTTCGAGGCAGCATGCAGACGGCAGTTTTGGTCTGTGGCCCGATTCGCGGGATGCCTATCCCTGGGTGTCGGCGTATGCGCTCTTCGTGCTCGGTCAAGTCGATCAGCACGGCATCAAGGTGCCACGTTCGGTCTTCGATCGCGGCAGCGAGTACCTGCGCAGCTACCTCGCGCAAACGGGGGACGAGCCGTGGCGCTTGCCGACCGAAGCCTTCGTGGTCGACGTGCTCGCGGATATGGGCAAGCCGGACTTCGGTTACATGCAGCGCGTCTATGAGCGCCGGAAGGAGCTGCCACTCTTCGCCAAGGCGCTCTTGCTCCACGCGCTCGCCCTGAGCAAAGCCTCGAAGACGCTGATTTCCGCGCTCGAACCGGAGCTCGAAAATAGCTTACGGATCGAAAACGACGCCGCGTTCGTGGGCGAAAATACCGGCGATGAATATGCGGTGCTGATGGACTCTCAGGCGCGCACGGCGGCGCTGGTGCTGCGCGCGCTGCTACTCGTCAAACCCGATCATCCGCTCGGCGCGGAGCTCGCGCGCGGCATTTTGCGACAGCGCGTCAACGGCTCCTGGCGCACGACGCAAGAAACCGCCTACTCGCTGCTGGCGCTCGACGCATATCGCAAAGCGCAAGAAAAAGCGGTTCCGGATTTCGACGTGAAGGCGTTGCTCGGTCAAACCACGGTGCTCGAGGCAGGGCTGCACGGACGAAGCCTCACGGCGCAGCAAAAGGAGATCGACGTCGCGAAGCTGTCTGGCCTGAACGGCGCGTCCCTGGTGTTCGAAAAGCACGGTGCGGGCACGCTGTTTTATCAAGCGCGTTTGCGCTACGCGCGCCGCGTGCTTCCGACGGACACGCTCGATCAAGGGTTTTTCGTGCAGAAAGCGCTACGTTCGGTCAGCGTGGAGGCTCTGCCGAACGCGCTCGGCAGCATCGCAGATACGTCCTCGAAGAGCTTCAAGGGCGGGGACATGGTGCTCACCGATCTGGTGATCGTGACGCCGAGCCCGCGTGACTTCGTCGTGGTCGATGATCCATTGCCCGCGGGGTTCGAAGCCGTCGATAGTCACTTGGCCACGACTTCACATGAGTTGGGTGTCGGCGAGTCCGAGCTCGAGCCCTGCGAGGAATGCGACACGGAAGACGAGCGCGACGAGCTCGCTGCGGGGCATGCGTTCTTCGAAGACTACAGCCAGCGCGAGCTGCGTGACGATCGGGTGCTCTTCTTCATCGATCACATGCAAGCGGGCATGTATCACTATCGCTATCTCGCGCGCGCGACCACATTCGGGAAATTCGTGCTTCCGTCCACGCGCGTGGAGGAAATGTATACGCCGGAGACCTTCGGTCGCAATGGCGCGAGCCTCGTGGTCGTCGAATGATTGCGCGAATCTGGGCAAAATTCGGCATAAAACGCGTGCTCGCGACGCTCGCCTTTGCGCTCTTCGCGCCCTGGCTCGCGCTCTTCGCTTGCGCCGCGCGAGAGCCCTTGCCGAGCGCGCTCCGCGAATCCGGCGGCTGGCTGAGCACGCGAGTGCTGGATCGCGACGGTCGCACGATCCGCGAAGTGCGTTCGCGCGACGGCAAACTGTCGTCGCGCGTTTCGCTCGGCGAGCTATCTCCGTTCGTCGTGCCCGCGCTGCTCGCGGCGGAAGACGCGCGCTTCTATCGTCACCCAGGCGTCGATCCGATTGCAATGTTGCGCGCGCTCGGGCAAGCACTCTGGCATCGACGAATCGTTTCCGGGGCGAGCACTTTGACTCAGCAGCTAGCGCGCGCCGTCGTCGAACGGCCGCGCACCGCCGCGGGCAAGTGGCACGAACTCGTGGTCGCACTCCGCATCGAGGCCAACCTGAGCAAATCTCAGATCTTGGAGGAGTACCTGAATCGTGTGGAATTCGGCCCAAACGTGCGCGGCATCGAGGCCGCAAGTCGCTTCTACTTCGACAAACCAGCGACCGATCTCGATTTGGCCGAGGCCGCGACCCTGGTTTCGATTCCGCGTGGCCCGTCGCTTTATGATCCAACGCGAGGCACTCGGCGCGTGCTGCTGCGTCGCGATCGCGTGCTCGCGCGCATGCTGCGCCAAGGGCTCGCAACGACCGATGCAGTGCGTGACGCAAGGCTCGAGCCATTGCAGCTTCAGCGCGGATTGGTCGAAGGTGGCAGTGAGCACCTGGTGCAAGGTCTTTTGAACGGTGCGCTCACGCCGGAGTTGCGCGGTGAGCAACTGCAAAGCGTGAGCACGATGATTGACTCGAATTTGCAGCGCGAGGTCGCCGAGCTCGCGCGGCGCGCGGCGCGTGACGTCACGCTCTACGGCGCAAGCGCGCTGTCGGTCATCGTCGTCGACAACGCGACGGGCGGAGTGCTCGCCTATCTCGGATCGCCGGATTTTCTCGCGCAGCGTTCGCTCGGGCAAAATGACGGCGTGCGTGCGCTACGTCAACCTGGCTCGGCGCTCAAACCCTTCGTCTATGCCGAGGCGATGACCCGCCTCGGCATGACTCCAGCGACGCTTTTGCCCGATCTCGAGCTGCACCTGCCCACGTCCGAAGGTGACTACGCTCCCAAAAACTATGATGGCCGGTTTCATGGCCCAGTGCGGTTGCGCGAAGCGTTACAAAATTCGCTCAACGTGCCTGCTGTCTACGCTGCTTCGCGTGTTGGTCCCGAGCATGTGCTCGAGCTCTTGCATCAAGCGGGCTTCAATTCGCTCGAGAACAGCGCCGCCTACTACGGCGTTGCGCTCGCACTCGGTGACGGCGAGGTCAAGCTGAGCGAGCTGGCGCAGGCGTATGCGATGCTCGCACGCGGCGGCAAATTCCTTCCGCTCGGCTACTACACGCGCGCGCGACTCGGCACGGGTAGCCAGCTGACACGCGAAGCGCCGAGCGCAAAACCAGTGATCGATCCACGTGTGGCCGCGCTCTTGACCGACATTCTGGCCGATGATCTCTCGCGCTCGGCCGAATTCGGTATCGGCGGTGCGCTCGCGTTTCCGTTTCCGGTCGCCGCGAAAACCGGCACTTCCAAGGGGTTTCGCGACAACTGGACGGTCGGGTTTAGCCACGAAGTGACGGTTGCGGTTTGGGCGGGCAACTTCGACGGCACGCCGATGACCGGATCGACCGGCATCACGGGCGCTGGGCCGCTGTTCCACGAAGTGATGCTCGCAGCGATGCGTGGACGAACTCCGGCACCCCTGGTCGAGTATGGCGGACTCGAGGCGGCGGAGATTTGCGAGCTCAGTGGGCAGCTTGCCGGCGCGTCGTGCTCGCATCATCGACGCGAATGGTTTGTTGCCGGACAGGCGCCACGAGCAACGTGCGATATGCACGAACGCGTGCGTTTGGATCCGGACAACGGGCTCCGCGCGGGTCCGAATTGCGCGTTCGCAAGCGAGCGTGTGTTCGAGCACTACCCGGCGGAGTACGAAAATTTCGCGCGCCGAGCCGGACGTCCGCTCGCGCCGCGCGATTTTTCTCCGCGCTGTCCCGGCCTGCCGAGCGACGGCGACGCCAAGCGGCCGCAGCTGTCATTTCCCCAAGAAAACGCCGAATTTCTGCTGGATCCCGCGCTGCGCCCGGATCAAGAAATCGTGCTCGAAGCCCGCGCGAACACCGACTCGCTCACGTTCTACGTCGACGAGCGCCGGCTCGGGACGTTGCGCGCGCCGTTTCGCTTGCCGTGGCGGCTTACTCCCGGCACACACCGAGTTCGCGTCGCGGCAAGCGATGGCGCGAGCAGCGAACCGATCGCGTTCGAGGTTCGTTAGCGCGAGAGGCCGAGCCGCGTTCGTGCTTCGATATACTGCTCGCTGACGCTGAAGGTTGCGAGATCACGCGCTTCGGGGTTACGCACGATCCATTTTACGCGTTCTGGACCTTCGGCGGGAGGACCGGCAGTTTGGCCGCCCGCGAGCGCAACGCCGCGCAGCGAGGCGACGAGGGAACCGGCTGAGAGCAGCGCGGTGCGATTGCCCCATTGATGCACGGCCGTGCCGACCAAGGTCGCGCGATTGCCGACTGCGCCGATCACCTCGAGCGCGAGCACGGGAACGTCGTCGTCGAGCCGACGCTGAGGGACTGCTTGCAGCCGCTTCTGCGCGTCCGCGAATTTCTTGACGTCGACGCCTTGAGGCTGCCAATTCGGCGCAAACAGCGCGAGGTACGCCGCGATCACCGGCCAAATCTCGATCGGCGCGGTGCGCGAAAGCGCAGCCGCGTTGGCCTGTAGGATCTTCAAACTGCGGATGAGCAAGAAATACCGAGCTGCGTCGTCGCTGCTATCGAGCAAGGCTTGGCCAAACACGATCTGCGGCGGCGCAGTGCTGACCGGAATGCAGACCGGACCAATCGCGCCCGAGGCGAACACCTCGAGCCCGCGAATACCGAATGCTGCGGCGACTTGTTGCACGTAACTCGTGAACGCTGCCGAGCCGGTCGGCAGCGGAGCGGCGCGTAGCGCGCGCAAATCGACGGGGTAGGCAACATCCAGCAAATCGCCGCTCTTGCGCAAGAGCGAGCGCAGCGCGGGGCTCACGAGCTCCGGTGCTAGCAAATCGTCGAGCCGCGGGTCGCCAGCGACCGGACCTGCCGCTGGCACGGCGACTTCTTCCCCGTGCAGCGCGGCCAACGTGGAACGCGCGACGAGCGCGGCGTCGCCCGCATTCTTGAGCTCGGCGACCGTCGTCAACAGTTCGAAGAAACCGGGCTCGAAGCGGCCGGTCGCGAGGGCGCGGCGCGCGTCCGTCGCGGCGCGATCGAGCAGTACTTGCGTGGCGCGCGTTTCGCCGCCTCGGCGCTGGAACTCGGCGACGGCGCGCAGCACGGCGCTGTCCTGCGGCCATTCCTTGCGCGCCTTGTCGAACGTGGCTTCGGCGCGCTTGCGATCGCCGACGATTTGCTCCTCGACGATGGCGAGCGCGATCGTCCGCTCGCGTTTTTCGTCGGGTGTCTTCGCGCGAGCGAGCAAGTCAGTCTGCAGGGAAAGCGCGGTCGCTTTGTCGCCCATGCGACCGTAGACGAGCACCAAGCGCCCGACGGTGTCGGTGTCGTCCGGATCGCGTTTCAACACTTCCTTGTAGGCGAGCTCCGCGCGTTCCGGATTGGGCAGCGACGTGTCGTAGAGCTCGCCCAAGCGCCGGTAGATCTGCGCTTGGCGCTGCGGTTCGTTCATGTGCCTCGCGAGCCGGATCAGGGCTTGCTCGCCGGCAGCCCAATCGCCTTCGTCCAGGCAGAGCTCGGCGAAGGCTTCGAGCGCTTCGGCGTGGTCGGGGTTGGCGTCGAGCGCGGCGGCGAGTGCGGCCTTGGCGGCGTCTTTTTCACCCACTTCGGCGAGCGCGCGGCCGCGCGTGACTTCGATCGCAACGCGTTCTTCGGGATCGCTGGTTTGCTCGAGCCGGCGTTCGAGCAGGCCGGCGAGCTTTTGGCGATCTCCGGCCGCGACATACAAGGATTGCAGGCGAACGACCGCATCCTCGTGGCTCACGTCGAGCTCGACCGCGCGTTCGAGCGCGAGCCGACCGCGCTCGGCGTCCCTTGCTTTGTCCAACCAAAGCACTGCCGCTTGATGCCAAGCACTCACTTGATACGCCGCAACCGTACTGGCCCGGGCAGCGCGTTCGAGCGCTTCAGCGGCCGCGCGGTACTCTTCGCCTGCTTCGAGCACCTCGGCGAGCGTGGTGAGTACGACCATGTGCTCGGGGACTTGGCTGAGCGCAGCGACCAAAAGACGCTTGGTATCTTCCGAGCGGCTCGCGCGCGCGGCGGCTTCGGCCGCGCGCAACGCGAGCGTTGCCTTGTCGAGCGGACGATCCGCGAGCTCGAACAAGCGTTCGTCCACGCGTTGACCGAGCTCGTTGTCGTCCGCCGCGCGGGCGTGCGCGCTCAGCGAGCGCAAGGCCCAGAGCGGATTGTTGGCGCGCTCTAGCGCAATTTCAGCCATTTCGCGCGCGGACGACCAAGCGCCGCGCTTCAGCCGCAAGCGCGCGCCGAGCCGGGCATGGGCCTCCGATTCGGTGGAATCGAGCAGACGCGCGAGCGCGACCGCAATCGGCTCGAGCTCGTCCAGGCGATCTCCGCTGATGTAGGCATGCTCCAGCCGGCGCAGCGCCGGCAAGTGCTCCGGGGTTTGTTCGAGGATCGCGGTTTGCCAGAGCAGCGCGCTCGAGCTGTCTCCACGCGCGCGGTCGATCGTGCTGAGGCGCTCGTAGAGCTCGCGTTGCTCGCTCGCCACTTCGGTCGCGCGCGCGCGTTCGAGCAAGGACTCCGAAATGCGCGCGGCGGCCGGGCCGAGCGCTGCATAGCGTTCGGCAGCCACGAGCGCGAGCTTGCCCGCGCCCGCGTCGGCGGCACGATAGGCATCGCGCGCCGCGGCGTTGCGATCGCCGCCGCGTCCGCGCTCGAGTGCTGCTTCGGCGAACATGTGCGCGCGCACCGCGCCTTCGCTGGTTTCGGCGAGCTGCTCGCGCCAAGCCGCGCGCGCGTGATCGTCGGCTTGAATCATGCGCTCCTGCAGCTCGCGCAGCGCAATATCGCTCGGCCGCGCGCGCAGCGCTTCATCGAGCAGGTTCTCGGCCAGCCCGAGATCGCTGTCCGCGACGAGCAGGGCTTCGCGCACCAAATCCAGCGAGCGCTCGCCCGGATCATCGAAAGCTTCGCGCCGGGCACGAAGGGCACTGAGTAAGGTCTCCCGATCGCCGCGCTGCCGGGCGCTCTGTTCGGCCAAGCGATAAGCGAGCGGGAGGCTCGGATCGGCGGCTTTCGCGCGTTCGAGCAAGATCTCGAATTCGGCCGGGTCGTCGCTGCCCTTGCGCAGCGCCGCTTCGATCAGCGCGAGCGCAGCGCGTGGCGATGCCTCGAGTCGTTCGGACAGCGCCAACAAGAGCTCGGCGGTCTGTGCGGGCGCGGTGCTCGAAAGCGCACGCAGCGCGGCCTCCGAAGTCGGTTCGAGTTCGAGCGCTCGGCGATACTCCGCGGCTGCCGCGCCGCGATCACCCGCCAATTCGTAGACGAAGCCCGCGGCTAGCTTCTGAGCGTGCTCGGCTTCCGGCGTGCGTTCCGCTCGCGGCCAGTCTCCGAGTGCGCGCGCGATGGCGGCCCGCGCTTCGGCCGCCTTGGCGAATTCGAGCGAGAGCACGCGGCCGAGCGGGTGCCCGGGGTGCGTCTGCTCGAAGGCCTCCGCGTCCGCGCGCAAGTAGCCGAGGCCCGGCGTTTCCGCGGGTGGAGCGGTCAAGCTCTGCCCGAGTTTGAGCTCGGCGCGACTCGCCTCGCTGCCCGAGAGTACGTCGAGCGATGTCCCGGTTGCGGCGACCCAAGCGGCGGCGAGTGGACGCAAGTCGTTCGCGCGCGCGAGCTCCCAAACCGTGGACTCGAGGCTCTGCGCCGGCAAGCCAGTGAGCGCCGCCAGCGCGACGCGGTCGGTCGCGCTGAAAGTCTCTTCGCCTTGCGCGCCGCTGATGGCGCTCTTCACGGCTTCCGCATCGCCTTGTTCGAGCGCGCGCGTGGCCAGTGCGCGTCGCGCGAACCGGCTGCCGCTCTGCGCCGCGAGCTCCGTCAAGCGCAGGATCGCGCGCCCGCGCGTCTTCGCGTCGGCACCGAGCAGTGCGGCGGAAAGCCAAGCGCAGGCTCCGCCCAAGCCTTCGACGTCGGCGAGTTTCTCGAGTGCCTCGGCCGTCTTCTCGCGATCGCCGCTCGACAGCGCGCGGCGCGCTTCTTCGAGCGCGACACGCGGGCCTTGTGCGGGCGGCGTGCCGGCGGGCTGCGGCGCGCCGCGCAAACGCAAGAGTTCGTCGTGCGCGCGGGCGAGCTCGGCAAAGAGCGGAGATTCCGGAAACCGGACGCGCGCGGGTGCGTTGCTCTTGCCGAGCAAATCGGCAAGCTTCGCGACGTGCGCGCGCGGATCTTCTTGCTGCGCGCGGACGGCGAGATCGAGTTTCTTCTTGCCCGTGGCGTCGTCTTGCAGCGCGAGGCGATGCACTTCGGCGCTCAAGTAGGCCGCGTGCACACGCGCGTCGACCGTAGCCGCGCCGCGGATCTCGAGCTCGAGCGCAGGCGCGACGGCTTTGTAGTCGCCGTCCGCCGCAGAGAGCGCGCGCAGCTGCCGCGCGGCCATGGCTTGCGCGCGCGGAATCGTCGCGGCTTCGCTCGCCACTTCGCGCGCGTGCGAGAGGTCTCCGACGAGCGCCCACAATTCACTCGCGACGATCAACGCGCGGGCCTTCGCTTGCGGATCGGTCGCGCCTTGGGCTTCGCTCTCGATCCATTCCGCACGCTCGACCCAGGCTTCGCGTTGCGCGCCCAGGTGATCTTGCGCTGGGCGCTCATCGGGCCAAATCGAAGGTGGAATCGAAGGCCGCGGCGGAACCGAGCTATGGCCGAGCGCATCGGGTGGAATCGTGCTCGTGCCGCTGAGCGCGACATCGACTTCGGCTTTCGCCGTGAGCTCATCGGCTTCTTCGGGGCCGAACGGATCCGGCGCCTCGGAGAACGACGACAAATCGAACCCGCTTTCGCGCACGCTGGTCACCGGCAAGCTGTCCGGCGCGGGGATCGAGGGCAGCGCAATCGGCTGCGAAGGCGCGGGCGCCGATAGCGTCGGCACGCGACTTTGCGGCTCGACGTGGTGCAGGGTCGGCATGCTGCTACGCGGATCGCTCGAGCTCGGCGCAGGCTCCGCGAACGGGTCGGGCAACAGACTCTCGCTCGCGACTTCCGCCTCGAGGTCGGGCGAAGTCGGCATCGAGTAGATGTGCGTGCGCTCCTCTTCTTCTTCGGGGGCGCTCTCCGCGGCAGACGGCGGCGTGGCGGGCGGCAAGATCGCACTTGAGCCAGGCCGCGGCGGCGCGAATTTCGGCGCCGGCTCGCGCGGCAGCAGCGCCGCCTTCGGCGCCTGCGGGCTCACCGCGGGCGGAAACGGCTGACGCGGTGGAGGCCCGGAGGGATTTACCGCGGGCGGCTTCGCGGTGCTGTCCGCGCCCGGGCGCGGTACCGCAGATGCGGGACGAATGCCCGGTCGCGGCACCGTCGATTGCATGCGCGGCACCGCGGGCAACTCCGGCGCCGCCTCGAATACCATCTCGGGCAGCGCGGGTTTCGGCGCGGGCTTGGAAGTCGTTTCGCGTGCGGCTTCGGCCGGTGCGCTCGACGGCGTGCTGGACAATAATTCATCGATGTCCGCACTCGCGAGGTCCTCGAGCCCACTCGTGCCGTCGTCGGCTTGGACGCGCAGGAACAAGTCTTCGGTGCGGCCGACCACCGTGACTTCATCGTCGGGGTAGTCACGGTGCGGGGGTTCGTGCAGCTTGATTTTTTTGGGAGTCGGCATGCCGGAGACCGGCGGTTCGTCGAACAAGAGTGAGTCGAGCAGCGCGTCGGGCTCGAAGTCGAGATCGCTGCCGAGCTCTTTGCCGATCGCGCCTGGGCTGCCGGCGCGGCCTGGTGCCGGGCGCTTCGGTTCGTTCGGGTCGCTCATTTCACGCCCATCCCGAGTTGCTCCCGAAGCTCCAAGTAGCCCGGCGAAAGCACGAATGCGAGCAAGCGTCTCGCGCGCGCCTGGGCCTGATCGGACAAGCCGACCGAGCCGCGTTCACCCTGTTCTGCCAACACCCACGACACGTCCCCGGAAGCGATGACGGCCAAGCGATCCAAGCTCGAGACGGCGGCGCGCGACCATTCGAGCGGATCTTCGCCGGAGTTTGCCACCGCGCGCGCGAGCTCCGGCAGCACCTTGCGCACGCGGCGCGGCGCTTTGCCGAGCAGACGCTGGAACTCGCCGAGCATTGCGTATTGCGGCGAGGGCAGCGTGACCTCACCCAAGCGGCAGGCCGCGACGACCAGCGCGCCGATTTCGGCGGGCTCGCGGTGGCGCAGCACCGTGGTGCCGCGCCGCAGCGCGAACAGCTCGCGCGCGACGGCTTGGCGATGACGCGGCGAAAGCGGCGCCATCACCGCCGAACCGAGCACGATCGCGGGCACTTCGCTGGCGATCGCGACGACCAAATCCGGATCGCGCCCACCGACGTAGAGCTCGAATTCGCCGACTCCGAGCGCTCCGGCCCAAGCGGCGATTTCGTTTCGCACCGGCAAGCCGAGTCGCGGATCGACGCGCTCTTTCTTGCCCACGCCGAATGCGGTCAGGCTCGGCCCGAGCTCCTCGCAGATCGTAGTCGCGAGCGCGCGCATCAAATCGCCGATCGGGCCGCGATCCTCGGGATCGGCGAGATCGGGCAACGCGCTCTCGTCGATCGCGATGCGCGGCACGTGCGCGACGCGCTGATCGAGCCGCACGAGCTCCTGCTCGACCGCGGCCGAGCTCACACCGAGCGCGACCAGCGCGCCGAGCGCGGCTTGGCGCAGCGGCGCCTTGCCCAGATACGAAGCGATGCGCGCCGCGCGCTCGACGCGCTCCGTGTCCATCGGGTTTTCGTGCAAACTCTCGGTCAGCTCTTCGAGGCCGCGTTCGAGCAGTGGGATCGAAGCAGCGCGCGAGAAAGCATCGCTGAGTACCAAATCCAATGCTTCGCCGTCGCCTGGAATTTCTTCGAGTAGCTTCCGGGTCGCCGCGAGCGCGCGCGGCTTTTGCTGCAGGCGATCGCGATAAATCACCAGCGCGAGCCGCGCGGCTTCACTGCGCCCAGCGGGCGTCTCGCGCTCGTTCATCAAAACCTCGAGCACTTCGCTCGCTTGATCCCAAGCTTCAGCGCGGGCTGCGGCACGCGCCAGACGCTCGCGTACCGCCAGCGTGCTGAGCCGCGCGCGATGCAAATTCGTGAGCACGTCCAGCGCGGCATACGTGTCGTCGAGTTTGTTTTCATACAGGTCGACGGCGGCGATGCCGCTCATCAGACGCTGCTGGGCTGGGGCTTCGTCGAGCGCGCCGAGCCGCGCGAGGTTCTCCGCGGCTTCGGCAAAGCGACCGAGCGTGATGTAGATTTCGCCGGACAGCGCCAGCGCACCGACGTGCTCCGGCTCGAGCATGCGCACGTTCTCGAGCGCCGAGAGCGCGCCTTCGCGATCGCCCGCGCCGCGCAGCACGCGCGCGCGCTCCCAAAATAATTTCGCGATCTCTTCCGGATCTTCGGCGACCTCGAGCCGCCGCGCGATCAGCTCGAGCAAACGCGGGCCATCTTTGCGCTCGCGCACCATGCGGAACAGGCGATCGAACGCCGCGAAGCGCTTCACGTCGCGGTCGACCGCGCGCGACAGCGCGAATTCGCCGCGCGTCTTGTCCTTGAATTCGTCGAGCAGGATCAGCGCCGCTCGTTCCCAGAATTCGGCCCCGGAAGTGGCATTGCCGACCGCGTCGCCGAGCGCGGCGCAGGCTTCCGCCAAGGTCGCGCGATCACCGACCGCTTCGGCCGCCGCGCGTAGCCCTTCCCAGCCCATCAACTCTTCCGGGTGCGCCTCGACGACTTGGCGAAACGATTCGAGCGCCGCCGCGGTGTCGCCGAACGCGAGTTGATTGTAGCCGGCGAGCGCGGTGAGCACGCCCAGGCTCTCGTCACCCAAGTTGAGCCCGACGTCGAGCAAGGCGTGCGCGCGCCGTCGCGGGTCGCTGCCTGGCGCCGCCAGCTCGAGGTTGGCGAGCTTTGCGGCGGGCTCTTCGGAATCGAGCGATCTCGGCGTGCCTTCACCGGAGAGCAGCGAGACCAGCGCGGCCGAAGCTTCGAACACTGCGCCAAACGGCGCGGACAAGCGCCGCGAGAGCGCGAGCCGCGCTTCGATTTCGCTCTTGATGTCGCCGCTGTGAATCGCGTCGCCGAGCCACTCCAGAGCGGGCGCGAGGCCCGTGTCCACGCTGGCCCAATTGCGCGCGGCGTCCGTCAGCATCGCGTCAGCGCCGCCCGCGCTGCGAGCGAGCTCGATGCCGTAAATCGCGCCGCGCGCGAGCGCCGCGCTGCCAGCATTCTCGGCCAAGCGATCGAGCGCGTGCGCGCGCGCTTCTTCTTCGCTGTTATTGGGACTCCAGAGCGCGCGGGCGAGCAAGGCGGCGCTGTGGAGCTCGCTGCCGGTGTGTTCGAGTGTCGTCGTGAGCGCATCGCGCGCGGCGTTCGTGTCGCCACCGCGCGCGACTTCGAGCGCGAAGCGGTCGAGCGCGGCCAAGTCTGGCGCATTTTCCGCCGCCGCTTCGAGCGCGCGCCGGCGCGCGTGCAAATCGTTCGGCTCCGCCGCGGATAGGGCCCAGCCGAGCAGGGCGTTGGCCGCGCGGGCGTGCTCGCTCGCAGCCGTAAACGAAGCCACCGCTGCTTTGCGATCGCCGGCTTGCCACGAAAGAATGCCGGCTTCGAGTTCCAGCGCGAGCCCGAGCTCGGGATCGAGCGTCGCGCTGGCCGCCGCGGCGAGCACGTCCGCCGCCCGCGCGGGTGCGGCTTCTTTTTTTTCTAGGGTGCTGAGCGCGCGCGCGACGACGATGTCAGCCGGCGTAGCCGCGTGCAGTGCGTCGAGCTCTTTCCGCGCGGTCTCTTGGTCGCCGCGCAAGATCGCGCGCAGCACGCCGGTCAAGCGCAGTGCTTGCGCGGTTGCCGCATCGCTTTCTTCGGCGGCGAGTGCGGCGAGTGCGGCGTCGCCTTCGTGGTTTGCGGTGGGAACCGCGCCGTCGGCGGGCGAGGGGAGCAAATCGAGCGCATAGGCCGAGAGCGCATTGCCGAGCCAAGAGCCACCGGGCGCGGCGGAAAGGCCGCTCAGCGCTTGCAGGGTCGCGGCCTTCTCGGCGCGCAGCCCGCGCGAGCGCGCGAGCTCGAACCACAGCCCGGCTTGCTCGCCTTCGGTTGCGCCCTGCGCGATCAAGCGACGTGTCGCCTCTTCATACCAAGCCGCGTCTTCGCCGACTGAAGCGAACAGCCGCGCGACGCGCGCGACGACGGCTGGTGACGCACCGAGCATGCCGGCTTGCGACAAAGCTGCGCGCGCTCCTTGCGCATCGCGTGCTTGGCGCGCCCAGACGTCGGCCGCGAGCAGGAAGAAGCGAGCCTTTGCGTCGTCGCTCGGGAATTGTTCGGCGGCGGCTTCGAGCGCGGAAGCAAACGCTTGCGCGTCTTCGCCCATGCCGAGGAGGTCGAGTTGCAGCGCGCGCGCGGCAATACTTGCGGGATCTTCCGTCAATGCGCGCGTGACGGCGGCGAGCGCGCCGGCGGCGTCGTTTTCGCCGGCGCGCGCTTCGGCCACGCGCAAGAGCAACGCGGCGGCGAGCGGGCCTTTCGCGCCGCGATCGAGCTCGGACTGCGCCAAGCGTGCGGCGGCCGCGGTGTCGCCCGCGGCGTCAGCGGCGTGGAACCGTGCACGCAGCAAAATCGGATCGGACGGCAGCACGGTGAGCCCGTGCTCGAAGAGCTCGACCGCGCGCGCATGGTCACCGCCTTCGCGCGCCATTTCCGCCGCACAGAGCCAAGCATCGGCGGCGTGCTCGGCGCTGCGGCGATAGAGCGGAACGCCAATCGCGTCAGCGACGGTCGAGTCCGTGAGCGCGTTTTCGAGTGCTTCGGCGATGCGCGCGTGAGCGCGCGAACCCGCCGCCCATTGACCGCTCTTTTGCGCGAGCTCGGCGAGCGCGCACAGGGCATTGAAGCGCGCCGGACTCTCGAGCGCGATCGCTTCTTCGAGCGCGCGCTCGGCACTCTCGATTTCGTCGGCGGTTGCGCGCTGCTCGGCCAGCGAAAGGAGCAGCAGCGCCCTCCAATGCGGATTGAGCGTGAGCCCAGCGCGCGCCACGAGCGAGCGTTCGCGCAGCTCCGAATCGCCGATTTTTCCGGCCAATAGCTCGAGCGCGAGCCACACGCTCGCGTCGCGCGGACTCTCGTCGCTCGCTTGTTCGAGCAGCGTGCGTGCCGTGCTGAAATCATCCTCGTGGTCGAGCAGGTAAAAAGCCTGTTCGAGCAGCGCGCGCGTGCGTTCGTCTGGGCGATCGGCGACGCGCACCAAACGCTCCAGCAATTTGCCCAAATTTTTGTACGATTGCCGGCGCTCGATGATGGCGATCAGCCGCTCGAGCGGTTCGCGAAAATCCGGCTCGGCGTTGACCGCGCCGAGTTGATCGCGCGCGCTCGCAGCTTCGTCGCCGAGGCGCTCTTCGAGCACACCGATTTCGTGCAGTAAAATCGCTCGAGTGGCGCCATCGGCCGCGCCGTCGTGCTCGGCGCGTAGGCGTGCGATCGTCTGCGTCACGACCGTGAGATCCTGCGCCGATGACTGGACGTGCGAACTTTGCAACCGGCTAGGGCTCGACATGGAATCCGGCGAAATCACCCAGACTTTAGAAGACTGTCCGAACCGTGCCTAGTGCTTCTACGAAATGCAGGCATTGCTCAGCCGAATGGCCGGGGCTTTTCTCCGAGCGCGCTTTCAGATCGGCGCGCGCTTTCCGGCATTAGTCGTTACGGCGCAGGATCCAAAAGCCACGCGGTGTATCGACGACAGTTGGATTCACCGTGCCTTTGTCCAGCATGAACAGAACATATTCAATCGGCGGTTCGAGCACACCGCGCGGAATACGCCCCGCATCCGAGGTCGATCCGCGATCGCCTTTGGCGACTGCTGCGGCGAAATCATGCTTTGCGAGCTCGAGCACTGATTCGGCTTTCTGCCGCGCTTGCTCTTTGCTGCGCGAATCGGAGCCAGAGAACTGTGCGCCTTGGTAGGTGAATTGGACAACACCGAAGCTCACCTCGGCAGGTGCGGAATTCGGTAGCTCCGGCACTTTTCCGCCGTCGGGGAAGGTCTCGAACCCTTCGGTGACCGGCACGACCGCTTCGGCATCGACGTCACTGCCGCCATCCTGCTCGGCTGCGAGTTTGGCGCTCGCGCTCGGCGCGGCGGATGCGGATGCGCTCGCATTGGTCCTGGCACCCGACGAATGCGGCCGCTTTTTGGGGCTAGCGTGAGTAACGAGTATGACCCCCACGACGGCGGCCAAGAACGCGAGACCCAAGAGGGCTGCGGTAGAGCGCTGCATATTGAGCCGCGCCCTACCACGAATGAGCCGTGAGATGGCGCGGAATCCGGCCGGGACTTTGGGCCGGGACAAGCGGCCGCCGTTGCTGCTAACAATAACGAGAAGAGTTTACTGGGATGTTCAAGGTCGAATGCCCGGGCTGCAAAGCCCCGTATCAAGTCGACGAGCGCCGCATTCCCTCGAGCGGCTTGAAGATGCGCTGCCCGAAGTGCGGCACGTCATTCAAAGTCGATCCACCTGGTGATGCGCGCACGACGGGACCGAGCCCAGTGCTCGGTGGTGTGCTTGGCATGGAGGAGTCCGCTCCGCCGCCCGCACTGTCTGCGCCGTCGCCGCGCGCCGGCGCTGATTTGAAAGGCACGATGCTCGGCGTCGCGCCCGCCGGTGCGCCGCCGCGACCGGCAAATCTCAAGGGCACGATGCTCGGCGTCGCGCCCGCGGGCTCGGCAGCCGCACCCGCGGCCCCCGCGATTCCAGCGCGCCCAGCCAATCTCAAAGGCACAATGCTCGGTGTTGCGCCCGCCGCGCCAGCGCTCGGCAAACCACCGCCGATGCCCGTGCGCCGCGCGCCCGCCGGGCCTGCCGCCGCGCCACCGGCAGCGAGCGCCGGTACGGGAGCATTCAGCGATCTCGATTTGCCCACGGTAGGCCGCGCGCCAGGTGCGCCGCGGCCGCCACAAACGAGCGACGTCGATCTGCCCGCGGCGCTCGCGCCAGCGCCGTTCGATGATTTGCCGGCGCCGGTCGCGCCGAAAGCGTTCGACGATCTGCCTGCTCGCGTCGGGCCGCGCGCGTTCGACGATTTACCGATGGCCGCTGCGCCGCGATCGGTGTCGGGAGGGCCCGCCGCGTCCTCGCCGTTCGATCTGGATTTGGATTTGCCGTCGCCATCGCCCGGCGGTCGCGCGCAAGCATCGGCGCGGCCTGCATCTTCGGCGATCGAGCTCGATTTGCCCACGGTGGGCGGAGCACGCGGCTCCGACTTGCCGGCGGTGAGTGGTCGCAACCAAAGCGGCGCCGCATTGCCGTCGCCGGTCGCGCAGCGCGCGGCCAGCGGCGCGGGTTTGCCCGCCGTGCAGACCCGCGGTTTCGGAGAAGTCGAACTGCCGTCGCTGTCCGCCGGTTTGCCGGAGGTGAGTCGAAGCGCGTTGCCTGCGGTGAGCGAAGTCGAGTTGCCGTCGCTCGGTGCACGTGCGCCCTCCGGTGGCTTCGAGTTCGGGGATGACTTGCCGCTTCCGGGCGGGAATCTACCGTCACTCGGCGGTGTCGGTTTGCCGAGT
>DATATR010000076.1:0-43192 GCA_036268695.1 Polyangiaceae bacterium | reverse complement strand
GCACGCGTTCGGCAAGCCATTGAGCTCGTTCGCGGAGCGCGTGCGGCTATGCGAGCTGTCATTTGCTGGCATCGCGGGCGTCGCGATTTCGACGATCGAACGCGAGTTGCAGACACCGAGCCGCACACTTTACACGCTCGAGCATTTGGCGAAAGCGCACCCGGATTGGCAGATGCGGCTCTTGGTCGGCTCGGACGTGCTCGGCGAAACCACGAAATGGCATGCGTTCGAACGCATCTTGGAGCTCGCTCCGCCCTACATCGTGGCGCGACCTGGCTACGAGCATCCGGACGCGCGCGCCGCGCTCTTGCCCGACATTTCCTCGACCCGAGTGCGCGAAGCCTTGGCCCAGCCGAGCGAGCCGCAAAATGCCGCGCTGCTCGCGGCGAACGTGCCACGCGCGGCGCTCGCGTACATTGTCGAGCGCGGTTTGTATCAAGCCAGAGCTTGAGCCGCGCTTGGTCGTGCGCTTGCGCCTTGTTCGCGCACCCGCTCGCGATACAGTAGCGATTATGGGCAGCACGGATCTCCGAACGCGCACCTCGCTCTTCTGCGGCGTGCTCGCGCTCGCGATTGCGATCTCGGTGTTGCTCAAGGGCAAGCCGCGCTTGCCGCAGCTATTTTTCACCGGCCTCGCGGGTGACATCGGGCTTTGGTACTTGGCGCAGTGGCTGTACCACGCGGGTCGCAGCGACTTGTGGGCACGCTGGACGGCGGTGCTCGCCGTGCTCCTGCCGCAGTTCGCCGTGCACTTGTTCGAGTCGATCGTGCCGGAGCCGGATCGCCCTTCGCCGCTCAAGCGCGTGGCCGGCATTTTGATGATCCCGATGCTGGTCTTGGTTTTGACCGAGCGGCAGCACGGCGTGGTGCGCGGTCTGGTCATCCTGTACGTGTTCGGCTTGATCGCGGTGGCGTTGTTTGCGCTCGCGATGCGCGGCGAGCGCAGCGGTTCGCGCGCAGTTCAGCGGCGCGTGCGCTTTTTGGTTTCGATCGGCGCCCTCGCGGCGATCTTCAGCTTGGCGGATTTCTTGTGGTTCATCGGCGCGCCGCTGCCACCGGTGAGCGCCGTGCTCTCGATCGTATTTTTGTTCGTGCTCTCGGAGTCGTTGACGCGCTCACGGCTCGTCGATTTGTACGACATTTTGGGCCAGCTCTTGGTGTCGACCGCGCTCGCCTTCGCGCTGGCCGGCATCTTTTACGTGTTCGTGGTGCTGCTCGGCGGCTTCCAGACCATGTATTTGGGCGCGATTTTGGCGGCAATCGTGATCCTGGTGGTGTTCGAGCCGCTACGAACGAAGGCCGAGAACTACACCCACAAATTCTTCTTCCGCGAGCGCGTCGATCTGGAGCGCGCGATCGGCCGAGCGCGCGCCGAGCTCGTGCACGTACTCCAAGTGTCGGAGCTGCAGCACGTCGTGATTTCGGCGATCGAAACGTCGCGCCGCGCGACCGGCGCTGCGCTCTATTTGCCGGATCCGCTCGGTTCGGATTTCGCGCTCGCGTCTTCGTTCGGCCCCGCTGCTCCGCCGCGCATTGACGTCGCGACCGCGCGCCCATTGATCGAGCGGCTGAGCAAGAGCTCGTCGATCGTGCTCGAGGAAGTGGGCTTCAAGTTCTTGGAAAGCCGGCGCACGGGCTGGACGCGCGAAGCCGAAGCCGATGAACGCCTGCTCGCCGCAGCCGAAGTGCTCGGTCCGTTCAAGCAAGCCGTTTGTTTGGGGGTGCACGGTGAACGCCAAGATCTCGTAGCGATCTTGCTGCTCGTCGATGATCGCGTGCGCGACGCGTTTTCGCCGGACGAAGTCTCGCTGCTCGAATCCTTGGCCGTGCAGGTCGGCGTGGTGATCGAAAATTCGCGCCAATATCGCCGCATGCAGGAGCGGGATCGCTTGGCCGCGCTCGGGCAAATGGCGGCCGGTTTGGCGCACGAAGTCAAAAATCCGCTCGGTGCGATCAAAGGCGCAGCTCAGCTGCTCGGCGATCCGTGTCACGAAACGAAGCTTGCCCACGCGGACATGGAATTCGTCGGCATCATCTTGGAAGAGGTCGAGCGCCTGGACCGCGTCGTCGGCTCGGTGCTCGACTACGCGCGGCCGCACAAAAGCGATCTCGGCGCGGTCGACGTGAACGGCGTGGTCAGGCGCACGCTGACCGTGCTCGCCTCCGATCGCACCGAAGAGTGCGAGCTTCGCACCGAGCTCGACGAAGCGCTGCCCGCCGTCCGCGCGGACGCCGAACAGCTCCGTCAAGTCTTGATCAATTTGGTGCGCAACGCGGTGCAAGCGATGGGCGGGCGCGGCACGGTCGAAGTCATCACGCGCCGCCGCAGCGAGCGTGCCACGTCCGTGCTCGGCGCCGACGCGGTGGCTGCTCCGAGCGACTGGGTGGAGATCGCGGTGCGCGACCGCGGGCCGGGCATCGCGCCACAAGTTCAGAAGAATTTGTTCGTGCCATTTTTCACGACCAAGGATCGCGGCACCGGCCTCGGGCTCGCGATCAGCCAGCGCGTGGTCGAAGAGATGGGCGGCCGGATCGAAGTCGTGTCCCGACCGGGCGCCGGTTCGACGTTCTCCCTGGTCTTGCCGGTAGTGACGGAAGCGTACGCTGCCCCGCGTCCCGGCCCGGGGCACGCGCGCGACGAGACACCGACTTCGGGGCGGCTTCGGGTTCAGCCGACGCTGTCTCTGCCGCCAGGGCCGGGGCGAGCTTGACCGGTTCTTGCCCGGGGACCTATGATTTTTCACTAGGTTCGGCGCTTGCCGGCCGCGCCGCCCGCGCCACTCTTCGCCCTCGACCATGACCAAGCGTTTCGCGCCGAAACCGAGCGGCTCCGAGCCCGGCAAAAACCAGCTCCGCTTCGGCCTTCGGTTCATTTCAGGAAAATATCAGGGCGGTGAATTTCCGCTCGGCGAAGGTCAAGAGATCGTGATCGGGCGCTCGAGCGAGCTCGACATGGTGCTGGTCGAGGAGATGGTCTCGCGCAAGCACGCGCGCATCGCCTTGACGGACGGCGTGATCAACATCGAGGACCTCGGCTCCACCAACGGCACCTTCGTCAACGGTGAAAAGGTCGACCGCGGCACGCTGCACGAAGGGGACCGCGTGCTGATCGGCACGAACATCCTCAAAGTGATTTCGACGCAGGCGGACCCGGATCAAAAACAAGATCAAAAATCGGTCGCGGCGGGCCGGGTCACGGCGCGGCAACGCATGAGCCGCGCGGCCGAGGAAGCGCCGCGCATGTCGGGCTCGCTCGAAGAAATCCCGCTCCCGGATTTGCTGCAGCTATTCGGTACTTCGCGCAAGAACGGCGTGCTCGTGCTGCGCACGGACACGCGCGAAGGCCGCATCTACCTGAACGAAGGTAGAGTGCGCTTCGCATTGATCGAAGGCACCGAGCACCTGTCGCCGCTCAAAGCCGTCTATCGCATGCTCGATTGGAACAAGGGCATGTTCGCGCTCGATCCGCCGGACACGCGCGAGTTCGAAAACACGGTCGACGCGAGCGCCCAGGAAATCCTGATGGAAGGCTTCCGGCAGCAGGACGAGTTCAATGCCTTGCGCAACCGCTTGCCACCGCTCGAGCTCAGGCTCGGCCTGAAATTCCCGCTCGAATCGCGGCTGCGCGATCTGAGCCCCGAAGAGCTCGACTTGCTGCAAACGGTGGTGAGCTCGGGCGCGCTCGAAATCGCGCTCGACTCGATTCCAGGTACGGATCTCGAGGTCGGCCAGGCGATCCTGGCGTTGATTCAGCGCGGTTACTTGGAACCGGTCGCCTGAGCGGGCGGCCTCGCGCGCGCGAAGCTCGCGACGCTCAGCTCGTTCAATTTCGATTTCAGGTCTGGATCGGTTTCCAGCACCGAAGCTTCGCGCAGTACGTGGCTCAAGGTCGGCCATTTCGGGTGCTGCGAGCTGAGTTGCTTCGCGCGCTCGTACGCCATGGTCCGCACCGAAAGCGGCGCATACTCGAGGTATGCGGAGAACTGCCGCAGCACGTCGTGCTCGAGCCGCGACGTGTTCTCGAGCAAGTGCGCGATCGGACTATCGCTCAAGTGAATGCTCTTGTGCTCCCGCTGATTCAGGCGAAAGACGCGCTGCGAGCTGAAGGGCGCACCGATCGACGGCGCTGACGGCGCACGCGCGCTCGCGGATGCCGGCGCGGCCGTGCCCGCGTCGCCCTCCATGCGTCGGCGCGACATGTCTTCCATGGTCAGGAAGCGAGCACGTTCGAGCAAGCGCGTGAGTGCGAGCGCGCCGTCAGCGAGCACTGGCAATGCGCTCGCTGGGGCTACCGCGGGGTCGAGTGCTTCGACCGCGCCGAGGGCGTTGGTTGCCGCGAGGCACAAATCCTGATCCGGTTTTTCCTGCAAAACCTTCGCGCAATCGCCGACCTCGGGCTTTTCTTGCCAGCGCTTTTGCGCGCGCGAAAGCTCGGACGCAAAGCGTGCGGCTCGAGTCGCTTCGCTCGCGCTATCGACGGGCGCGGCGCTCGCGCTCGCACTCGTCGTCGCGCTCGACGACTCGTGTTTGCACGCGCCCGCGCTGAACGCGAGCGCGACGCAGAAACCAAAGCTCAATAAATGCCGCGCCAATTGGGACCGTAGAACCCGAGTTGGGAAGCCGTGAGGTGCATGTAATCGATGATGCTCTTGTAGTTCGTGACGCGAATGGCGAACTGTGAGCTGAGTTGCACCGGCTGACCCACACAAGTCTCGACGCCGGCGGGGCAAGCGGTGTTGTCGGCGTAGCGCTGCACCACGAGCTCGCCCGTGGCCGGATTCGAAGCCGCAGCGTCGACGGCGTAAGCCTTGGCCGTGAGCACGTTCATCCACTCCAGCACGCGCGCGGCGATTCCGCGTTGCACGGTTTTGCCGTCGATCACTTCGGTGCCGTAGCTGTGCGCTTCGAACAGCTCGCCGCTCAGCGGATCGCGCCAGGCCACGGTTTGCGCGGCGGGAAAGCCGGGATCCGCGTCCGAACCGATTTCCCAGATGCGCATCATGTCGACCCAATCGAGCTTCCAGCTTTCCGGCAAGTTGAGCATCGAGAAGAAGGCGATGAACTTCTGCACCTCGAAGCCGACCTCGGAGTCGACCGCGACCGACTCGGCCGGCGTGGCGTTCGCTTCCGCGGTTCCGCTCGGGAATTCGTCGCAGATCAGTCGGCCTTGCGTGGGCCAGCACACGTCGGGCGAGCCAGTCGGCCACCAAGCGCGGAAGCCCATCGGCTGTGACACCGTGCCCGTCGAGTCGACGATCGGTACCCCTTTGTTCGTCGCGACGCGCCAGCCCTTGATGTCGTCGTCTTCGGTCAGCGCATTGGCCAGGAGCCGCCGGAAGCCGTCCGGGAAGAGCGTGGCGAAGCTGGTGTTGCGGTAGCGGCCGTCCTGGAAATCGTCGCGCGCTTCACTGACGAAGCGATCCTCGGAGTCGCTCATCAAATAAACGGCGAGCGTTTTGTCGTAGTAGGAGCCGAGCGCGAGATCGTACTGCACGGCGTAATAGCCCTGGGTTTGATCGAGCGTATTGTTCAGCAAGCGCCCGCCCCACGCGACGTCCACGCCGACGCCGGTCGAGCCGTCTGGAATCAGCACGTTGCCCTCGGCGGCGACACCGGCGGGCATCGCGACGTTCGGCAATTGATCGGTCGAGCGCAGGATGTTCGTGCCGAGCGGATGCAGCGCCGTGTCGTTGAAATGCGCGCCGGACTGCGGCCGCGTGAGGATGCGCGCGAAGTGGTCGAATGCCATCGAGGCAGCGAGCGCGCTGGCCTTGAATTGGCCGTCGTTCGCCGTCAATTGCGCGAACGTGTTCGTGCCTTGGAACAGCTCGTTGAAGAGCGCGAAGCCCTTGGTGATTTCCATCAGCTTCGAGTTCTCGCGCTCGAAGCCGTACATGAACGACTTTTTCAGGCTGAAATCAGTGCGATTTCTGCGGTAATCGCGGAAGATGTGCTGGTCTTCGTAACGACTGATCAAAAAGTGCGTGATCTCGTAAGCGTCCGCGCCGTTGTCGTGTCGCAAGACGGCGAGGTTGCCGATGTCCGCGAAATCGTCGGAGCCGAACATGTACGAACGGCGCACGCGCCCGAGCGCGTCGAAGTTACGCTGAATGCCGTCGACCACGACGGGCTCTTGCGTGAAGCCGCCGCTGTCCGGCTGAAGCTCGCGATACGGCACGTAGTCGGTCGGGATGCCGTCGCAGCTCGTGCCGTTCACGATCTGCCCGTCGAACTCGGGGCTGTACACGCCGTCTTTGCTGGCGTCCCAATCCGCGGGCTGCGTCGTGTCCGCGGGCGCGCAGTTCCGGATCAAACCCAAATGCTGATTGAGCTGCGAATAGTGAAAATCGGCCTGATTGTCGGTGTAAATCGGGCCGGCGATGCCGCCGAAGCCGTCCAAGAGCCCGTGCACGGTGAAGCCGTTCGGCGAGCAGCTCGCGCCCCCGACGGAGCCTGAACAGCGCACGCTGCTGTCGTCCCACACGTCGGCGACGTCGGCGTACTCCATGCGAATCGCGGCCTTGTCGTAAGCGCCGATGTCGAGCGTGTCCTGCGTCAAGTCGCCCGCGTAATCCATCACGGAGGTTTGCTGCCAACGCCAAATCAAACCATCGCGTTCGGGTTGGGTGATTGGGTCTTCCCAGCGCGGCCCAACGCACGTGGAGCCGTCCGTGGTCGCCGCGGTGCAGGGCTGCGTGACCGCGCCGTCTTGCGTGCGGAGCTGCCAATATTGCGGGCGGAAATTGATCGCGTCGAATGAAGACGTGAAGTTGTGCTCGAGGCCCATCGAGTGCCCGAGTTCGTGCTCGATCACGCCCACGGTGATGTGACGGCGAATGTAGTCGCGCCACAGATCGTTGCGCGCCGCGATCGCGGCAGCCGAAGCTTGCACGCCCGGCGTTTGCGGATCTTCGTCGACGAGCGGGAACTTCTTGCTCATGATGTTCGCCCAATCGACGACGCTGTTCGGCTCCGGCGCCTCCTCGATGCAGCTCCCCATTTGCTCGAGTCGCGATTGCCGCGCGCGCTCGAAATCCTGCAAAAATTGGGCGAAATTGCCGCGCAAGGGCGAAGCCAGGTTCATGCCCAAGGCGTTCGGCTGCATGCTCGGATCGAGCCCGCCGAGGTGCAAATACGATTGGGTGAGCAGCTGAGATTCGACCGCGGAGCCCTGCGCACTGGTCATGCGGCTGTCGATGCCGGTGTTGCCCGAACCGAGCACCTGATTGCCGTATTTTTGCCGCACCATCGACTCGGCCCAATCAGCGAGCCCTTGGCTGCCGATGGTGATCGAGGGCATTGGGTATTTCGTGCCGTCGTTGAGCCGCGAATCGAGCGCCGAAAGCCGCGCGCTTTGCGCCGCGGCATCGAGCAGCGGCGGAGTCTCGCTCGAGGCTTGAGGTGCGCGCAAATTCGCGGTCACGAGCGGCTGCGTGTAGTTCGCGTTCGCGATGTCTGCGTTGGACAGCTCGCCCAAATACCAGCGCATCGTGTCGATCGCGCTCTCGGTCGCCAGATCCGTCACCGCGTTCCACAGGTTCACGCTCGCGGCGACGACTTCGCCCGTGATCGGATCCACCGCGTCCGCCATGATGCCCCAAGGCGAAGCGTTTTGCGGATCTTGAATGATGTCGATCATGTTGTAGCGAAGATCGCCGATGCGCACGGCGAGCCCCGGCGCGCCGCAAGCCGGATCGTCGCCTTGCACGACCGGGTTATGGCAAAACACGAACACGTGCTCGAACTTCTGGCCGTTCGATCCATAGCCGTCCATCGCGCCTTGCACGGTCGGTGGATACTGAGTTTTGCAGCTAGCGATCGCGTCTTGCGTGACGCCGCCCGAAACGCGAATGCACTCGGTGTAGCGCGCGGTTTGCGCCGCCAAGAGCAGCGCCTGGTCCCATTGCGCGAGCGCCTGCGCCGAAGCGTCCCACAGCGTCGGGTCGCTGGTTGGGCCGTAGTAGAACGGCGTGGTCTTCAGCTTGCGCTGCGCATAGGGAAGCGTGCACGCGTGGCTGAACTGGTCGCAGCGCGAGCCTGCGCCCGCGTTCTCGCACTCGTCGTCCGTGCCGTCGACCGGATTTTCGTCGCGCGAAGGCAGCGCGCCGACCGGCGTGGTCTGGTCGGTGTAGCAGGGCATCGGCTTGCCCTGCGCGTCTTGGTAGTGACTCTGCTGCCAAATGTTGTGGCGCGAAACGAAGCGATACCACTGGTCGTCGACCACGCCGTAGTTGCGATCGTAGCCGAGACGATCCGGGTTGATCGCGCCGGTCGTGAACATGCCGAACATTTGTTGGCGTAGGCCGTCCCAATTCACTGGCTCATAATCGTCGTTCTGAACCAAGCGGAACGAGAGCCGCACTTTGACTTCGGTCGGGTTGCAGTTGCCGTCCGGACCATTGCCGCCCAGAAAATCCGGCGACAGGTAGCACGCTGGCAATTGCCCGAACGGCGTGTCGAGCATCTGCGGCGAGACGAACACCTTGTTCGTGATGTCGAAGTAGTTCGTGTCTGGATCGAACACCGGCGCGTCCGGATCAGTGGGATCTTCGACGGAATACGCGACGGGCTCGTACTGAAATGCGTCGTCGAAGGCCGTCAGCGCGGCGAGCGTGTCGAGCTGGTAAGCGTCCGTGATTTGGTTCTGCGACCAATCGACGCGCATGTACTGTCGTTCGTACCAAGGGCTATCAGTCGTATTTTCTTCGATGATGTTCAGCTCTTCGCCCGTGGTCGGGTTGTACGAGCGCTTGATGTCGAAGTGACTCTCGATCTTGAACGCGGCCACGATTTGCCCGGCGTTCTCGTCCGGCGGATTCGGCGTGCCATCACTGGTCGTGCCAGAGACGAGTTGATACGTGAGGCGTGCGATCAAAAGATCTTCGGTGATCTCGAATTTGACGCGCGCGATCGTCTGCGCGCCGCTGGCCGTGAACAGCTCGTCGCGCGAATCCCCATAGTCGACGTCGACGATCGTGGGCCGGTAATAAAATTCGGGATTGTCCGACGGATCCGACAAATTCGGCCCGACGAAGAAGGATTTTTTCAGCGCGTTCGCTTGCACGCGATTGATTGGAGCGCGCTCACTCGCGCAGCTCATCGTGCCGAACAGCGCGAGCAGCGCGCAAACCGTAAGCCGCCAAAAAAAGCTCTGGATCATCGACTCTCCATGCGCCACAGGGGCAACCCAGAATACATTGAGTGAGCGCCTCGAGGTGCGGCGCTCGTGTCGATTCGCTGCACGAATCGCGAGCCGTTGCTTTTTGGGCCACGGGTCACGCAACTTACGTGGCTCCGCGCGCCGCCATGCACACGACTAACGAACGCGAATATAGCGTATGTTTTGGGGTCCGCCTGTTCAGGATCTAAAAAACTAAGATTTCGGCAAAGTGCGGAACTCGACGGCTCGCGCGTGCGCTTCGAGCCCCTCCGAACGCGCGAAGGCTGTAATTTTCGGCCCCTGCGCGGTGAGCGCCGCCGGCTCGTAGCCGATGATCGAAGTGCGCGACACGAAGTCGTAGACACCGAGCGGCGCGCCGTAACGCGCAGCGCCGCCGGTCGGCAGCACGTGCGAAGGTCCCGCGAGGTAATCGCCCGCCGCTTCTGGCGTCATCGAACCGACGAAGATCGCGCCTGCGCGCAGGATGCGATCCGCGAGCGCACGCGGATCGACCGTGTGCACCGCGACGTGTTCGGCGGCGAGCTCGTTGGCGACCGAAATCAGACCGCCGCGATCGCGCACGATCAACGCAAAGCCGTTATTTTGCACGGACGCGCTCGCGATTGCTTTGCGCGGCAAAGCCTCGAGCTGCTTCGCGAGCTGTGCCGAAACGCGTGCGACGAGCTCCGCGCTGGTCGTCACGAGCAACGGATAGGCGGCTTCGTCGTGCTCGGCTTGCGACAGCAAATCCGCGGCGATGAGCACCGGATCCGCGCTCTCGTCGGCGACCACGAGGATCTCGCTCGGACCCGCGATGCTGTCGATGTCGACTTCGCCGAACACGAGCCGCTTCGCGGCGGCCACGTAAATATTGCCGGGGCCGACGATCTTATCGACGCGCGGCACCGATGCGGTGCCGTAAGCGAGCGCGGCTACGGCTTGCGCGCCGCCCGCGTCGAGCAGTGCGTGCACGCCCGCGAGGTGACACGCGGCGCGCACTTCCGCGCTCGTGTCCGGGCTTGCGACGACGATCTCGCTCACGCCAGCGACCTGCGCCGGCACCGCGCACATCAAAACACTCGACGGATAGCGCGCTTTGCCGCCCGGCGCGTACACGCCCACGCGCGCGAGCGGCGTGACGCGGCTGCCGAGCGTGACGCCGTTTTCCGTGTATTCGAAGCCGCCCAAGTGCTCGGCTTGGGTTTGGTGATAGCGACGAATGCGCGCCGCGGCTTCGACCAACGCTTCGCGTACGGGCGCGGGCAAGCTCTCGAGCGCGGCTTTGCCCCCGTAATCCCGTTCGAGCCACGCTTTCGGTTTGCGCTGTTCGAAGCGCTCGACGTAACGCCCGAGCGCCGCGTCGCCCTCGGCGCGTACGGCAGCCAAAATCTCCCGCACCGCGGGTTCCACGCGATCGAGATCGCTCTCACCGCGACGCGCCAGGCGCGCGAGCAAAGTCTGATACTCGGCGCTGCCTTCGGTCGCGGAACGCAACGTTCCGATGCTGGTCATGTCCAATGCCCGGCCTTGAGTGCGGCCGGGTCGTATTCGCGGATCTTTGGACCGAGCGCCTCGCGAAATACTTGTTCGTCGTCCATGTCGATGTCGTCTTCGGGGAAGCCCTTGGCGACAACCATGCTCACCGCCAAAATGCGGAGAAACATCGCAAAGCTCGAGGCGCACAGCCGCGGCTTCCAGCTGTCCGTGCCGCTCATCGCGGTGTAGACCGGACAATCGCCCTCCGGATCGGGGCTCGAGACATCCAGGAAATAGGGGTCACCGAGCAGCGAGCTGTGCGCGATGATGATCCAAGTCGCCCGCCAGCCGTTCTGCGTGGCGCCGGAACGCAGCGTGCCGGATTCGGCCAGCGCGAAGCCGTTTTGCTCTTCGGCCAAGCGTTGCGCCGGGATCAGCTTCACGCGCTCGGCGGGCGTGCGCGTTTCGACGTCTTCAGGGTTCGCGGCCAGCAGAAACTCGCGGAAGCGCCGCGGCAGTTTCAGCTGGGCCTTCAGTTGATCGACCGCGGGGGGCTCGGCTTTGCCGAACTTGGCTCGCACGTGCCTTTGGTCGAACGCCTCTTTTAGCGCCGAAATCGATTCAGCCAGATCGCTATCCAATCTCGCGAACCTTCCGCCGGGCCGAACGCGGTTTCACGTCAGCCGGGCGCGGAACGAGAGCGCGCGGCTCCCGCCCGGAAAAGTGCCAAAGAAAACGCTTTTTTCTACTAGCCCCGGGCGCGAAGGCAAGCTCGAAAGTGAGCCAGCGCGTCCGCTCAGCTCCAGCCGCCCGCCCAGTCTGGCGTTTTTTAGCCAGTAGGCTCAAAAGGTGTAGCGGAGCGCGACGCCCGAAACCCACGCCAGCGGCGGCCCGGTGGCCTCGTCGCGCTTGAAGGTCGCGGTGTAGTCCCGGACTCCGCCGTGCAGGGCGAGCGCCAAGTGCGGACTCACTTGATACCATTCCACACCGAGCTCGCCGGCAAAGTACAGGTGCAGCGTGTTGGCATTCGGGTAACCGTAAATGCCGAGCACGTCGTCGCTGACCTCGGCCTCGCCCAGGCTGCCTTGCAAATAGAGACCGACGCGTTCGCTCACTTTGACCGTGCCGCGCAGGCCGGCGCCAAGATCCCACAGCGCGTACGTGCGCGGCGGCGGCGGAGGGTTTGCGTAAGACGTATCCGAGAGCATCAAGTCGCCCTCGGCAAAGACCATCAAAAATCGGAGCGGCTCATAACCGAACTGCAGCCGGTACCACGGCGCGATCGGCGAAATGTGCTTCATATCGCCGATCTGCCCGAACGCGCCGATGCTCGACTCGACCACGAAGCCACGATGACGCGGCGGCGGTGGCGGCGCAGGCTCCTCTTCTTCAGCGCCGGTATCGGCTTCGGGCTTTGCGCTCGGATTCTGGTCGAGCCATGACTCGACTTCGCCCGACGTGATCGTTCTTTCTTTTGGTTGTTCCGCGGCGCTCGCGCTTCGGCAGTGATACGCGAGGCTCGACGCGCACGTCGCAAGGAACAGAGCGGCACGGAGCGCGGCCCGGCATCCCTGACCGAGGCTCGAGCGAGGCGCGCGCATCAGCGCGAGGCTAGCGCCAATGCCGGCGCGATGTCATCCCATGAAGTCGGCGCGCGTCGCGAGCGTGAACAGGGGCAAGCCGGCCGCGTGAATGGTCTCCGCGCCGCCCTCTTGGCGATCGACGAGTGCGATGATTCCCACCACCGTCGCACCTGCGGTTTTGAGCGCCTCGACCGCGTTCAGGCTCGAGCCGCCGGTCGTCACCACGTCTTCGAGCAGCGCGATGCGCGTGCCGGGCTTGAGTGATTTGTCGCCTTCGACGAGCTTCGTGGTGCCGTGATCTTTGCGCGCTTTGCGCACGTAAAAGCCGGTCAAGGGCCGGCCCTTTTGAAAGCTCACGAGCGACACGGCGCTGGCCAGCGGACAGCCGCCGAGCTCGACGCCCCCGACCGCGTCGCAGGTCGGCAGTTCATCGAGCGCTTGAAACATCAGCTCGCCGACCAAGGCGTGGCCCTCGGCGGTCAAAATCGTTTGCTTACAGTCGATGAAAAAATCGCTCTCGCGTCCCGAAGCGAGGATCACCTTGCGCCGCTCGAAGCTCAGCTCTCTGAGTAGCTGAATCAACCGCGCACGCTTTTGCGAATCGATCATGCGCGCAGAGTACGATCATGCGGCGCAGGGTTACGCCTCTTTTTTGCGCGAGACTTGGTTTTTGCCCTGCGCATGTGGCTTTGTTTTATTTCCCGGGAAAGTGGACCCGAAGATCTCTTCCGGCGCGACCGCGCGCCAGAGAGAGCTGGCAGGCGACCGAGCGCGCACTCACTCGCGACCTTTTTTCTTTTTGGCTTTGATGCCTTTGCCCAACACTGGAATGACGGGCGGCGGTGGACGGCGCGGTTCGGGTTTTGCTGCGCGCGGCGCTTCGGCTTCGGCTGGCGCGGGATTCGCGGCGCGCATCGGTTCGAGCTTGCGCGGTTCGGCTTTGTGCGGCGCTTTCAGCAGCGAGGCCGGCAGTGGCGCCGGCGCGACTCGCGCGATCGTGGGTCTGCGCTGCGCGTTCGTCGCGCTCGCGCTCGCGGCGGGCAGCGCGGCTTCGCCGTCCGTCTGCACGTGGCCGCGCACGAACGCGCCTGGCGCGATGCCGATGCGCGGGCTCGCGATGTCCCCCGCGACACGCCCACCGCGTTCGATCAAGACGACTTCGCTGCCGCGCAGATCGCCCTGCACTTGGCCGGAAATTGTCAGCTGAGTGCCGCTCACCGTGCCGCGCACGCGGCCGCTCGCGCCGACCACGACTTCACCCGTGACGGTTACGTCGCCCTCGATGCGACCCAAAATTTCGAGCGACCCTTCGCCGCGAACGTGGCCGCTCACGACGGTGCTCGCGCCAATCACCGAGCTTTCGCCCATGTCCTTTAGATCTCCATGTCGACGTTGCCCTTGAACGAGGCACCGTCCGCAATCGTGAAGCGCGCGGCTTTGATGTCGCCGACGAGCTTGCCGCCAGCTTGGATGTCGACGCGCTCGGAGGCCGTCACGTCGCCCGTGACTTGGCCCGCGACGCTCAAGCTCGTGCCCGTGATGTCCGCGCCGACGATCGCGCCGCTGCCGACCGTGACCGCGTCGGTCGTCGTGAGGCGGCCGCGCAATTTGCCGTGAATCACGATCTCTTCGTCGCCCGTGATGTCACCTTCGATGGTGAGCCCTTCGCCAATCACCGTGCCTGCCATCGTCTCGCCTTCCAGGATCTTTGGTCTCAACGTACAGCGCGCCGCTGGGCGCCAAAATCCAACTCGAATTCGGTCTCGAGCCGCACCGAAACGCGCGCGCCCGGCTCGATCGAAACTTCGGCGCCGCGGAGCTGACCGCGCACGTGCGCGCTCGAGCGCACCGCGATCGCGCCTTCGGCTTCTGCGTCGCCCAAGAGCTTGCCGCTGATCTCGATCGTATCGCCGTGCAGGTTGCCTTCGACGCTGCCACCGTCCGCGATTTCGGTTTCACCGTGCACGCTCACGTCCCCTTTGACGCTGCCTTCGACGCGCAGCGCGCCCGCGCCGTTGATGCGGCCGGTCACGCGCGTGGCCGGACCAAGGACGCTGAGCTCGTGCTGTGAACGATTCATCGAAACGAGCGCACGCTAGTATTTGCGCGAGCAAATGGGAATGAGGCCGAGCGGGTGAGATGAATGTTGTCTGTTCCTGGCGGGTCCTTGCGGGCTTCTCGCGCTCTTTCTGGCCCTGCGCCGACTTTGGCGCTTGGCCGCCCGCGCATTTCGCTGCGCGACCGGCGCCTGTGCGGTCAGGTCTCGTTGGCTCCCGACTGCATTCGTGAACCGTGATCAGTCTAGCGAATCAGCTGCTTTGCTTTATTTCCGGGCATCCGACCCGCGCCCTTCGCGCGCGCTTCGGCGCGAAAGAAAGAAGGGAGGAGGAGCAGAGCCGCGCGTAGCGTCTTAGGTCGCGACGACTGGGCCGCGCGCGCGCAGGCGCTGCGCGGCGAGCACTTCGCCGGCGCGGGGCACGGAGCGGAACAAGGCGCGTGCGTACAAACGGCGTCGCTCGTCGGGCGGCAGATCGCCAGGCCGGCCTTCGGTTGCCGCCGCGAGCAGCACCGACGCGGCCACGCTCACGTTCAGACTCTCGACGAAGCCGCGCATCGGGATGCGCACGGCGCGGCTCGCCGCCCTTTGCAGCGGTTCGCAAATGCCGTCGTGCTCGTTGCCGAGCAAGAGCGCAAGCTTCGGAATTTTGGCCAAGTCGGAGGGCACGAGCTCGCCTTGCGGGTGCGTCGCGACGAGCTCGAAGCCGCGCGTTTGGAGATAGCTCACCGCGGCTTCGGCCGAGCGATGATGGTGCACTTCGAGCCAGCGCTCGCTGCCCTTGGTGATGCGCCGCGCGATCAAAAACGCTTCCTCGCGCGGCACGACGTGCACCGTCGGAATACCGAACGCATCGCAGCTTCGCATCACTGCCGAGCCGTTGTGCGGATCGTGCGGCGCGTCCAAGAGCACGGTCACGCTCGCAAGCCGCGCGTCGAGCACCGCTTCGATCCGCGCTTTGCGCGTCGCACCGGCGAGCGGCTCGAGCGTCTCGATCACGGCGTCGACCGTCCAGCTCTCGGGCCACGGCTCGCCGGGCAAGCTCTCGGCAAATTCGGCCCCGACTTCTTCACTCGCGCGTCTCAAAACGGTTTTTCCTCGGCCTCGTGGGTGAAAGCGCGCGTGCGCGTTGCAAAGACGCAAAAGTCCGCGCACCGGGCGCTCGGCCGTGAGGACTTCCCTAAGCTCGGAACAAGCATTACCTTGCTTGCCTCAACACAGGCATCGCGGCACGCTGCGGTGAAGGCAAGAAAGACCCCAATGGCATCCGATAAGGTTCATGTTTTCAACGACCTCAACTTCGAGCAAGAAGTCCTGAAGTCGAACGTTCCGGTCCTGGTGGATTTCACGGCGACCTGGTGTGGGCCCTGCAAGCAATTGTCGCCGATCGTCGACCAACTCGCCGAAGATCTCAACGGCCAGGTGAAGGTCGGCAAGCTCGACATCGATGATTCGCCCGTTACCGCCGGCAAGCTCGGCGTGCGCGGCGTGCCCACGGTGATGGTGTTCAAAAACGGTGAGCGCGCCGCCCAGCACGTCGGCCTCACCACCAAGGCCAAGCTCGCGGAGCTGGTGAAGATCTGAGCTCCACTGCTTCGAGCCCGAACGACGGCGCGCATTCGAGTCGCCGCTCGGGCTCGCGTGCATGGAAGAGGCGCCGACGCCGGCTGTATTGGTTGCCGGCGGGCGTGATCGGCTGCTCGCAGCTGCTGTTCGCGCTGGGGCTGTCGCGCTTTTTGCCGCTCGCGTTCGCACTGCCGCTGACCGCGGCGCTTTACGTCGCGACCACGCTGCGCTTCACGGCGCAGATGCGCGATCGCCCGCGCCCGCGCTTCGTCACGCGCTTCGTCGACACGCCGCTGTTCTGGCATTTCGGCGCGAGCACCTTCATGTTGGTGTGTAGCCCGCTGTGCGTCGCGTTTGCGCTGCTCGTCGGGCTCTTCGAAGGCGCGACCGTCGGCGGCGTGTTTCTGATTTGGAGGGTGGGCGTGGGCGTGTTCTACGCGCTCGGGCTGCTGGTTTCGGCGTGGGCAATTTGGGTGGAGCGGCGGCGGGTGCAAATTCGTCGGCTCTCGGTCGCCGTCGTCGATCTGCCTCCGGAGTTCGAGGGCTACAGCATCGTGCAGCTCAGCGACATTCACGTCGGCAGCTTCGATCCCAAAGAGCGGGCGCTCGAGTGGGTCGCGCTCGCCAACGCGCTCGAGCCCGATCTCGCCGTCGTCACGGGAGACTTGGTCACCTCCGGCGGCGGCTTCTATCGCGACGCGGCCGACGCGATCGCCGCGCTCCGCGCCAAAGACGGCGTGTTCGTCACCACCGGCAACCACGATTTGTATCAAGAAGCAGAGCTCGTGCGCTTGATCCGCGAGCGCGGCCCAGTCGTGCTGCAAAACGACTCGCGCGCGATCCGCCGTGGTAACGCCGAGCTGATCGTGGCCGGCATGGATGCCAAGCGCGCCGATCCCAGCGACGTAAAACGCACGCTGCGCGGACAACCCGAAGGCGCGCCGATCGTGCTTTTGTCTCACTACCCGACTTCGTTCGAAGCCGCCGTCGAAGCCGGCGCGGATCTGGTGTTGACCGGGCACACGCACGGCGGCCAGCTCGGCATTCCGTTTCTGAGTCAGCAGCTGAACTTCGCGCGGCTGACCAATCAGCGCTCGCGCGGCCCGGTCTACGCGGGCAAAACCATGATGTACGTGAACGCAGGCCTCGGCACGACGGGTCCGCCGATGCGCCTGGCCGTGCCGCCGGAAATCGCGCTGTTCACGCTGCATCGAGCGCCGCGCTGAGCGTCGCGATTCAGCGCTTCTGCGCGCGTGACGTGGCGCGCTTCGACTTCGGGCGGCCGCGTTTGATCACGGGTGGTTTGCCAGCGCGAAGCAGAGCGCTCGGCTCGACTCCGAGCGCGTCGGCGAAAACCGCCAGGCTGCCGACGGTGAGATTCACTTCGCCGCGCTCCACGCGCTGCGCGTACGAGAGATCGAGCTCGGTGAGCTCGGCGAGATGCTCTTGAGTCCAGCCGCGCTTGAGCCGCAGGCGTTGCAAGTTGCCTCCGATTTGAAGCATCAGCTTTTGCGTGCGCGGCGTAGCCGGTGCCGACATGAGTGTGCGCTCGACCGCTAGCGCGCTTGGCGCGCGCTGAATTAGGGTATGTGAGTCCTTTTTAATTTGACGGCGGCGAAAGCTCGACTAATGCTTGGCACTGGAGGGCGAAGTGGCATCGGAGCCGGCACTGCATTTGCCAGCGAAAGCGAAGCTCAGCTGGCGCATTTCTCGCTTGCGCTTGGCCGCGAGCGGCACGTCGTGGCTCGCAACGGGTTCGAAAGGCGGGCGGGTCGCCGTGATCGAGCTGCCCGCGCTTTCCAGCGCGGACCAAGAAGATGCCTGGCTCGCGCAAATCGAGGCGAGCTTCGAAGCGCAAAAATTCGATCCGCTTCGGATCGATTACCGAGGCCAGCGTGGATGACTGAAATTCGCGGAGGATTTGAGTGATGGAGCTGAACTTCAGTTCAGTATATGCTGGCGCGCATGTTCTCCGAAACGCCGATCGTGATTTTCGAGCCGCGGCCGCGTGGTTGGGTCAAGCAGAGCGCGAGCGCCAGGCCTAACGTGCGAGCCGAAATCCGTCGCAATAAACCGGTTCGCGCGCGCGGCCCGAGCTCGAAAAAAAAGCGCAGCGCGCGGGTCGTGAAAGACGCCCGAGCGTCGCGCCCGGAAGGTTGGCAGCGTCGCTTGCGCGAACAATCGCACAACCTGGCGCGCGCACTCGAAATGCTGGAGCAAGCGATGGGCATGATGAGCGAGCCTCGGTCGCACTCGCTCGCGCGCGCCGAATGCCTGCGCGGCGCGGGCCTACTCACGCTGGTCGCCGCCGCGGAGCTACTCGTCGTAGCTGGCTGGTACGAAGCCGATCAAGCGGTCAGCGCCGGAGCACTCGAGACGGAGCGCTGAGTCGCGACGCGCGAGCAAGTCGCAACGCGACGCCGAAGGCTAGGTCGCGGAGTGCGCGCCGCGTGACCATCAAAAAATAAAAAATAAAAACGAGTCCGAATGCCGAGCAGTGTACGTGCTGGCGCGGCGCGAGTGCTTCGTCGTTCAGCCGCGGCGCGGCACGAGTGTGCCGCTCGCGCGGTACACTTCGCTCGGGACGTCGAGATCGGGATCGAAGTGGCACTTGAGGGTGCGGTATTGAATCGCGTTCGGATCGCTCGATTCGCCGGCGCTGCGGAAGAGCCAGCTGTGGTCGAGATCGTCGAGCAAGAGGAGCACGCGTTCGTGGCGCGGGGTGCTGCCGTCGAGCGGGACTTCTTCGGCGTCGAGCGCGGTGGCGCACGGGTTTTCGGGGGTGCCGTAGAGCACGGCGCCGGAGCTCAGGAAGAGTCGCGGCGCGTCCGAGCTATCCGTGACGACGATGGGGTGGCGCGTGCCGGGCAGGTAGGCCGCGTCGATGCGCGGGGTGCCCGTGAGCTGGGCGGCGCTGCAGCGGTTCGGGCGATCGGCGAGGCTTGCTTGCGTGGGCACGGCGATTGGCGCGGCCATCACGTCACCATTGGCGCGGAATGGGAAGAACTGTGCGCTCGCGCGCGAGCCGAGCGTGCTTTGCGATTGCAGATACATGCCCGAGTTGTTGCCGAGATAGGCGATGCGAAAGGTTTGGCTTTGGCCGAACGCACTGGCGTCGGGTGCTGCGAGCGTCTCGGCGTCGAACGCGAAGCTCGCGCCGTCCCGGCGTGCACGCGCGACGGTCGTGCCGCGCTCGAACAACAGCAGCGCGACGTGCGCGCCTTCGATGTGCGCCATTTCGCTGCGCGCGCCCGAGCGGTTCGGCACCGGCCAATTCACGGCCGGGATGCGCGTGCTCGAATGGCCGTCGAAATACCAGGTTTCTTGCGCATCGCCGGCGTTGTGGTGGAGCCGCAGATAGACGCCGCCTTCGCCGATGCTCAGTAAATCCGGCTGCGCATGGTCGATGCGATCGCCGCCTTCGTAGTCACCGACCGCGACTACGCCGCCGTCCGCCAAGCGCGCGTGGCCGACTTGGCCGGCGAGCGCGTTGTCCCAGCCGATTTCGATGTTGCGCGCGTGATTGTCCTTGGCCGGATCTTCGGGCACGCGATAGCGCAGCGCGGCGCCGCCTTCGATTTGATCGAGCACTTCCAAGGCATAGCCGTTCGGATGATCGAGCGGCGAGAGCAAGCTCACCGTCTCGAGATGCGGATGCGGGCCGCCGATGCCGTGGACGGTACTGGCCGCGGCGCGCGTCGCGTCGAATGCAATCGAGACGAAGCTCAGCTTGCCGAATGCGGCGTCGTGCGAGCTCGGAAACTCGCGCACGCCGGGCAGCGTTTGCCAGCGCGCGTCGTCGAGTGTGCACGCGATCGGCATGCGCAGCCTGCGTTCGCTGAGTGGGCTCGGCTCGATCGCGGGCGGCGGCAATGAATCGACGTCTTCGTCGCTCTGACCGACCCAGCCGATGCGCGAGACTTCGCTGCCGATCACGCAACCGAGCGGCGCGCAGCGCACTTTCGCCGCGCAGTCGCCGTCGCCGCTGCAGAGCGCGACCGGAAAGCGGCCGAGCGCTTGCCAAGTGACGCCGCCGTCGAGCGATTCCCAGGTTTTCCGTGTGCTCGGCGTGAGCGCGAACGCGCGCATCCCGACCGCGGAGACGATCGCGCGCTCGTCCGGAGGCTTCGAGCCCGAGAGCATGCGCCCTTGCTCGTCGACCACGATCAGCGAGCGGCCGCGGTGATCGGCGACGACCAGCGCAATCGAGCCGTCTTCGGCCGGCGCGAACGATTCGAGCCGCAACGACGATTGCGAGCGCTCCCAGTACTGATCTTCGTCGTCCGCGTCCGCGCGCACGAGATCGAGATCGCGCACTTCGAAGCTCTTGCCGCCGTCGCGTGAAACGAACACGGCGAGCGCAGCGGTCTTGGTGCGCCGCCCAACGGCGTAAGCGGTGCGGCCGTCGAGCGAAAAGATCACGCCGAGCGCGCTGTCCGCGAGCGACGGCGTCGCGGCCGCGAAGAGCTCGAACTTCGCGCGCTTCGCGTTTTTGTTGGCTCCGCGATCTTTGGGGGGATTTTCTTCGGGCGGCGTTTCGCGGCGGAAAAACACGCCGCTCACGCCGCAGCCCGGGCTCGCTTGCGCGCACAAACCCGTCGCGACGAGCGCGCCGTGCTCGCCGAGCGCGAAGTGGAACTGTTCCGGATTGCCGAACCCGCCGAATGGTTCGAGCTCGAAGTGATTGCCGCCGGAGTCGCTGCGGAAGAACGTGACGGGAACGCTGCCGGAGTCGGTCGAACCGGAGAAACAAGCCAACTCCAAAAAGTTGTCGAAGCCGGCGAGCCGCGCGTTCCGGCAGCCCTTGAGCTCGGGCACCGGTTTCGCTTCGAGCGTGCCATCGAGCGGGCCTTGAAAAAGTTCGTAGTCGCTCGGGTGCGCCGGGGCCGCCGAAACTTCGAGGTAGCGCGAGCCTTCGATGATCGCGCGTCCGCTCGCGAGCGCGTTTGCATCCGGTCCGCGCGGTGGATGCTCGTTGGCCGACAGAGGAGCAGGATCGGGTTCGGTACCTGGTTCGAGGTGCGGCGGCTCGGCGACGAAGCGATACGGCCCGAGCACGCTGTCGACTCGCAAGCGGCCGTTCCGCGTGCGCGAGAGCGCGAACACGCCGTGGGTTTTTTCGGGCAGAAGTGCCCAGGTCGCGCCCTCATCGCGCGTGAACCAGAGCGCTTCCGGCACCGCGAGCGCGAGGCCAGTGCCGTCGCTCGCGAGCTCGACGTCGGCGAACGCGACGTGAGCCGGGCCGACCTGGGCGAACGACGCCGCGCCGTCCGCGCTGCGCGACAGCGTGTGATCTAGAGGAATGCCGATGATCGAGTGACGCGCGGCCGTGACCAGCACGAGTGGTTCGAGCGGCGCGCTGGAACGCAAAAATTTTCCGAGCGGATCGCGCGCCTCGTAGCTCGTGCCGCTCTGCCCGACGAAGTAGTAGCCGTTGTCGCTGTCGAGCACGGCGATCAGATCTTCGGGTGCGAGCGTCGCGCCTGCCGAGAGCGAATGGGCGTGCGGATCGAAAACCCAACGTTCACCGCGCTTGCCCGCGAACAGCACACGGCCGTCCGAGAGCTTGCGCTCCGCGCGCACCGCTGCCTGGCGCGCTGGGTGATAACGCCAAGTGGCGGGCGTGGCGTACGAAGGTGCGAGCGCGACGCTCGAAAGCAGGGAATTTTCCCCGCGCGCGGGCGTTCTCGCCGGTTCGCTGCCGCAACCGAACAGCACCAGCGACCCGAGCGAGAGTGCGGCGCGCGTGCGCCTCATTTGCTCTCCGCTTTGGCGGCGCGATCGTAGTCGGCGGCGGATTTCTCGATCAGATCCAAGTCGCGTGCGGCTTTCTCGGCGTCGGCTTCGAGCTTCGCGGTGAACAGGGTGAGACCCCAGATGCCGTTCTCGCGCCGACGAAATGGATAGCGCGTGCCACGCGCAGTCTCGACCGTCGCGCGCTCGCCTTGGATCTCGATTTTAGCGATGCCGGACATGTCGCGCCGGAGGCGATTCATCCAACCGTTGCGCCGCGCGTAGATCGCGAAAATGTCCGCGCCGTCCGGCGCTGCGGCTTCTTCGGCGTATTCTGCGACGCGCTTCGAGCGTTCCGGTTCCGGAAAACTCGCGAGCACGCGATCGCGCGTCTTTTTGCGATAATCACGGATCGTATAACAAGCGTGCTGTGCGCGTGTTTCCGTGTAGGCGAAGAAATCTTGGGCGCGCCCGCGATTGACGGCGATCACCACGCGCACGTACGCGCCCTCGGGCGTGAGATCGCTCGGGAAGGTGAAGCGAGCCCAAGTCGACGCAAACAACAACGCGGCGACGATTCCGCAGATCACGAGCAGCAAGATGCGCCGCGGCGTCCAGCGCGAAGCGGCACGAGCGAGCGCACGCGGCGAGCGCGAGGGAGGCGCGCTCGACGGCGGCGTGGGCGAAAGGCGCGCGGCATCCGAGGTCATTCGCGGGGAGTAGCTTAGAACGGATCTCGCTTTCCAGCCTGTCAGGAAAGTGTTAGCGGGCGAAGGATGTGGCAATCGGCGGCCGTGGCCGTCATCGTTCCCTGTTACCGCGAAGCGCGCCTGATAAAACGCACGATTTCGGGCATTCCGGCCTTCGTCGATCGCATCGTGGTGGTCGACGACGCAAGCGACGATCGGACTGCCGAGGCTGTGCGCGCCGTGACGGACCCGCGGATCGAGCTCGTGGTGCACGCGGAAAATCGCGGCGTCGGCGCGGCGATCGTGAGCGGATACCGCGCGGCGCTCGCGGGCAGCGCGGACGTGCTCGCGGTGATGGCCGGCGACGCGCAAATGGATCCCGAGGATTTGTCGCGCGTCGTTGCGCCGGTCGCGCTCGGGCGCGCGAGTTACGTGAAGGGCAATCGCTTTTGGCATGCGCGCGTTTCGGACATGCCGTTCGCGCGTCGTGTCGCCGGAAAATTGCTCGCGCTCGCGACGCGCGCCGCGACCGGACTCGTGGTGGATGATTGTCAGTGTGGCTACACCGCGATTTCGCGCAGCGCGGCGTTCGCTTTGCCGCTCGACGATCTGTGGCCGCGCTTCGGTTACCCGAACGACTTGCTCGGCATGCTCGCCGCGCGTGGATTCAGCGTCGAAGAAGTCTCGGTGCGACCAGTTTACGGCGACGAGCAAAGTGGCGTCAGGCCGTGGCACGCGCTCACGATCTTGGGTTTGATCGCGCGGCGCTATGTGCGCGAAAGGCCGACGCGCCGCGCCTTGCCCGAAGCCTCACGCGCGGATCGCGCGATCGACGATTTGCTCAGCGAAGCGGAGTGAGTGCGCCAGATCGAAGGCTTCGTCGAGCTCGGCCGGCGAGAGCAGCTTCGAGACATCCGGATCTTCGCCGAGCAGAGCGCGGAACTGACCCTCGCCTTGGAAAGCTTTCATCGCGTTTCGTTGCACGAGCACGTACGCATCTTGGCGGCCGTAGCCTTTGCCGATCAGCGCGAGCAAGACGGCTTCGCTGAAGAACAGCGAGCCCGTTTGCTCGAGGTTTCGCCGCATATTTTCAGGATAAACCACGAGCCCGTCGACCAGACCGGTGCAGCGCTCGAGCATGAAGCCGAGCGTGGTCGTCGCGTCCGGCGCGAGCATGCGCTCGACGGACGAGTGCGAAATATCGCGTTCGTGCCAGAGCGCGACATTTTCGAGCGCGGGCGCGACCGCGCTTCGCACCACGCGCGCCAGCCCGCACAGGTTTTCGCTGAGCACCGGATTTCTTTTGTGGGGCATCGCGCTCGAGCCTTTTTGGCCCGCAGAAAAGCGCTCTTCGGCTTCGCTCACTTCGCTCCTTTGCCAGTGACGCACGTTGGTCGCGAAGCGCTCGATGCCCGCCGCGAGCAGCGCCATGGCCTCGAAAAAGCTCGCGTGCCGATCGCGCGCGACGACTTGCGTCGACACGGTTTCGGGCACAAGGCCGAGGCTCGCGAGCGCGCGCTCCTCGAGCTCGGGCGACAAGTGCGCATAGGTGCCGACCGCGCCGGCGATTTTGCCGACTGCAATTTCTTGGCGCGCGCGCGTGAGCCGCAGCCGTCCGCGCTTGATCTCGGCGAGGTGACCCGCGAGCACGATCCCGAACGTGACGGGCTCGGCGCTGATGCCGTGCGAGCGCCCGATTTGCGGCGTCTTCGCGTGCTCTTTGGCGCGCTTGGCGAGGGCGGCGATCAGCGCGTCCGTGCGCTCGAGCAAGAGATCGGCCGAGCGCGCGAGTTGAATTGCGAAACTCGTGTCGAGCACGTCGCTCGAGGTCATGCCACGGTGCAGCCAGCGCGCCGGCTCACCCGCGAGCTGTTCGACGTGCGTCAGGAACGCGATCACGTCGTGGCGCGTCGTGCGCTCGATTTCGTCGATTTTGGCTGGGTCGAGCGCGATGTTTTTGGCGCGAATCGCGGCCGCGGTGCCCTTCGGAACGAGGCCTTCGGTTTCCATCGCTTGGCATGCGGCGAGCTCGACTTCGAGCCAAATGCCGTAGCGGGTTTGATCGGACCAGAGCTCGGAAAATGCTTTGGGCGTGTAGCGCGGAATCATCTTTGCTTGCTGCGTAACAGAGCCGCGACGAAGCCGCTATAGGCGACGAATCGGAACGCGCCGCCGAAGGCTACGCCGGCCCAAGAGCGCCGCGTGACCATCAAAAAATTCTCAGGCGCGGGGCTTCCGTTGCTTCACGTCCGCATAGCTTTGCCCGGCGGGCTTGCCTTTGCCCACGGGGAGCGCGGTGCGACTCCAGCCGGGAACGGTGCGGCCGAAGGCGTCCTTACCCGCGTCGAAGCCGGCGGTTTGATCGGCGAGCTGCGTGAAGCCGGCTTTGGCGAGCATTTCGACGGCGCGTTTCGAGCGCCCGCCCGCTTTGCAGCCGATCACGAGCGGCTCGTCTTTGCCGAACGCGCTCTCCATCACGCTCAAGAAATCCGGGTTCGGCACGAGCCCGACCGGGCCGGCGTGGAGCAGCGGCACGTTCAGCGCGCCTTTGGGGTGGCCTTCTTCGAACTCGGGTTCGCTTCGCACGTCCACGTACAGCTGACCTTGTTCGAGCAATTCGGCGGCTTCTTCGGGAGTGACGGCTTTGATTTCTGCCACGGGCTTCTCCGTTCGCTGCAATGCTCGAGCGACGATCGAGCGACGCGCCGGTCTACCACCCGCGCCGTGGCCTGACAAATCGCGCTCGCTCGCCACGCGAGCCGCGGCCGAGACGTGCTACATGCCTGAGCTCAACACTTCGAAGTCCGAGCTCGCGCGTGCCAGGTTCCACCCTTTCCGACCAGCAGATCCGGATCGTTCCCCTCGGCGGGCTCGGCGAAATCGGAATGAATTGTTTTGCGCTCGAACAAGCGAGCGGCATCGTGGTGGTGGACTGCGGTGCGGCCTTCGCCGACGACGACGTGGGCATCGACGTTTGGCATCCGGATTTCAGCTGGCTGATCGCGCAGCGCGAGCGCATCGCGGGTGTGTTTCTGACTCACGGGCACGAAGATCACGTCGGCGCATTGCCGTATTTGCTCGAAGAGCTCGACTTGCCGGTGTGGGGGCCGCCGCACGCGCTCGGCATCGCCAAGAAACGCCTCGCCGAGCACGACTTCGGAGCGCACGAGCTCGATCTGCGGGAGGCGCACGCGGGCCGGCGCTATGACGTAGGTCCGTTTCAAATCGAGCCGGTGCGCGTGGCGCATTCGATCGTCGAAGCGAGCGCGCTGCACATTCGCAGCGCGGCCGGCAGCATCTTGCATACGGGTGATTTCAACTTCGATCCCGATCCGCCCGACGGCGAACCGACGAACGAAGCGCGCCTGCGCGAACTCGGCGACGAAGGCATTTCGTTGCTCTTGAGCGACAGCACGAACATCGACGTGCCGCTGCGCACGGGCTCGGAGCGCGGCGTCGGCGCGGCGCTCGAAGAGCTGGTGCGTGAAGCGCCCGCGCGCGTCGTGATCGCGATGTTCGCGAGCAACATCCAACGCCTGATTTTGCTCGGCGACATCGCGCTGCGCACGGGTCGCAAATTGTGCTTGTTCGGGCGTAGCCTCGAGACGCAATACGCCGTCGCATCCCAAATCGGGCGTGTGTCTTGGCCGAGCGATCTGCTCGTGCCGAGCGAGCAAGCCGCGGAGTTGCCGCGCGAGCGCTTGCTCGTGCTCGCCGGTGGCACCCAAGCCGAGCGCAATTCGGCGCTGAAACGGCTGTCCGCGGGCACGCATCACCTGCTGAAGCTCGCCCAAGGCGACACCGTGATTTTTTCGAGCCGGATCATCCCGGGCAACGATCGCCCGGTGTTCGCCATGATGAACGACCTGCTCCGCGCCGGCATCGAGCTCAAAACGCGCTTCAGCGACCCGGGCGTGCACACGAGCGGTCATGCCGGCCGCACCGAACAAACTCGAATGATCGAGCTGTGCCGACCGAATTGTTTTTTACCCGTGCACGGCACGTTGCATCACTTGCGACGTCACGAAGAGCTCGCGCGCGAGCTCGGCGTCGCCGAAACCGCGGTCGTCGAAAACGGCACACCCGTCGTGTGCGATGGCGCGAAGCTCTGGAAAGACGCGCCCGTGTCGCACGGCCGCGTCGCGATCGCGATCGGCGGCGAAGCGCTGAGCAACGAAACCCATCAGCGTCGCGTCGAGCTCGGTCGTTACGGCATTGCATTCGTCTCGCTCGCGCTCGACCGCAAAGGCCGCTCCGTCGCGCCGCCCGCGGTGCGCACGCGCGGCGTGCCGCTAGTGGATGGTGACGACGCGGCGCTTCGCGCCGTCGCGCGTGAAGTCGCGCGCGCGCTCGAAACGTTTCACGGCGGTCGCGGGCTCACGCTTCCGGAATTCGTGCGCCGCGCTGCGCGCCGCAAGCTCGAAGATCTGTCGGGCACGAAACCCATCGTCGACGTGGAAGTGCTCGAGCTCGATTGAGGCGTTGCTTCGGGAGGGCTCGTGCTGCCGCCAAATCGTGCTTGTGGCTCGTGCTGCTGCGTCGCGCCCGCGCGCAGCGAGGCACAGCGCCACGGCGAGTGAGCGTAGAAGTGTCGGAATGTTGCGAGGTCAGCGGGGCTTTCGTGCTGGCACTGAAGTTGCTGTGGCGGTGCGTATGACCAAATCTCTTAATTTGCGCTCGTTTTTGCCCCATTTTCTCGGCGTGACGGCCGCGCTGTTCGCGCTCAGCGGCTGCTACGTCGAAGCGGACGGGCCTCCGCCTCCGCCGCGCTGCGCGGGCGGCGTTTGGATTCGCGGTCACCACGATCGCTACGGTGACTGGCACCCCGGACATTACAGCTGTCGTGCGGAACGTGAAGTGATCGTGGTGCCGTGATCGCGAAGGCGGGCATCACGGTGCACGCGTGCGCGTGACGATTGGACCCGCAATTCCATCGACGACACGGAAGCCTCGCGCGTTGAGCGCGCTGCGCAACGCGTCGGCACGCGCGAACTCGCGAGCGCGGCGCGCCCGTTCGCGCTCTTCGGCCAAGGCCATGATCTCGGGCGGCACGAGCTCGGCGCGCGAGCGCGCTTTCCAGGATAGGCCGAGCACTGCAGCGAGCTCGGCGATGATTTGCGCGCGCGTCTCCGGTGGCAAACTCGCATCCGCGAAGATGCACCAGAGCACCGCGAGCGCGCGCGGTGCGTCCAAATCGTCGTACAAAGCGGCGTAAAATTGGCTCTTCCAGTGCGCGATTTCGTTGCCCTGCGCAACGTTCGAGCAAGCCCTTCGGTGGCGCTCGACGAACTCGCTCAGGCGCGAGAACGCCGTGTCTGCGGCGCGCAATGCTTCGAGGTTCAGATCGAGCGGCGAACGATAGTGCGCCGTGAGCAAGTAGTAGCGAAACACGGGCGGGCTCCGGCGAGAGCGTCAAATACGCCCGCGCTTTGCCGACGAATTCGGGTTCGTTATTCGGGCGGGCCGGCGCGGCTGCTTTGACGGAAACCGCGCGGCGTTCGCGGCCAAGTGAGACGCGCGCCGAGCGAGCGCGCCCGTTTCCGCGTGTGCCCCAAATCAAATCAAATCAAATCAAACTTCGATCGCTCTCGCGCCGAGCTCGCTCTCGCAGGTGACGCATTTTTTCGGCACTTGGTCTTTCAAATAGACTTGGCCGCAGACTGGGCAGAGCCGCGCGTCGCGTTCGAAGGAGATCGGTTTGCCGCTCGCGGCGCAGTGGCGGCCAGCGATTTGGAGGCCTTCGATGGTGACGAATTCGCCATCGGTGTCTTTGATTTCGGGTAGGGCGTCGACGCTCGAGCGTTTGACGTCCATCACGGCGGGCACGCGCTTCGTGCCTTCGCTCAGGATCCAGGCGACGGCTGAGCGATGCGCGGCGATGGGGATGCTGAGCGTGAGCTCTTTGCCTTTCGCGATCAGCTCGCCGCGCTCGGTGTACACGCGCTCGATGTCGCACCAGGGCAGGCGCGTGAGCTCGTTGCCTTTTTCGATCGCGATGCCGGCGTCCCCGACGCGGAGTGGCAGCGCGCCGGCGTCACCGAACCAGAGCGCCGCGCCGAGCACGACCGCGCCCGCGCCGAACAAGTAGGGCGCGATCGCGCGCGGGTTTTCGCTGATCCATTGGCTGTACACGCCGGCACCGAGCACCAGCGCGCCAACCATGCCGCCGCCGATCGAGAGGCGCGACGCGTAGGTCGGCTCGGGCTGAAAGCGCCGCTCTTTGCGCACGCGCTTTTGCTGATTCGCTTTTTTTGCCTTGGCTTTCTTCAGATCCGCCATGTTTCGCGCGGGGACGCTAGCATCATCTCGAGGAAGGTAAAGTTCGTGAGTCGCGCCTGGTCTTTGGCCTTGCCCTTGGTGACGGTTTTGGTCGTTGCCTATTCGATGCTCTTCGCGGGCGTGCCGCGAAAGATCACCGGCGCACGCATTTACGGCGGTCCGACCGAGGGCGTGGCAAAGCTCGCGCTGCGCGTCGTCTGTGTGACGCGCGACGGCGAAAGCGAATCCGCGGCCTGGCCCGGTCCACTCGCTGTTCGCGCGATCGCGGCGAGCGGCGCGATGACGGCTCGCGTCGAGCGCGCTCAACACGGCGTGGCCGAAGTCGAGCTCGCGCTCGGCGCGGTGAACCATGGCCCAATCGGGCTCGACGTGCGCGACGCGTTCGGCGGCGTGCTCGCGAGCGGCAAGATCGAGCTCGGCGTCGAGCGTTGGGCTCTGCACGCGCGCCGGCGCGGCGGTTGGACGCGCGGTCGAGCGCACGGCGCGCTCGTATTGAGCATCGCGCCGGAGCGCGGCGCGTTCGTCGCGGGCGTGAGCGAGCCGCTCTGGATTCGGGTGGAGCGCGCGGGTGTCGCGGCGAGCGGCGTGAAATTGACGTTACACGCCGACGGCGCGGCGCTGAGCAACGCCGACAATTTGGTCAGCGACGCGAACGGGATCGCGCGCGTGAGTTTCGAGCCGCGCGATTTGAATCCGACGCTGCACGTCGACGCGCGCAGCGACGCGGGCGAAAGCGGGATGATCGACAGCGGCGTCTTGGTCGTGCCGGGTGGATTTCATCTGCTCGCGCGCGGCAGCGAGCTGACGATCGAAAATTCGGCGCCGCGGAGCGAAGCATATTTCTCGCTCGTCACCGAGCGCGAGCGCGTGCGGGGCGGCATGCTCGCGCTCGCTCAAGATAGCCGCGGCTATTCAGTGGCGACATTCGAGCTCGGGAACGCGCCGCATCCGGCTTGGCTCGTGGTTTCGAGCGACGTGGACGAGAACAGCATCGGCGCGATTGGTTGGCCGCTCGATCTCGGCGCGGAGCCCGCGCAAACCTTCGACGTGCACGAGGCGCTCTTGCTCGACGGTTTACCGGGCGTGTTCGCGCGTGAGCAAGCGCGTCGTTCGCGCGTGCGCTGGCTCACCGCCGGCTTCGTCGCACTGGCACTGGCGCTGAGCGCCGCGTTGCTCGTGTTTCGCGTGCGCGCAGCCGAACGCGACATCGCGCGTCACTTGCAAGAGAACTTGGAGGATGAAGTGGTGCAGCGCGTTGCGCCGGTGCGCGGGCTTTCACTCCTGATCGCGCTCTTGGCGATTGGGCTCGGGTTCCTGCTGCTCGGGTTGATTGCCGTGGCGCGGTCGCGCTAACGAGAGCCGTTTCGATCGCTCGAAGATCTTTCCGAGCGCCCGCGCGTAGCCGCATTGACCGCCCACTTTTGGAGGATTTGCTTTGGTTTCGCGTACACTTCGCTACCTTTTTCCCGTGCTCGCGATCGGCGCGCTCTTGCTAGCTTGCGGCAATCGCGCGGATGCGCGTCCGCCGTTCGGGCGTCCGTATCACTCGTCCACGCCGCCGTATTCGTTTACGATCGAAGACGAGAGCGGCAACGCGCTGCCGACGTTTCGTCAAAACGGGCGCACTTATCTCTTGGGTGAAGCCGGGCAGCGTTACAACATTCGCGTCCGAAACCCGACCGGGCAGCGAGTCGAAGCCGTGGTGAGCGTGGACGGGCGTGACGCGATCAGCGGCGAGCCCGGCGACTACGTGCGCTCGCGCGGCTACGTGATCGCTCCGCACGACTCGATGTTGATCGAGGGCTTTCGGCGCAGCATGGAGGAAGTCGCCACGTTCCGCTTCACGAGCCCTGAAAATAGCTACTCGGCGCGGCTGGGCACGCCGGAAAATGTGGGCGTGATCGGCGTCGCGTTTTTCAGCGAGCGCGTTCCGCCGCCCCAGCGTATCGCGCGTCCAATGCCGCGTTTACCGATGCCGATGCGCGCGCCGCGCTACGACTATTCGAGCCCGAGTTTCGAGGGCGATCTCGGCGCGAACGACAAGCCCGCGCAACCCTCACCGAGCCCGAAAAAAATGTACGCCCCAGCCATGCCGCGCGCTTCAGCGCCGAGCAACGCCGGGCCGAGCGCCGCGCCGAGCGGCGCGGGTGCAAGCGAAGACGCGCGCGACCATGCCGCGGCTCCGGCGCAGCGCGCCGCAAAAGGCAGAACCCAAGATGATTACCCGAGTGGCAGCGTGAATAATCTGGGCACCGAATTTGGCGAGACTCGGGAAAGTGTGATCGGCTCGACCTCGTTCGATCGCGCTTCGCCCGCACATCCAATGCTGGTCGCGACCTTGCGCTACGACGACGCGGACGGACTCAGCGCGCGCGGCATCGATCTCTCGTCACTCGGCTACTATTCGCGGGCGCCGACGAACGACAATCCCGAGCCGTTTCCGCGATCGCACTTCGCGCAGCCACCGCCGTGATCTGACGGAAGGCCGAGCTCAGTCGAGTTCGCCGCGCAGCATGGCGTAAAAAGCTTCGTCCCAACGCCGTCCGCGGTATTCGAGGGCCGAGCGCTGAATGCCTTCGAACTTGAGCCCCATTTTTTCGGCGACGCGGCGGCTTTTCGCGTTGTCCGCAAAGATCGGCGCGAAAATCCGCGCGACATCGGTGTGCCGAAACGCGTGTCGCATCAATGCGCGCGCCGCCTCCGGCACATAGCCGTTGCCCCAGTGCGGTTTGGCCAAAATGTAGCCAAGCTCCATCACGCGATGAATGCGCGGACGCCAGGAGAGTCCGATGCCGCCGATTTGAATTTCAGGCGCTTCGCGCAGCGTAATCGCGTACGAGAGCTCCTCTGCTTGGTACTGCGTGGCCACGCGTTGATTCAGAAACACGTGGATGTCGTCGATCTGCCGGCTGCAATCGAACGACATGTAGCGCGTGACGTCCGGATCCGAAGCGTAAGCGTAGATCGCGTTCGCGTCGCTCGACTCATAGCCGCGCAAGACCAAGCGCTCGGTTTCGAGCCGAGGTGGACGCCAGCTGACTTCGTTAAGATTCATGAAATCCGAGCTCCCCGAGCGCGACAATACGCACGTTTGCCTCGATTCACGAGGGCCCTGCCTTGATTGCGCACGAGGCCGGACTTATGGACAGCCTAAGATGAAAAAGGATCGCTTTTTCGGGTGGCTGCCCGCGCTGTCGCCGGTGCGAGCGCTGAGCGCGTTTTTGCTGGCGATCACGCTGAGTTTTTCCTTGGCCGGTTGCGGCTACAACGACGTGATCGACAAAGACGAAGCCGTGAAAGCGAGCTTTGCGGAAGTCCAAAACCAATACAAGCGGCGCTCGGATTTGGTGCCGAACTTGGTCAACGTCGTGAAGGGCGCGGGCCAATTCGAGCAAGACACGCTGACCAAAGTCGTTGAAGCGCGCTCGAAGGTGGCCGGTTTGAAGGTGGACAGCTCGACCATCGACGACCCGGCGAAGCTCAAGCAATTCGAAGCCGCGCAAAACGAGCTCGGCGGATCGCTCTCGCGCTTGCTGGTGGTTGCCGAGCAATATCCGCAACTCAAAGCCACTGATTCTTACCGCGATTTGCAAGCGCAGCTCGAAGGCACCGAGAATCGCATCGCCGTCGCGCGCAAGCGCTACATCGAAGATGTCGCCGAGTACAACGCGCTGGTGCAAAAATTCCCGACCAGCATCGGCGCTTCGATGCGGCACAAAACCGTGCGCCCGACCTTCGAAGCCGCGCCCGGTGCCGAGAACGCGCCGGAAGTAAAATTCTGATTTTTTCTGCGCGAGTCACATGACTCACTCCAACATTGCCGCGTCGTTTCCGCGACCACTCGTGTGGCTGTGCGCCGCGCTGCTTGCGCTGTTCGTGCAGCTACCGCAGGCGTTCGCGCGCGACGTGCCGCCGCTTCACGCGCACGTGAACGATACGGCGAGCGTGCTCAGCGCCGCCGATCGCGACTCACTCGAGTCGAAGCTCGCGGCCTATGAGCAGCAAACCGGTCGCCAATTTGCGCTGCTCACGATCGATTCGCTCGACGGCGAAGACTTGGAAGGGTTTTCGATTCGCGTCGTCGAAGCCTGGAAATTAGGCCAAAAACGCAAGGACGATGGCCTGTTGCTGCTCGTCGTCAAGAACGACCACAAGCTCCGAATCGAGGTCGGCTACGGGCTCGAAGGTTCGATCACGGACGCTTTCTCGTCGCGCGTGATCCGCAACGTGCTCGCGCCGGCGATGCGCGCTGGCAACGCGAGCACCGGCATCGCGCAAGCGTTCGACATTTTGATGAAACAGGCTTCCGGCGAAGAGCCCTCTGTCCCGGCGCTCAGGAACGCGCCGTCGCCGAGCTCGGGCGCGGGCGATTTCATTGGCCTGCTCGTGCTGCTCCTGTTCGTCGCGCCGATCTTGATCCCGATCTTGTTTTTCGCGCGGCGCCGCGGTGGCTACTCCGGCGGCTACGGTGGCTGGGGTAGCGGCGGCGGCTTTGGTGGCTTCGGTGGCGGTGGCTTCGGCAGTGGTGGCGGCGGCGGTGGCTTTTCCGGTGGTGGCGGCGGTTTTGGCGGCGGAGGCTCGTCGGGTTCGTGGTGACTTCGCTCCTTTCTGCTGAAGACGCGCGTGAAGTCGAAGCCGCGGTGACACGCGTCGAGCAAGCGACTTCGGCCGAGCTCGTGGTCGCGGTGGTGCCGCGCAGCGCGGATCATTGGCAGGTTCGCGTGCTGGTTGCCGCGCTGTGGTCACTCGCGGCGGCGCTCGCCGTGTTGCACTTTCGTCCGGAAATGGTGCCCGTTTTTGCATTGGGCGTCGAAGTGGTCGTGGCCGGCGCGAGCTTTTTCTTGTGCGGAGTGCCGGCGCTACATCGCCTGTTGATTTTGCCAGGCCGTGCCGAGCAAGCGGCGCATGCGCGCGCGTTTCAGCTGTTCGCCGAGCGCGGACTTTACGGCACGAAGCGTCACACCGCGATTTTGATTTTCGTCTCCGAACTCGAGCGGCGCGTCGTATTGTTGGGGGACGCGGCGATTCACGGCGAGCTCGGGCAAGCAGGCTGGCAAGCCGAGATCGATCGCCTGATCGCGCGCATTCGCGCGGGGCGACTGCGAGACGGCTTACTCGAAGTCATCACCGCGCTCGAGCCGAGACTCGAAGCGGTCGCGCCGCGCCACGCGGGCGACGAAAATGAACTGCCGGATAGCGTGCTGCGGGATTGAACGCGGTCGAACTCAGCTCGCGGAGTCGAGCGGTGAGAAGTTCGAGTAAAGCCGTGTCAGGGCGTGGATCATCGGCGCGATGTCGCTGACGCCGGCCATTTCGCGGCAAGAATGCATGCTCAGCATCGGATTGCCGACGTCGACCGTGCGCATGCCGAGGCGCGCGGCGGAGATTGGCCCGATCGTGCTGCCGCACGGGATGTCGTTGCGCGCGCTGAAATGTTGCGGCGCGACGTCGACCGCGCGACAGGCGGCGCTGAACGCGGCGAGCGCCGGGCCGTCGCTAGCGTACGATTGGTTCACGTTGACTTTGAGCACGGGGCCTTTGCCGAGCATCGGTCGATGTTGTTTGTCGTGCTTGTCGACGTAGTTCGGGTGCACCGCGTGGGCCATGTCCGCCGAAACCAAGAGCGAGCGCGACACGGCGCGAGTGAGCGCGCTCGCGTCGTTCGGCGAGCCGCCCAGCGCGATGCGCTCGAGTAAATCCGAGAGGAACCGCGAGCGCGCGCCGGCCGCGCTTTGGCTACCGACTTCTTCGTGATCGAACAAAATCGCGATGCGAGTTGCTTCCACGGCGTCGCGCGCATTTTGCAGCGCGCTCAGCGCGGCGTGGCAGGAAGCCAAATTGTCGAGCCGACTGGAAGCCAAAAATTCACGGCTCGCGCCGGCGAGCGCGGCGCGCTCGGTGTCGTACAAACACAGGTCGAAGCCGAGTACGTCTTCGACGCGCGCGCCGTTCGAACGCGTGCCGCGCAGGCATTCGCCCAGCAGTTCCGAAAATCCACCGCTCAGCGCTTCGAGCCCGAACACCGGCACGAGTTGGGTTTGCGCGTTGAGCACGAGGCCCTGCGCGTTCACGTCTCGATTCAAATGGATCGCGAGGTTCGGGATGCGGCAGACCGCGCGCTCGAGATCCACGAGCTCGGTCTTGCCGTCGGCCAGTGCGACGCGGCCGGCGAGTGACAGATCCCGATCGAGCCAAGTCGAGAGCAAGACTCCGCCATACACTTCGACGTCCAGTTGGCGATAGCCGACGCTCGTCATGTCCGGCACTGGTTTGAGTCTGAGATTCGGCGAGTCGGTGTGGGCGCCCACGATCACGAAGCCGGCTTCTGCGGCTGGCTTCGTGCCGACTTCGAAGGCAGCGATCGAGCCACCCGCACGCACCACGAAGCCGCGCGCTCCGGGCTCGAGCTGCCAGGCTTCGGCTTCACGAAAAGGCAGAAATCCTGCGGCAATCAAGCGCCGCGCGGCCTCGGCCACGGCGTGGTACGGCGTCTTGCCCGCGTCCAAGAACGCGATCAGGTCGCTTGCTTCGGGGGTTCTGTCCTGGTCGGCCATGCCCTAGGACTATACTCCGCTCACCGTGATCACGCGCGACGTCTCGCTCGAAGGCTTTACTGCAACCGATTGGCAGCGCTTGGCGGACGTGTTTCGCGCGCCGGCCGGCGCGACGCGCACGAGCGAGGGTGCGAGCCGCGGCGGTGTGGTCGCGGTCACGACCGGCAATCGCCTACGCAAGCTCGTGCACACGAAGCGCGGCCGGCTGGACATGACGGACGTCGAGTGGCCGCAGAAGTTGCCGGCGCTGGCCGGTCGCTATGAATCGAGCTGGGCGGTCGAGCTTTCGGCGGGCGCGCTCGAAGATTTGGTCGAGCGTTTCTCCGAACGTTTGCGGCCGCGCCAGGATTATTTCGAGCAAGCCTTGGAGCTCGGCCGCGCGCTGCGCGAGCTCGAAGCAGAGGGACTGATCGCGATGTGGCCAAAGCGCTTCGCCGATATTCCGCTGCCGGGCACGCGCATCGTCGGCACCGCGCTCGACATGCTTTGCGGCGATGGCCGCGCGATCGCGCTCGGCGTGTTTCGTCACGGCGATCTCTACACCGGCCTCGTGGCGCGGCGGCGCGGGCTCGGTTTCGATCGCATCGTCGGGCCCGAAGAGATTCGGCCGGAGATGGGACTTTTGTCCGGCGATTTTCGGCGTGACTACCGGCATTTCCTGCACGCGGCCGAGCGCCAAGTCGGGCTCTTGTCGCTCGGCGTGTTCGGCGAGCTGTCGACCTTTCAAATGCTGGCGCGGGACGTTACTCCAGGTTCGTTTGCCCTGGCCGTCGCGGCGCGCGATTTGATCGTCTCACCGGCGAGCTCGGCGATCGCGCTGCCGCTCGGGCTCGACGTCGGGCGTGCAGCGTTTGCCGGCCTGCGCGGGCTCGCCGATCGCTTCGGTGCGGGCGCCGCGCTCGCGCCTTTCTTGGGTCGCGCCGAACAATTCGTGTCGCGCGATTTGTCCGCGCTGCTCGGCTTCGATCCTTGGGCCGCGCTGGTCGGCTTGTTCCAGCGCGACGCCGAGCGGGAGCACGATTGACGTGACCTGGTCCGGCAGTATTCGGCGGCGCTTGGCGCTCGCGATCGTATTGACCGCTCTGATCCCGCTCTTGGCTGCGATTTGGCTGGCTGAAAATACCGTGCGCCAAACCTCGGCGAAGTTCTTCGTGCCCGAAGTCGGCACGCACTTGGATCGCTCGCTCGGGTTGTATCAGGAGCTGGCGCGCACGGTGAAGGCGTTGATGCGGCAAGAGGGCGCCGAAATCGCGCTTCGCCCCGCGCTGCGCAAGGCGGCCAAGAGCGGCGATCGCGCCGCAATCGAAGCCGAGCTCCGCCGCGCGTTGGCCGAACACCCGAGCCTCGTTTCGCTCACGGTGCGTGACCCGGACGAAAAAGTGCTCGGCGAAGTGAAGCGCCCGACGCCGCTCGATCCGAACAAAGAAAACCAGCTCGAAGTCACGCGCCCGCTCTCGGATGTACCTGAAGCTGACGACACGAACGAGCTCGTCGCGCTGTTCGCGGCCGACAAGAGTCGCTTCGACGAGCTCGGCGAAATGAGCCAATTCGTCGACACTTACAAGCAAATCGAACAGCGCCGCGGCGCGGACGAGCGCGGCTACGTGCTCGCGTTCACGGTCTTGCTCGGCATCACGATCGTCGCCGCGATCGGCGTCGGCACATTTTTGGCGCGCGGCGTGTCGCGTCGCATCGGAGAGCTCGCGCAAGCGACGCGCGTGGTCGGCGAGGGCAATCTCAACGTGCGCGTGCCCGAAGGCGGTGGCGACGAAATCGCAGATCTCGCGCGCGCCTTCAATCGCATGCTCGGCGAAGTCGAATCGAGCCGCGGCCGCATCGAATATTTGCAGCGCATCAGTGCCTGGCAAGAGATGGCGCGCCGCCTCGCGCACGAAATCAAAAATCCGCTCACGCCGATTCAGCTCGCGGTCCAAGAAATTCACACGCGCTACTCGGGCGACGACCCCGAGTATCGCCGCTTGATCGACACCACGCTCGAAGTCGTCGAAGACGAAGTCGCGACGCTGCGGCGTTTGGTCAGCGAATTTTCTGATTTCGCGCGCCTGCCGCAAGCGCGGGTCGAGCTCGCGGATCTGACCGAATTTTTGCGCGAGCAAGCCGCGCGCTTCGGCGTGCGGGACGGCGAACGCGAGAGCGGAGACGCGCTCGAAGAGCTGTTGTCCCTGGGCGGCGCGGGCCAAATCGCGGTCGAATTCGCGCTGCCAGACTCGCGCGCCGAAGCCTTGATGGATCGGCAGATGCTCCGTCGCGTGCTCTACAACTTGGTGCGCAACGCGGCGCAAGCGGTGCTCGGGCGCGAAAATGGCCGCGTGCGCGTGAAGCTTGCGCGCGACGGCGAATTCTGGAATTTGGACGTCGAAGACAACGGCCCCGGCATTCCCGCCGAGCTGCGCGAAACCGTGTTCGACCCTTACGTCACCACCAAAGAAGATGGAACCGGCCTCGGTCTCTCGATCGTGAAGAAGATCGTGATCGAACATGGTGGCACGATCCGCGCAGATCAGAGCTCGCTCGGCGGCGCGCGCTTGCGCCTGCGCTTGCCGGTGCCGGGCACACGCGCCTCCGAACGCGTCCTCGAAGAACCGCCGCTCTCCACTCACGACGACGCGGACGCGCGCGCGGGTCTGTCATGAGCATTCGACCGCACTCCAGAAATGACACCCGTCAGGGTTACATCATCGCGCTGTGCGTGATCGTCGCAAGTCTCGGCTTCGGCTTGTTCGGGCTGCCGCGCATCGGCAAGCACGTGAAACGCGCCGAGTCGCCACTCGTCGGCGAGCCCGCGCGAGATTTCATGCTGAAGCAGATTTCTGGCCCTGAAATCGGCAAAACCCAACGGCTCTCGGATCTGCAAGGCAAGACGGTGCTGCTCGATTTCTTCGCCAGCTGGTGCGGCCCGTGCCGCGAGCAAGCGCCGATCGTCGAGCGCATCGCCCAGCGGCTCTCGGGGCCGAACCTCGCCGTGTACGGCGTGAACACCAGCGATCAAATCGCGGACGCCGAGCACTACCTCAGCGAACATCGCCCGAGCTACCCGGTCTTATTCGACGACGAAAACCAAGCCGCGAGCGCCTTCAACATCACGGGCCTACCCACGCTGCTCGTGATCGACAAAGGCGGCATCGTGCGCGCGCTCGAAATGCGCGTGGTCGGCGAGACCGAACTCGAAGATTTGATTCGCTCAGCCCAGAGCAAATAGCGAAGCCCTGGTAGCCCGCAGCGAGTTCATTCATCATATCTCGTCTCCGCTCGTTCTCTCTCGTTTCGCGCCCCGGCGCGCGCGAAGGCTCACAGCCGGCTGCCCGGAAATAAAACAAAGCCACTGACTCGCCCGGCTGATCACGGTTTTCGAGAGAGAGGCGGCCACGTTAAAACTGACCGAACAGGCGCCCGTCGCGTCGCCGGACGCGCGGGTGGCCAAGCGTTTCGCTACGCGTAGGGCCCAAAGATCAGACAGACAGCCAGAACAAACACCCGCATCTCGCACCAAGCCCCGCGCGCGCCCCAACCCTCACTCCGCAATAGCCGGCAGATCCACACCCAGCGGCACGAGCCGCGGCACCATTTTAATCTCGGCCAGCGCGATCGTCATGCGTTGACTCTCGAGCGTGAACGGCACGCGGCGCGTTTCGCCGGCCGCGAAGATCGTCACTTCGCCGTGGATTGGCCCGGAAACGCCGGCTGAGCGCACGATTTCGACCGCATATTCGCCTGGTTTTGCGCCGTTCAAGGCGAGCCCTTCCCGGCCGCGATCGAGCACGTCGCGCGCGCTGATCACTTCGCGCGTCGGCGCGCCGAGCCAAGAGACGCGATGTCCGTCGGGGTGCAAGAGCGCAAGATCGAGGTCCGCGTCGTCCGACCACGTCGCTTCGACGCGCAGATCGCCGAGCAAGCGCGTGTCGTCGGGCGCGGGCTGACTGGCGAGCGCTTCGGCCGCGCGCGCCGTCTTTTCATCGACGAGAGCGAGCGCATCGCTAGCCCAGCGCGTCGCATTGCCGCCGCGCGCGCAGCGTAGCGCGTCGGCAAGTAACTTCGGATCGCTCGAGCGCAGCTCGGCGATCGCCATCGAATGCCGGCAACCGAGATCCGCACGCCCCGACCAACGATAAAGTCGCGCCAAACGCTTCTGTGACGCGACGTCGTCCGGCCGTACATCGACGACGCTGCCCAAGATGCGCACGGCGAGCTCGCGGTCGCCGCGTCGCGCCGCGAGATCCGCGCGTGCCGTCAGCGCGTCGGGATCGAGCGGCTCTTTGCCCGCCCAGCGCTCGACCAGACTCGCCGCGCGGCCCAAATCCGCGCTCGCCGCGTAGAGCGAATACGCTTTTTTCACGGCCGATCGGCGATCGGGATCGGCGGCGAGCGCGCGCTCGGCGTCGGCCACGGCGGTCACGCTCGCGGCAAGCGGCACGAAGCGCGTGGTGATGATTTGCCCTTTGCGATCCCAAACTCGTCGCATGGGGATCATGCGCCGCCGACGCGGCGGACTCTCGAACGGCAGATCGGTGCGCGGGCCCGAAGGCGCCGCGATTGCCGCCGGCGCGGGTGCGACCGGTGGCGGCGGTGATGCATAGCCGTCCGCCGTCATTTGATTGAGTGATTGCCGCGCCGGCGCGGCGCGGGCCATCTTCGGCGCGGGCGCGGCTTCGCTCGCCGCGCCGAGCATGCTGGAGCCGCCCGCGGTAGTCGGTGCCGTTGTCGTGGTGACGCTCTTCTCGTCAGCGCCGGCGCTGTTCGATCCGGTCGCTCCGCGATCGAGCTCACTGTCTTCGTCCTTGGCACCCTCGACTTCGAGCTCGCCTTTGGCGTCGTCCTTTTCGGCCAACTCTTCGCCGCTGAAGCTCGACCCTTCTGGACTCGCCTTGAGCCCGAAGGCCTGGAACATCGCTTCGCTCTCGAGCACGAGCAAGGACGTATATCGGCTCTGCACCTTGAACTCGGTGGACAGCGAAATCGCCTCTTTTTTGGCCTCGGCATTGCCATTTTGCTCGAGGTCCGCGATCCGCGCCGCCGCATAAATGCGCGGCACGAACGCGTTGCCGGCGTTGTCCGTCGCGCTCAGGTGCACTGGGTAGCGCTGCTCGAACGGCGCATCGCCGACTTTGCCGCGCACGATCAGCGAACCGTCGACGTGGTCCGCGCTCATCCGCGCGCTGATGTTGGCTTCGCTACCCGCGAGGATGGTGTCGAGCTTTTCCGGCGCGGCCGCTTGCAAGCCGTCGGGCAACGTCACTTCGACGTCGCGGAGCGCGCTGCCGTAGCTCGCGCTGAGCACGCCGAGCGCAGCCTCGTTCACGGTTTGTCCTGGCGCGTAGGGCAGCACCAAGCCGCCACCCGCGCGCGCGATGGCCGCGAGCGATTCCAAATCCGACGTCGCGCCGACTGCCACCGCGGTCACTCGCGCGCGCGAAGTCGACAGCGCGTCGCGCACGGCCGAAGTCACCGTCGCGGGCCGAATCGGTCCGACCGTCGGCGTGCCGTCGCCGATGTAGACGATGTCGCGCTCTGCCGCGTTCGGCAGAGCCGCGAGCGCGCTGTTCGCGTAGGCGATCGACTGAGTCAGATCGGAAGCGCCTTCAGCCGTGATTCCAGCCAGAAATCGGCTCACTTCGCTGGCAGCCGCAGGGCCCGGCGTGAGCTCGTGCGAGAGTTCGCGGCAGCTCGTGTCGCAGCTCAGCACTTTGAGCTCGCTTGCCGGGTCGAGCTCGCGCGCGAGGCGCACGGCGAGCTTCTTCGCGCGTTCGAAACCCTCGCCGTACATCGAACGGCTCGAATCGACGATGATCGCCGTCGCGTGCGGCGCTTGATTCGCGGTTCGTGGCAGCTTCGGGCGCAGCGTGAGCAGCGCGAAGCGTTCGTTGCCCGCGCGGTAACCGAACGAAGTGAGCTCGCTTTGCCGATCGGGCAGCGCCCACTCCACGCTCAAGTCTCCGTTCGGTGAAAAATTGTCCGCGCTCAAGCTGAGCGCGCGCGCGCCGTCGCGATCGCTCACCGTGAGCGGGTAGCCGAGCGCGCGCACGCCGAACTTCGGATCTTCACCGCGTAGCTCGAGGTCCAGGTCAAAATGCCTGATTTTGGTGGTGCCGCCTGGGTCGACGGGCAGCGGATAAGTGAAGCGGCGCACGCCGCCGACGGGGCGCACGGCCTCGGTGTACGCGAGCACGATGCGGCGCTGACCGCGCTTCGGGATTGGAAAAATTCTGAGCTCGAAGCGACCGCCGCGTTGCCACTCGAGCAGTGCGGGGTCGCGCCAGGGCCCAGGCACCCACACGATGTCATCCGTGATTTGTTGGCGCATGCTCGGCGCCGCGTGCACGATCGCGCCGCGCCAAATCGACGCCGCGCGATCGCGATCGACGAACGCGCCTTCTTCGAGCTTGCCGTCGACTTCGAGCGCCAAGCGTTCGATTTTCGCGTCCGCTGGGATCGGGAAGCGATAGATACCTTCGAGCACGTCGTCGGTCGTGTTCTCGAATACTTCGTCGATTTCGGTGCGTGCCATTGCGCCCGCGATGCGCACCTTCACGCTGTGCGATGCGAGCTTCACGGCGCCGCGGATCTCGTCCGTGCTGCCCGGCTTTTTCGCGCTCAATTCGCCGAGCCCTTTGCTCTGTGTCGAGTCTTCGCTCTCTGCCAATAAGTGGTCGGTGAAGGCGACCGCTTCGGCCAGCGCGGCGCCCGAGCTCACGTACGGCGCGGATCCGCGGTAGAGCCGCGCTTCCTCGCCGGCATTCACCGTGAGCGGCTTGCTTTCGCTCGCGCTGAGTGCGGCGCTGCCGCGGATCACGTCGAGGATCGCGAAATCAGCGCCTGCGCGCAGCGAGGCTTTGCCGCTCGCGAGCTCGACACTGCCACCCTCGAAATCGATGCGCGCGTGCGCCGGCGCTTTGCCCGCGAGCTCGAGCACGAGCGAGCCGTGGCTCAAACGCGCGTGACGGCCGGCGTTACTCGGCAAAAAAAGCTCGCTGTCATGATCGAGCGAGAGCGTGTTTCCGCTCGCAAACGCAATCTGCGCGCTCGCGTGTTCGACGGTGCGCAAGACCGAGCCAGCCGGAACCGCTGCGCCTTCGCTCGCCGGCGAACACGCCGCGCCCGTCGGATCGCAAATCTCGAGACCCGCGCTGGCGCCTTGCCCGACAATGCGCTGAACCGTGCCGCGCTCGGCCGTCGCTTCGACGGCCTTCGTCGCTCGATGGCAACCCAACAAATGAAATGAGGCGCAGACGGCGAACGCGAACGCCGGCGAGCGGCGGACCAGGCGAGGGCGAAGTGGGATCATGGTTCCTCTCGCTAAACGGAGCGCACGAGCGCGAGCTTTCACCTCTTACGCATCGCGCGCGCGAACGATTTATGTCGCCTGAATTTCCCGCGCTTTCTGCGCAATTTCGGACGGTAGGTGAAGGTGAGTTTGAGGCGCGGCGCGATCGGGAAGGGGTTCGCGGGTGGGGAATTCCAGTTGCATTTGCAACTGCGATCGCGCGCGCGGAAGGGGTCGCGCGGGCGGAGGGGTCGTGGGTGGGGATTTCTAGTTGCATTTGCAACTGCGATCGCGCGGTGGAGTGGTCGCGTGGGCGGAGTGGTCGTGCGGGCAGAAGGTCGCGAGTGGGGATTTCTAGTTGCATTTGCAACTGCGATTGCGCGGGCGGAAGGGTCGCGCGGAGGTTTCAAGTTTTGCGACTGCGATCGCGAAGGCTGGTAACCTGGCGGCCCGATGCCCGAGTTGCCGGACGTTGCCGTTTACATCGAGCGGTTGAGCGCGCTTTTTGCCGGCAAAATCTTGGAACGCGCGCGACTGAAAAGTCCGTTTCTCGTGCGCAGCTTCGAGCCGCCGCTTTCGGCCGCCGAAGGACAGACGGTGCTCGGCTTCTCGCGCATCGGCAAGCGGATCGTGTTCGAGCTCACGGACGATTTATTTTTGGTTTTTCATCTGATGATCGCCGGGCGCTTCCATTTGAAAGCAAAGGGCGACAAATTGGCAGGCAAGGCCGCGCTGCTCGGCTTGGACTTTCCCGAGCACACGCTCGTTCTCACCGAAGCCGGCAGCAAACGCCGCGCGAGTTTGTCGGTCGTGCGCG
>DATATR010000075.1:0-40365 GCA_036268695.1 Polyangiaceae bacterium | reverse complement strand
GCGACATTCACATGACGGGCACCGTCGACAACTACGGCTTCGGTTTCGGCTTGTACTTCTCGAGCTGTTCGGATTTGTCCGCGTACACGGGCGTGAGCTTCAAGATCAAAGGCAACGCCGGCACGACCATGAAGATCGACTTCCAGGTCCAGACCAACGAAGACTATCCGTGGCAAGCACTGCCAAGTTCCATGAAGGGCGGTTGCACGGCGACCCCGGCAAACGTGGCAAACCCGTTCGCGGATTGCATCGCGCCGACGGACCCGGTTACGGTCGCCACCGCCGAGTCGACGGTCACCGTGATGTTTACCGACATCATGGGCGGCAAGCCGACAGCGACTGTGGATCCGAAGCAGGTCGTCGGCATTCAGTGGGGCTTCGAGTGGTCGGCCACCGCGATGCCGTACTTGGCGGACGTCACCGTCAGCGACATCACGCTGATCGGCGGCACCGGTGTGTCTTGTACCAGCGGCACCGGCGGCACCGGCGGCTCGGGTGGTTCGGGCGGCGCTGCGGGCGGCGGCGGCGGTTCCGGCGGCGCTGCCGCGGGCAGCGGCGGCACGGGCGGCTGAGCTGATTTGAAGCGCGGGCTACCAGTGCGCGGCCACGTCGCGCAGCGCTGAGCCAAAAAACCGAAAAAGCACAGGGCCCGTCGTGGGCCCTGTGTCATTTTGTTGCGCTATGCTCCGGCGACTCGGATGTCCGCGATGATCCGGCTCGAGCAAGTCAATAAATCCTACCGCAGCGCCGAGGCGCCGCTGCACGTGCTGCGCGACGTGAGCTTCGAGGTGGCGCAGGGCGAGCTCGTGTCGATCATGGGCAGCTCGGGCTCGGGCAAGAGCACGCTGCTCAACATCCTCGGGATTTTGGACGAGTACGATTCGGGCGCGTACTACCTCGGCGAGCGTTTGGTGCGCGCGCTGAGCGAGCGCGAAGCGGCGCACTATCGCAATCGCTTCATCGGCTTCGTGTTTCAGTCCTTCAATCTGCTGAATTTCAAGACCGCGCAGGAGAACGTCGCGCTGCCGCTCTATTACCAAGGAGTGTCGCGCAGCAAGCGCAACAAGATCGCGCTCGAGTACTTGGATCGCGTGGGCCTCCGCGCGCGTGCTTCGCATTTGCCGATGGAGCTTTCGGGCGGTGAGCGCCAGCGCGTGGCCGTCGCGCGCGCGTTGATCACGAAGCCCGAGTTGATCCTCGCGGACGAGCCGACCGGCGCGCTCGACACCACGACTTCGTATCAGCTGATGGAGCTATTTCGCGAAGTGAACCAAAGCGGGATGACGGTCGTGATCGTGACGCACGAGCCGGACATCGCCGAGCGCACCGATCGCGTGATCCGCATGAAAGACGGCAAGGTCGTCTGAATATGGTGCCCGGCGTCGACGCGCTACAAGAGATCTTCGCGACGCTCGCGCGCAATCGACTGCGTACGGCGCTGACTGCGCTCAGCGTGGCCTGGGGCATGTTGATGTTGGTGGTGCTCCTGGGCGCCGGGCGCGGCTTGGAAAATGGCGCAGCCTACGAATTCCGGGACGACGCCGTGAATTCGCTCTGGCTCTACACCGGCAAGACGACGCTGCCCTATGCCGGCCGCGGCCCAGGCCGCGAAGTCAAGCTCACCAACGACGACTACGACGCGATCCAGCGCTCGGTGCCGGGCGTCGAGCACATCACGGGTCGCTTCTACCTGTGGGGTGAGTTCATGGTGAACTACGGCGTGAAGCACTCCTCGTTCGACATTCGCGGCACTCACCCCGGCCATCAGTATCTCGAGAAAACGATCATCACCGAGGGTCGCTTTCTCGACGACGCGGATTTGAGCGAGCGGCGCAAAGTGTGCGTGATCGGCGCCGCGGTGTCGCGTTTTTTCTTCGCCAAACAGCGGAGCCCACTCGGCGAATACCTGACCATCCGCGGGCGACCGTACCAAGTGATCGGCGTGTTCGAAGACGTGGGCGGCGAAGCCGAGCTGAACAAGATCTACATCCCGATCACGACCGCGCAGCTCGTCTACAACACGCCCGGTCGGATTCATCAAATCATGTTCACGATCGGCAACGCGAGCCTCGAGCAGAGTAAGCGCATCGCCGAGAACCTGGCGCATTTCATCGCAGAGCGTAAGGGCGTCTCGCCGCTCGATCGACCGGCTCTGCACGTGCAAAATAACCTGGAGCAGTTCGAGCGCATCAACAGCGTGTTCGTCTGGATCAAGGTCTTCGTGTGGATCGTCGGGATCGGCACCTTGCTCGCCGGCATCGTCGGCGTGAGCAACATCATGTTGATTTCGGTCAAAGAGCGCACGCGCGAGATCGGCGTTCGCAAAGCGCTCGGCGCGACTCCGTTTTCGATCGTGTCGCTGATCGTGGGCGAAGCCGTGATCGTCACGAGCATGGCTGGCTACGCGGGACTCGTCGCCGGCATTTTCGTGGTCGAATTCGCGGCGCGTCACCTGAAAGACGTGCCCTATCTCAGGCAGCCCGACGTCGATCTTTCGCTCGCGCTCGCGGCGACCGCAATCCTGGTTGCTGCGGGCGCGTTGGCCGGCTTTTTCCCGGCGCGACAAGCCGCGAGCGTCAATCCGATCGAGGCACTCCGTGCTTGATCTCGACGCCTGGCAGGAGGTTTGGGCGACCTTGCGCAGCAACAAGCTGCGCGCCACGCTGACCGCGCTCGGCGTGTTTTGGGGCGTATTCATGCTGATCCTGATGCTCGGAATCGGCAATGGGCTCGAGCGCGGCGTGATTCGCAACTTGAACGGCCTCACCAAGTACAGCGTGTACGTCTGGGCGCAGCGCACGTCGATTCCGTATCGGGGGCTTCAACCGGGCCGCTTCGTCAAGCTGAACAACGCGGACATCGCGGCAATCGCCCGCACCGAGGGCGTCGAACACGTCGCGCCGCGAATTCAGATGGGCACCTGGCGCGCCGGCGAGAACGCGAACTACGGCGCAAAAAAAGCCAACTTCAACGTGGTCGGGGATACTCCCGAGCTCGCCTATGTCGAGTCACTCGAGATAACGCGCGGTCGCTTCATCAATCAGCGCGACATGACCGAAGAGCGCAAGGTGTGCGTGATCGGCGAAGAGGTTCGCAAGACCTTTTTCGGCGACGAAGATCCGATCGGCAAGTACCTGCAAGTGCGCCGCGTGTACTTCCAAGTCGTCGGCGTGCTCGATACGCCGAAAACCGGGGACGATCGCGAGAAAATGATCTCGCTGATTTACGTTCCGTTTTCGACCTTTCAAACCGCGTTCAATCTGCGGGATCGCGTGGGTTGGTTTTCGCTCACGGCGCGCACCGATCTGCCCGCGAGCTTGGTCGAGCAAAACGTGCGCCGCGCGATCATGGCCGTCCACCGCATTCACCCGGACGATTCGCTCGCGATTGGCTCCTACAACGCGGCCGAGAAGTACGAGAGCATTCAGGGCCTGTTCAAGAGCATCCGCAAGTTCGTTTGGTTCGTCGGCACGCTGACGCTGTTCGCCGGCATGCTCGGCGTGTCCAACATCCTGCTCATCATCGTCAAAGAGCGAACGAAGGAGATCGGTATTCGCAAGGCGCTCGGCGCAACGCCCTGGTCGATCGTTTCGCTGGTCGTGGCAGAAGGCCTCGTGCTCACGAGCCTGGCCGGGTATTTAGGCGTCGTCGCCGGGGTCTTTGGCCTCGAAGCGGCGGGGCGCGCCGTCAAAAACCTACCGAATGCGCCGCTCAGCCAACCCGAGATCAGCTTACAAGTGGTGCTGATTGCGGTACTCGTCTTGATTGTTGCTGGAGCCGTGGCAGGTATCGTCCCGGCGCGGCACGCCGCCCGCGTTCACCCCGTCGAAGCGTTGAGAGCCGAATGATTCGTCGCGCCACGCCCTTCCTCCTCACGAGCACCGTGTTCGCGGCATTCATCGCCACGCTCGTGTTTCTTTATCGCAAGTCGGAAGCGCGCCCCATCGTCTATCAAACCGTGAAGCCGGTCATGATGGACATCGTGAAGAAGACGGTTGCGCCGGGCGCGCTCGTGCCGCGGCGCGAAGTCGCGGTCAAGCCGCACGTGTCCGGCGTGATCGAGAAGCTCTTGATTCAACCGGGGCAAGCCATCAAGCAAGGTCAACTCGTCGCCAAAATCCGGATCATGCCCAACATGGTTCAAGTGGATCAGGCCGAGACCAAGATCACGCAAGCCAAAATCAGCCTGCAAAACGCGGAGAGCGAAGCCGCGCGCTTCAAGTCTTTGTACGACCAAAGCTTGGTTTCAGAGACGGATTACAACCAATACATGCTCGCCGCCCAGCTGCGCAAAGCCGAGCTCGACGCCGCCGAGAGCAACCGCGATCTGATCGTGCAAGGCAGCTCGAAGAAATCGACGCGCGTCGCCAACGTCGTGACCTCGACGGTCGAAGGCACGGTGCTCGAGGTGCCGGTGCGCGAGGGAGCCTCGGTGATCGAATCCAACACCTTCAACGAGGGCACCACGATCGCCTCCGTCGCGGACATGAACGACATGATCTTCGACGGTCGCGTGGACGAGTCCGAGGTCGGGAAAATTCGGGCTGGCATGCCCGTCTCGATCGCGGTCGGCGCGCTCGGCAGCGAGCGCTTCGACGGCGTGCTCGAATACATCGCGCCCAAAGGCGTAGAAAAAGACGGCACGATCGAGTTCGAGGTGAAAGCCGCGCTCGTGCTCAAAGAAGGCGTGATGATTCGCGCCAACTACAGCGCCAACGCCGACATCATCCTCGAACGCCGCGATCACGTGCTCGCGATCGACGAAGGCTTGGTCAAATACGAAAAAGGCGAAACCTACGTCGAAGTCGAGACCACACCGCAGCACTTCGAACGTAAAGACGTCAAGCTCGGCCTGTCGGACGGCATCAACGTCGAAATCGTCTCCGGCCTCGACGAAAACTCACGCGTCAAAAAGCCCGAGACCGATCCGAGCTTCAAATAACAGCGCGGCGCGAAGCTTTCGTCGAGCGCCTCGCGCGAAGTTCGTAAAAGTCCGGCGTTTCTCGCATTAGCGCGCGCGTTTGCGCGCCTGCCTCGCGTGCACTCACGAAAACCGCGCGCCCCGGTCACCAAGCTCTTGGGCTGACGCGAGCGCAGCGGCGCGCCGTCTGCCCGGAGAGAAAAAATATGCGGGACCAAAAACTCTGGCTCTCAATGGCGGCGCTTTGCGGCGCGACATCGCTTGCTTGCGGAGGCACGTCGTCTGATGGCGGCGGCGCGAGCGGCAACGGGGGCTCGATGGTCGTCGCGAACGGCGGCAGCTCCGCCGCGAGCGGCGGCGGCGCCAAGACCGGTGCAAGCGGCGCCAACGCAAACGCGGGCTCGAGCACCCTAGCAAACGGCGGCAGCGCGACGAGCGGCGGCAGCGGCACCGCCGGCAGTTCGGGTTCAGTCGGCGAAGAGCCGCCGATGGTCGACGCCGGCTCCGCGACGCCAGTCGGCGATCAAAGCCAGCCGCGCAAGCTGTACATCGAAAATCACTGCACCTACGCGATCTGGAACTTCGCGCTGCCGCAGAGCACCTTTCCCGGCAACGTGCCGTACGAGCTCGCTTCGGGTGAAGCCATCGTCGTGGGCTGGCCAAACAATTGGTCTGGGCGAATTTGGCCACGTTCGGAGTGCACGGGCGATCCGGGCAAGCTCAAGTGCGCGCAAACCGGCAACGACACACTGGCCGAGTTCACGCTCACCGCCGGCATGAACTCCGATTGGTACGACATCAGTTTGGTCGACGGCTTCACGATCCCGACCGGTATCATTCAACTCGACGCGCCGTGGACGCCGAGCCCGAGCTACGTGCCCGGCGGCCCGCTCGGCGCGGACCAACAATGCGGCAGCCCGATTTGCGCGATCGATTTGAATTTGATGTGCCCGGACTCACAACAAATGAAAGACAGCGCGGGCAAAGTCGTCGGCTGCAAAAACGGACAGAGCAGCAACGGCGGTCACGGCTCGACGCCCGTGACCGAATACATGAAAAACGGCTGCCCCACCTCGTACACGTTTCCTTACGACGACCCGCAAAGCCTCTTCATTTGCCCGGACGCGGCGCAAAACGCCGGCAAAGGCGCCAAAGACTACAAGATCGTTTATTGCCCGACGCAAGGTTCGACAGCGGGTTTTCCGTGATGCGCTCGCCGCGCGGTGAGGCCCTCCGCGCTCGCGTCGGCGAGCGCGTTGAGGTGCCTCCGGCGCGCGGAGCCGCGCAGCGGCGAGCACGCCGGGCCGTGATTCGCCGTCACGCGCGGGAGCAACCGCTGCTTCACGATTGGCTTTTGTTTTTTTATTGATGGTCACGCGTCACGGCGCGTTTCGGCAAAGCCTTCGGCGTCGCGCTTCGACTTCGAAGCGCTGCGCGGCGCGCTCGCGGTTCAGATTTCGCCGCGCTTGACGCGCACGCTGAAGTCTTTGATCGGCTGTGAATCGGGTTCGAGCGAGCGCGCGCGTTCGAGCTCGCCGAGCCCGCTTTCGCGCATTCTGCCGACGAAATACGCATGCGCGAGCGTGAGCCGGCATTTGCTGCTTTGCGGCGCGAGCGCGACCGCTTGCTTGGCGAGCTGCACCGCGTGCTTCGGATCGCCGCCGGCCTCGAGCGTGTGAAACGCGGCGCGCTCGAAGTGCGCGGCGCTCGGACGACCCTGCGCGGCGCGCTCGAACGATTCGGCGGCTTCCGCGTGGCGGCCTTCGAACGCCGCGTACTTGCCGCGCTCGACATAAGCCTCCCACAACTCCGCCGCGGCGCGCTGTTCGAGCTCGCCGAGCCGCTCCGCGAGGTCCGCATTCTCCGGCGCGATCGAGCACGCGATGCGCAAGGCATTCGCCGCCGCGGCGAGATCGTTGCGGCCGAGCGCTTCCTCGCCGAGCGCGATGTAGTGATTTTGCTGCTCGAGCCGGGCCTGCTCACGCCGCTGCTCGTAACGCCGTTTGAGCTCTTCGGCGGCGTGCGCGGAAGCCGTTCCCGGCGGTGTCGACGACACGCGCGGCGGCGGCGCCGAGGGCAAACCGAGCTTCCGCGCCAACGCGCGGCGACGTTCTGCGTCGCTCGGCGGCAGCAGCGAATGCCTGAGGTTCGCGCCGCTGCGCGGCGGCACCGAGCTGATTGGTGCGCTCTCGGGCCGCGCGCTCGGCGGCGGCGTGCTCGGTGGCGACTCGATTTGCGCCGCGCGTTGGGCCGCGTGCTCGATTTGCGCGAGCGCGCTCGCCACCTCTGCGGCTTGCTTTTGGCGATCGAAGAGCGCGCGTTCGAAGTCGAGCGTGCGCCGGCGCGCGCGCAAGTATTTGTCGTACTCCGCGCGCGAGTCGACGCGATGCAGCGCTTCGTACGCGTCCGTGACGCGCGCAAAGATCTTGGCAAGCTTCGGTTTGTAGCTGCCGAGGTTTTTGCCGAAGAAACGATCCGGATGATAAACGCGAACGATCTCGTAGTAAGCGGCGCGCACTGCTTTGTCGTCCGCGTGCGGCTCGATGCCGAGGAGCTCGTAGTGGCTCGCGCTCTCGAGCCGTGCGTGGAGCGCGAGTAAATGCCGCTTTTGCTCGAGCCCCAAATCCACCACTTCCGCGAGCTCGGCCGCGTTTTCCGCGACTGCCGCCGGGTGCCGCGAAGTGCGCGCGTCTTGCGTCTCCGTGATGGGTCCGATGCGATACGCGCCCGAGCGCGTCGGCGTGGGCGAAGCGCGAAACGGTGGAGGATTGGCCGCGCGCGGCTCCACGCTCAGGCTCACCGCGCCGAGTTCGGCGAGCCGCCGCACGATCCGTGCGATCACTTCGAGCGACAAGTTGGTGGCCGCGGCGAGCTCTGTTTCCGAACTCATGCCGTCGATGCTCGAGAGCACGAATGCTTCTTCCGGCCCGATCGGCAGCGCGCGCACGTTCACGCCGGCCACGAGACGCGGTGCCGCGTCGCCTTCGCCTTCCGTGATTGGAGAATCCGCGTGTGCCATGCCCGACCATGCTGGCGTCGCACTTTGCCAGCCGCACGTAGCTATACCTCGGAGTGTCGCAAGGAGCCGCCGGTCACCACAAAAAACCGCTCACGCGCTCGTCATTTTTCGCGCGCATTGTTTCGGGAGCATGACGAGGATTACCTGCGAGAGACCGGACGCACTCGACAGATCCGCCTAATTTTTCGACGAATTCGCGGCTATTGAAAATATGACTATGACTTCTGCAAGCGCGCCGCGAGCCGAGTCATGCGCTCGTCGCGTCGCGTCTCGGCGAGCGCCAAGCGAATCGCGCGCGGATCGGCCGCGAGCACGCATAATTTTTTCGCGCGCGTGACGGCCGTGTACACGAGGTTCCGCGACAGCATCACGAAGTGCGCGGTGAGCAGCGGAATCACGACTGCCGGATATTCGCTGCCCTGACTTTTGTGAATGCTGGTCGCGTAGGCGAGCGTGAGCGCATCGAGACTCACGTCGTCGTATTCGACATCGCGTTGCTCGAAGCGCACGCTCAATTTGCGATTCTCCAAATCGACCGCGCTGACGACGCCGATGTCGCCGTTGAAGGCTTCGCGTTCGTAGTCGTTGCGCGTCTGCATCACCTTGTCGCCGAGGCGCAGCTTTTGACCGCGGGATTCGAGCGCAGGGCCCTCGGGATTGAGCGCGCTTTGGAGCAGCTCGTTCAGCGCGATCGTGCCGGCGGCGCCGCGGTGCATCGGTGTGAGCACTTGCACGTCGCGCTTCGGGTCCAGCGCGAAACGCCGCGGAATGCGCGTGACCACGAGCTCGCGCACGAGCTCCGCCGCTTCTTCCGGCGTGCGTCGCGGCACCACGAAAAAATCGGCATTCGGCGCTTCCGGGTCCGCGCTTTCCGGCATCTCGCCATGCAAAATGCGGTGCGCATTGGTCACGATTCGACTCTCGCCGGCTTGCCGGAAAATCTCGTTCAAGCGCACGGTCGGGATCGCATTGCTCTCGATCAAGTCACGCAGCAGCGCGCCCGGGCCGACCGACGGCAATTGATCCGCATCCCCCACCACGATCAAGCGCGACGCAGTCGGCAGCGCGCCGATCAGGGCCGCGCCGAGCGGCACGTCGATCATCGACGCTTCATCGACGATCGCGACGTCTGCCTCGATTGGGTTCTCAGCGTCGAGCTGAAACTCGTTTTGGCGCGGATCGAATGCGAGCAACCGGTGCAGCGTGCTCGCTTCGAGCCCGGTCGACTCGCTGAGCCGTTTCGCGGCGCGGCCAGTCGGTGCCGCGAGCTTCACACGCAACCGCGATTTGCCGAGCACGTTCAAAATCGCGCGCACGATCGTGGTTTTGCCGACGCCCGGCCCGCCGGTGATGACGACCACTTTGTGTCGCGCCGCGGCTTCGACGGCCGCGCGTTGCCCCGGTGCGAGCTCGATCTTCGACGCACGCTCGAAATCCGCGAGCGCCGCGTCGAGCCCGCCGAGCTCGCGCCCCGGACTGTCGAGTAGCCGGCGCAGCCCGCTCGCGACCGCGACCTCGGCTTGATAGAGCCACTTCAAGTACACCCCGCCGTCTTCGACCACGACGCGCTCGCTCGCCCACAATGATTCAATCGCCGCCGTCACGTGCGACTCGTCGATTTCGAGCATCGCCGCCGCGCGCTCCGCGATCAATTCGCGCGGAACCACGACGTGCCCTTGCTCGGCGAACACACCGAGCTCGTGCATCACGCCAGCTTGCGCGCGCTCCGGATGATCGCCGGAGATACCGAGCGAACGCGCGATCCGATCCGCGGTTTTGAAGCCGACGCCACGCACGTCGAGCGCCAAGCGATACGGCGAGCGCTGCAAAACGCTGGCCGCCTTTTCACCATACTGTTTGAAGATGCGCACGGCCAGCGCGGGCGACGCGCCGTGTGCTTGGAGCAGCATCATGATGTTACTGATCGCGCGCTGCGACGCCCACGTCTTTTTGATCTCTTCGATTCGCCGCGCCCCGATGCCGCTGACTTCGCCGAGCCGCTCCGGATGCTCGTCGAGCACCGACAAACTCTCGAGCCCGAACGTCGAGACGATGCGTTTCGCAAAACCGGGACCGACGCCCGGAATCACACCTGAGCCCAAATATTTTTCGAGCCCAGCCAACGTGCTCGGCGCGATCGGCACTAGCGTCTCCACGCGAAACTGCTCGCCGCGCTTGGGATCGACCACGAAATCCCCGGTCACGCGCACGCGCGTGCCCGGCCCGACCGCAGCGAACGTGCCCACGACCGGAACCGAGCCGCGCCGCGCGCCCGCGCCTTCGAGCGACCCGAGCCGGATCACCCGAAAGCTCGTCGCCTCGTTTTCGTAGGTGACGCGCTCTACTTCGCCCGTGAGCGTCGTCGGCACGATTCGCACTTTAGCGGTTTTTGCCGAGCTCCGCCCCCTTGCGCGGCTTTCTCGGGCAGGCTACCTGAGTTTGCTTTACATGTCGCAACTCGGCTCTCGGCTCCACGCGCGCTGCGCTTGTTCCAGCGCTGGCTCCCCCTTCGCTCTCGCTGGTACGGAACGCAAGTACGAGCGCTCGCGCCCGTTTTCGATCCCGCATTTATTTTTGGATTTGGCCTTGGATTTTGCGGCGAAATCCGTGGCGGGCACGGCCCTGCTCGACTTCGAACGCGTCGCACAGGAAGCGGACGAGCTCGAGCTCGACGCGGTCGGCTTCACGATCGAGAGCGTGCGCGTGCACGGCGGCAAGCGCTCCCATGATGCCGACTACAGCTACGACGGCGACAGCATCATCGTGCGCGGCCTCGCCGGAATGAACGCCGGCAAAGTCGAGGTGCGTTACCGCGCGACTCCGCGCCGCGGCATTTATTTCCTCGCGCCGGATGCCCAAGTCAAAGATCGACCGCGCCAAGTTTGGACGCAATGCCAAGACGAAGACGCGCGCCACTTCATCCCTTGCCACGACAAGCCGCACGTCAAAATGACGACCGAGCTCCGCGTCACGGTGCCGAACGGACTCGTGGCGCTGTCCAACGGTGAATTGATCGAGAGCGACAAACCGGCCGGAAAAAAGCCGTGGACGTATCACTTCCGGCTCGACAAGCCGCATCCGAGTTACCTGCTCACGCTCGTTGTCGGCGATTTCGCGATCATCGACGATCGCGACGCGATCACGGCTGGGCCCGAAAAAATTCCGGTTCGCTACTACGTCCCGCCCGCACGAAAAAAAGACACGCAGCGGAGCTTCGGCGAAACGCCGCGCATGATCGAGCTGTTCTCGAAGCTCACCGGCGTGCCGTTTCCGTGGCAGCGCTACTCGCAAATCGTCGTCAGCGATTTCATCTTCGGCGGCATGGAAAACACGACCGCGACGACGATGTACGAGCACGTGCTGCTCGACGAACGCGCCGCGCTCGACATCTCTTCGACCGATCTGGTCGCGCACGAGCTCGCGCACCAATGGTTCGGGGACTTCGTGACCTGCCGCGATTGGTCGCACGCCTGGCTGAACGAAGGCTTCGCGACGTACTTCGAGCACGTCGAACGCGAAGATCGCCTGGGCCGCGACGAATACGACTTCGGCGTATCGACCGACAACGACACTTACTTGCACGAAGCGAGCGCCCGCTACGCGCGGCCCATCGTATGCCGGGACTACTCCGAACCGATCGACTTGTTCGATCGCCATTTGTACGAAAAAGGCTGCCTGGTCTTGCACATGCTTCGGCGCGAGCTCGGCGAAGACGCCTTTTGGGCCGGCATCCGCGAGCATTTGACGAGTCATGCTTACGGCATCGTCGAGACCAATGATTTGCAGCGGGCGCTCGAGAAGGTGTCGGGCCGTTCGCTCGAGCGGTTCTTCGACGCCTGGGTGTACCGGCCGGGTCACCCCGATCTCAAAGTCAAAGTCAGTTGGGAAGACGGGCTTTTGTCGATCAGCGTGAAGCAAGCGCAGAAGCTCGGCGAGACGGCGCTGTTCCACTTCGATCTCGAAGTCGAAGTCGGCATGCGCTCGGGCGGAAGCTCGCGCTACAAGAAACCGGTCACGCTCGCCAATGACGTGCTCGTGATTCAGCTACCCGAGCGGCCCGCGTTCGTCGCGTTCGATCCCGAGCTGCGCGTGCTCGGCGAATTGAACTTCGAGGCACCCGCCGACATGCTGCGTGCGCAATTGACGAAAGCCACGCGCGCGATTTCGCGCGTTCGCGCCGCCGATGCGCTCTCGCGCCGCGACGATCCACCGACGATCTCCGCGCTCGCGGCGGCCCTCGAAAACGAGAAGGAAGCGTGGATGGTGCGCGCCGAATGCGCGCGCGCGCTCGGTAAGATTCGCTCGGACGAGGCGTTCGCCGCACTCGCAAAACACGTTGGCGTCGAGCAACCCAAGGTGCGCCGCGCGGTCGCCGCCGCGCTCGGCTATTTTCGCACGCCGGAAGCCGCGAAAGCGCTGGAAAAACGCGCCAAAAACGATCCGAGCTATCTGGTCGAAGCCGAATCCGTGCGCGCTCTCGGCCGCACGCGACAGCCCGAAGCACTGAAAGTGATCGTGCCCCTGCTCGACCGCGCCTCCTGGGCGGACGTCGCGCGTGCCGGAGCGCTCGACGGCTTGGCCGCGCTGCGCGATGAAAAAGCCTTGCCGGAAGTGCTCGAACGGACGCGCTACGGCGTGCCCACGCGCGGACGTCGCGCCGCGATCGCCGCGTTGCCGCAGCTCTCGGACAGCCGCAAAGTGCGCGAACACCTGGAAGACTTGCTCGAAGACAAAGATCCGCATTTGAAGATCGATGTCGTGGTCGCATTGCAAAACTTGGGCGATCCGAAAGCGCGCGGCGCGTTGCACCGCGCGAAGGAGCGGGAGCTCGACGGTCGCGTCGTGCGCCGCTTACGCGAAGCGCTGCGCGACATGACCGAAGGCCAGCACAATGCAGAACGCAAACGGCTGAGCGACGAGCTCGAGAACGTGAAGACCGAGCTCTCCGAGCTCAAGGCGCGACTTTCCAAGGTCGAGGCCGCGAAGAAAAAACCCGAAACCAACAAAGAAAAGCCGGCGTATGCCGTGGCATCGAGAAAAACCGCGAAAAAGCCAGCTAAGCGCGGGCGAAAGGCGCGCGCATGACGGACGCTCTGCGCGAGCTGGTGCGCCTCGAGCGTCGCGAAGCGATCGCAGTCGTCACGATCGATCGACCTGAGCGCATGAACGCGCTTTCGCGCGCGACCGTCGAGCGCATCGGCGCGATCGGGCGCGAGCTCGCTGCGGACTCGGGCGTGCGCGCCTGCGTGCTCACCGGCGCGGGCGACAAAGCCTTTTGTGCCGGTGCGGATTTGAAAGAGAGACAAGGCATGACGCGCGAACAAGTCCGCGACATGCTCGGCCTGTATCAGAGCGAGCTCGGCTGGCTCGCCAGCAGCGATTTCCCGACGGTTGCGGCGATCAACGGCGCAGCGCTGGGCGGCGGACTCGAGCTCGCGCTCACCTGCGATCTGCGCAGCGCGACCGAATCTGCCGTGCTCGGTCTGCCCGAAACCAGCCTCGCGATCATTCCAGGCGCGGGCGGCACCCAACGCTTGCCGCGTTTGATCGGCGAAGCACGCGCGCTCGATTTGATTTTGACGGGCCGACGCGTCACCGCGGAAGAAGCCTCGAAGTTAGGCCTTTTGAATTTGCTGCTGCCGGCGAGCGAGAACTTGCTCGAAGCGACGTTGAAATGGCTCGAACCGCTGGCCAACGGCGCGCCGATCGCGCAGCGCGCGGCATTGCAAGCGGTGCGCGCCGCTTCGCGTTTGCCACTCGATCAGGGGCTCGCGTTCGAGCGCGATCAGTACGAGCGCTGTCTACAGAGCAGCGATCGCGAGGAAGCCCTCGCTGCCTTTGCCGAGAAGCGGAAGCCGGAATTTCGGGGCCAATGAGCAGCAGCTCGGCGCGCTGCTGCGGCTAGACCGAGAGCACCACCACGCCCGAAAAGAGGGCCGCCAGTCGTTCGAAATCGTTGGGTCGCCGGTGACGACGGTCCCGTCGGTCAAGGCCGCCGTCGCCATGACCAGTGCGCCGATCGTCAGGCGTACGTCCACCTGTTTGAGCCGTGCCAACACAAGGCCCGCGGCTTTCGCAATCTCGACGGATCGCACGATCCAGAAACTCTTCCAGAACTTCGCATCATCGAAACCGAGCTTCTGGAAGCTCTCCGACGGTTGTCGCGTAACCATTCCGAGCTTCTGGAAGCTCTCCGAGGGTTGTCGCATAACCGATCCGAGCTTCTGGAAGCTCGCCGACGGTTGTCGCATAACCGATCCGAGCTTCTGGAAGCTCGCCGAGGTTATCGCATAACCGATCCGAGCTTCTGGAAGCTCGCCGAGGGTTATCGCGTAACCATTCGGAGCTTCTGGAAGCTCTCCGAGGTTATCGCGTAACCATTCCGAGCTTCTGGAAGCTCTCCGAGGGTTGTCGCATAACCGATCCGAGCTTCTGGAAGCTCTCCGAGGTTATCGCCTAACCATTCGGAGCTTCTGGAAGCTCTCCGAGGTTATCGCGTAACCATTCGGAGCTTCTGGAAGCTCTTGAAGAGCTTTGGCATCCTTTTTGATCGAAAGCGGTCGAGAGCGGCGCTCACTTCCCGCTCGCGGACGCGGGCGGTTCGACGATGGCTTTGGGTTTGCCCTTGTCGACTTGCATGTGCACGTGGAAGAACTGTTTCACGGGGCGCCGCGCGCCTGCAGTGTCGCCGAGACCCCAGAGCGCGACTTGGAGATCGAGCGCGTCGCCGATGGCGAGCGCGCGCACGCCTTTGATCGGCCAAGTGCGGCTGAATTTGGTGGGCTTATCGGCGTTGATTGCTTCGTCGCCGTCGCCTGCGCGTTCGTCGCCGAAATGCTCGGGCTCGGATTTGCCTTTGCGCATGACGGAGCCCGCGAACGCGAGCGGACCGGCTTTGGGTTTGGTGAGCGAGTGCGCTTTGCCGTCGTCCGAACTCGCTTCGATGCTGATCTTTGCGCCCCAGCCGCCGCCGGTTTGTTCAGCCACGGCATTGGCGATGAACTTCACACCCGCGACGGTGATTTTCAAACCCTCGGGCACCACGACGTAAGTCACGTCGCGCGGCGCGTTGGGATCGGGTTCGGACTTCGCGGCGGGTTTCTGCGCGTCGGCGGGAGCGTCGCTGCTTGGCGCGCCATCGCTTGCGGGCTGCGCCGTTTCCGCGGCAGCGCTCGCCGTTTCCGCGGGCGAGGCGCTCGGCGTCGCACGCGCCGCGCTGTCTGCGGGCGGAGTTTCGGCGGCCGGTGGCGTCTGTGCGCCGCCACACGCGCACAAGGTAACCCCCAAAAAATAAAATGCGCCACGCAAAGACAAAGCACGAAAGCGAGCTTGCATGGCGGAAGCTTACTTGCGTTCGCCCGCGCCTGACAATCGCGAGCAACGATTCGGCTAGGCGCTCGCGCTCGCGAATTCGCTGCGCACTTCGCTGAAGAGCTTGGGATCTTCGAGCAAATCGAGCGTGGTGCGCGCCATCGCTTTGGCGGCGACGAGCATCGTTTCCATGCCGCGATCGCTCGCGGCGGAGACGGCGAAGCGATGTTCGTGGCAGAGCGACTCGCCCTCGTCGCAAATTGCCAGGTACGGGTGAATCGAGGGCAAATGCAGGCTGAGATCGCCCATATCGGTCGAGCCCGCGCCGACGCGCGTGTCCGTCTCGCGCGCGGCGCGACCGAGCGCGGCGAGTGCCGCGCCGAAACGGCGCGCCATGGTCAAGTTGTTGCGCATCTCGCGATAGCCGGGCTTCTCTTGGAACGACACGTTCACGTCGGATGCCATGGCGGCCGCGCGTGCGCAGCGCAAAACGATTTCTTTCACGCGTTCGAGCTCGGCCGAGGTCGCGGCGCGCAGCGTGAATTCGGAAGCGGCGTGTTCGACGATCACGTTCACGGCTTGGCCGCCGTTGGTGATGATGCCGTGCACGCGCACGCCGTCGCGAAAGTGCACGCGCTGCGCATCGATCGAGCGGAAGGTCTCCATGCACGCGGTGAGTGCGCTCTTGCCGGCGAACGGCGCGGCGGCGGCGTGCGCCGGTACGCCTTCGTACGTCATCGCGATGCGCATGCTGCACAAGGCTTGATGCGCCAAAATATCGCGATCGAACGGGTGGAACATCATCGCCGCGTCGATCCCGCGAAAAACCCCGGCTTTCATCAGCTTGATTTTGCCGCCGCCGCCTTCTTCGGCGGGCGTGCCGATGATCTCGACCGAGCCGGAAAAATTGCCAGCCTGCTTGGCGAGCGCGAGGAATGCGCCGACCGCGCTGCCCGCGATCAAGTTGTGTCCGCAGGCGTGACCGATCTCCGGCAATGCGTCGTACTCAGCGAGGATAGCGACCGTGGGCGAGCCCGTGCCGACGCGCGCGCGGAACGCGGTTTCGAGCCCGCCGACGCCGCGTTCCACTGGCGCGCCGAGCTCCTTCTCGAGGCATTCGCCGAGCCATGAGCTCGCTTGCCGTTCCTCGAAGCAGAGTTCGGGATGCGCGTGAATGCGTCGCGACAACGCGGAGAGTTCGATTGCAAGCTCGTCCACGCACGCGTCCAGTGCTTTACGATCGAGCGCCATGCTAAGAGCATAACCCACAGATGAGTCGAGCTGGCGAATTCGCAAAAATGACGATAACTGCCGAGATTTTCGGGCTCTTATCGCTTTTGGGTTTGGGGTTCGCGTGCAAGCCGCAGGCGTCAGAGACAACGCGCGAAGCGAGCGATGCGGCGCACATCGCGGCGCCCGCTTCCGCCGCAGTGTCAACCAGCGCGGCAAGCGCGAGTTCCACCTCGTCCGCGAATGCGCCGTTCGAACCCGAGAAGATCGACTTTCAAGACGTCGCGATGGGCACGAACGTGCACTTCATCGCGTACAGCAACGCGCAGGCGAACACCCAAAAAATCAAAGACGCAATCACGGCTGCGCTCGCCGAAATGCGTCGCTTAGCGGGCGTGCTCAGCGAGTGGCGAGACGACAGCGAAGTCGGAAAGATCAACGCCAACCCGGATCAGTGGGTCACGGTGGGGCCGGACACGTTCAACGTGATCTCGCGCTCGCTCGAAGCGAGCCAGGTTTCGCACGGCGCGTTCGACATCACGTTTCAAGCCATGAGCGGCGTCTGGAAGTTCGGCAGCGCGGCGGACGCGGTGCCAAAAGTGCCGTCAAAAGCCGAGATCGAGCGACTGCGCAAGCTGGTCGACTATCGCGTGATCGAGCTCGATCCGAAAGCGCGCGCCGTGCGCATTCCGAAGGATCACAAAATCGGTCTCGGCGGCATCGCCAAGGGTTACATCGTCGATCGCGCGGCGGAGATTTTGAAGCGCGCGAACGTCCACGATTTCTTGGTGCAGGCCGGCGGTGATCTGTTCGGCGCGGGCAAAAAGCCGGACGGCTCGCCGTGGGTGAGCGGGATTCAAGATCCGCGCGGACCACAAGGCCAATTCTTCGCGAGCATCGAGCTCAGCGATCACGCGTTTTCGACCGCGGGCGACTACGCGCGCTCGTACGTGATCGGAAACCGGCGTTATCACCACATCATCGATCCGCACACGGGTTATCCGGCGACCGCGAGTCGCAGCGTCACGGTTTGGGCGGACGACGCGACCACCGCCGACGCGATCGACGACGCGGTATTCATCTTGGGTCCGGACGAGGGATTGAAGCTCGTCGAGGCAACGCCAGGCGTCGGCGTCGTGATCGTGGACAAGAACAACAAGGTCTGGGTGAGCCCGCGCCTCGAAGGTAAAGTGCACATCACGCGTCCGCCGACGGACGGGATTTGACGCGCGCTGGTCCACGCTGAAACGTGAACCAACGCTGCCAGACGCAGTTCAACGCGAACGGCGATAATACAGATCGGGCTGAGCCGGACCGCGCGGGCGCGCGTCGCGCTGCGGCTGCTGCGCGGAGTTCGGGCGCGGCTGCGGGCGAGCCGCGCTTTGCGCTTGCGGCGCGCCGCGATCGTCGAAGCGACGGGGCGACGGGCCACGAGGCTCTTCGAAGCGTCGCCGTGACGGACCGCGATCGCCGTCGAAGCGAGACACGGGCTGGCGCTGTTCGTTCGCGCGCGCAGGCGCCGCGCGATCGTCGAAGCGACGGGGCGCGGCGGAGCGCGCTGCAGGCTGCGGCCCGCGGCGATCGGGAGCCGGGCCGCGACTGCTGCCGGCGCTGTGAGCGCGTTGATCGCTCGACGGAGCGCGGTTTTGCGGCACGGGAGCGCGCTCTTCGCGCCACTGCCGATTTTGGCCGCCGAAGCGCGAGCCGCGCTCGTTCTGACGGGTTTCCGGCTCGACGGCGACGCGCGGGCGCGCTGCTTCTTCGGCGGTCGGCGCGGGCGCTTCCAGTTTCTGGATTGGCGCGCGCGTGAGCCGCTCGATGTCGCGCAGGTAGCTGCGCTCTTCGCGGCTGCACAGCGAGATCGCGATGCCGGCAGCCCCAGCGCGCGCGGTGCGACCGATGCGGTGCACGTAACTCTCAGGGATGTTCGGCAAATCGTAATTGACGACGTGGCTGATGCCGTCGACATCGATGCCACGCGCCGCGATGTCCGTCGCGACCAAGACGCGCAAGCGACCGGCGCGGAAATTGTCCAGTGCGCGCTGGCGAGCGCCTTGCGATTTGTTGCCGTGAATGGCTTCGGCGACGATTTCACCGCGCGCGAGCTCTTTGACCAAGCGATTCGCGCCGTGCTTGGTGCGCGTAAATACAATCGCGCGTTCGAGCGCCGGATCGCGCAGCACGCGCTCGAGCACGCGGCGCTTGTCGCCGTTTTCGACCATGTACACCGATTGCTCGATGCGCTCGGCAGTCGATGAAACCGGCGCGACGTCAACGCGCACCGGATTCACTAAAATATCGCGCGCCAGCCGTTCGATGTCGGTCGGCATGGTGGCCGAGAAAAATAAGGTCTGACGCTCTTTGGGCAGCTTCGCGAGGATGCGACGAACATCGGGCAAAAACCCCATATCCAGCATGCGGTCCGCTTCGTCGAGCACCAGGATTTCGACCTTGTCCAAGAAGGCGAAGCCTTGGTTCATCAAATCGAGCAAGCGACCCGGCGTGGCCACGAGCACATCGAGCCCTTGACCGAGCGAAGTGATTTGCGGACCTTGACCGACGCCGCCGAAGATCACCGCGTACTTGAGGTTCGAACCGCGACCGTAGGCGGCGAAGCTGTCCGCGATTTGCGCCGAGAGCTCGCGCGTCGGCGAAAGGACGAGCGCGCGTGGACGGCGTGAATTGCGCTCGCGGCGCGACGCGACCAAGCGCTCGATCATGGGCAGCGCGAAGGCCGCGGTTTTGCCGGTGCCGGTTTGCGCGCAGCCGAGTAAATCTTTACCCGCGAGCACCTCGGGGATGGCTTTTTGTTGGATCGGGGTTGGGGTGACGTAGCCCTCCGCGGCAAGCGCGGCGAGCATGGTCGATCCGAGACCGAGCTCGGAAAATTGGAGTGCGGCACCGTTCGAAGATGGAGCGGCGTTGATCGGGCTCGAGCCCGACGGATTCGTGGTTTGCAAAGTGACCTTTTATTGGCGAGAAATCGCGCGGCCCGTGGCTGCGCGGGGAGCGGCTCGGCGGGCGACCAAATCGGCGCCGCATTCGAACCAACTCGTTACGAGGGGAGCGCGCGGGGCTCGAAAGCACCGCTGCGCACGACCGCCCTTCGTCGTGGATGAGATTCGGACTCGAAAGCCTCGCCGGGCAGGCCCGGCGCTAGGGCGAAAACCGGGGGCAAGAGCCCGCGGCGACGCGCACTGTGACAGATTCCTCGCCGAGCGCAAGAGCGGGTTGAACGCGACGCGACAGCGGCGCATCATTTTTTGCAGTCGCGGGCGGAGCAACGGCCATGAAAATCGCGCTGAAACCAATCTGGCCGAGCCTGCTCGCGAGCTCGTTCGCGCTGCCTTCACTGGCTCATGCCGAGGGCGCCGTTGCAGCGCGCACAGCCGAACCTTCCGGGGACTCGCATCCCGCGGTCGAAGTCCGCTCGACCACCGACTGGGCCGCAACCGAAGAAGTCGATCGCCCGGCGGTGAACCACGCGACGATGCACTTGCGCTTGGTGCTACCCGGAGACTTCGGCACGTGGGCGTACGCGCCGTCGAGCTTCAGTCGAGATTCGGTGCCGGTGACCGGCGGCGAGATCGGCATCGGTTCGAATCTATCGCTCGTGCTCGAAGGCGCGGCGGATCCGTTCGATCATCGCTTCTCCGGCATGGCGTCCGGTTTGCGGTTTCATTTGTTGCCGCCGGAGTCGACGCTGAAGCTCAGTGTCGCCGGCGGCTTCACTCAAGATCTGAGCGGCGCGCGCGGACTCTGGAGTCAGCTCGCGCTCGCCGAACAGTTCGGCCGTTGGCATTTCGCAGGCGCGCTCCGCGCGAGCCAAGTGTATGGCGCGCTCGGCGGCGAACATTTACTCGGCGGAAGCGCCGGCGCTGCCTTCGATTTGCTGCCCGTGCGTTTGGGTTTGGAATACGCGTTCGAGCGCGGCAGGGCGCAGCGCTCGGCCATTTTGCCGTGGATCGAAGTGCCGACCAAGAACCAGCATGTGACGTTTCGCGCTGGACCCGTGCTGCAAATCAACGGTGCGAACGCCTTCCCAGCGCGCGTTTCGGTTGCCGGCAATTTCTGACACAATCGGGCTCGATGGGCTCCGGTGGACGAGATTTTCGCGGGCAGTCGCGAGCGCGACGTCAGCGGCGCTGAATGGCTAATCTGCAGTGCACGCGCTGCGGCGCACCGGTCGAACTGCCGAACGACTTCGGAGTTTGGCTCGCGCGCTGTCAATACTGCGGCTTCGAATTCGAACTGCCGGATCGCCCGGCGCGCCAAGCTTACGCCGAACGTCAGCGTGAAGAAGCCGCGAGCGTCGCGCGCATTCAAGCGGACACGACGCGCGCCGAGGCCGAGCGTCTGCGCGCGCGCAACAAGCAGCGGCGCATGACGGCGTTCATCGTCACGGGTTCGTTGTTACTGGTCGCCGCGATCACGACTGGAATCGTCGCCGCGGTGTCGAGTGCGTCGTCCACGGCAAGCACGAATTCGGCGTCGGGTCCGCCGGCAGCGCTGGTTGTGCTTGCGAGCAAAGCCACTGCCGCCGGTTGCCCGAAAGTGCTCGACGGTCCGAGCGAACAGCAGAGCGAATACAAGGGCACCTTCACGATCGTGAAGCGTGAATGCATGCGCTTCCTCGCCGTGGGCGCGCAGGCTTCGCCGATCACGTTGCAAGTGACGGACGCGGCCGGAGCCGTGACCACACGCGCGGCGCAGAGCGGCTCGCTCGACGAGACATTTTGCACGCAAGAAAACGCAGAGCATCTCGTGAAAATCTCGGGCGGCGCGTCGTTTTGGGTCGAAGCCCTGACTTGTCCGCGCACGTTCGCCAAAGATCCGGCCACGACGGGCATGACGCGCGTGAGCGAACGACTGAAGCAACTCATGTCCCACGGCTGCCACGAGATCAGCCTCGCCGCGACGACCGAATCCAGCGAGCAAAAACTGACGACGCCGCTCGAAGCCGGCACCTGCTTCGATCTCATCGCGATCAGCGGCGTGGCCGACAATTCGATTCGGGCGAAGCTCACCACGCCGTTCGGCGAAAACGTCGCGCCATTGCCGGCGCCCACGACGAATCTCGAGTTCGCTTATTGCGCCACGGCTGCGGGTCCGCACGTGATCGAGCTTTCACCGGCGGTGGATGGGCCGTACTCGATGGCGATCGCGATCTGCAATCGCGGCGCGTTGCCGAAGGTGCTGCCCAAAGCGGCCAAGTGACGCGCAAGGCAAACCCAACCCAAATAAAAAGCTTCGAATGATGCTCGAGCGCTTTCGCCCCACCGCTGCTCGCCGGTGCAGGATGCGTGGCGACGCGCTCGGCAGATCCCAATTGCACTATCGAGCGCGCGTTCATCCATGGCATGCTGCGCCTGGGAAAAGCATGCAAATCGAGCTCATTGCCACCGCGAGTGAGGATTCTGCTTTCTTGCCGAGGCTCGGGCTGGGCGTGCTCGCCGCGCTCACGCCTGCCGAAGACGAAGTCATCTACACCGATGATTTGGTGAATCCGTTCAACCTCGAGCGCGACGTAAAAGACGTCGATTTGGTCGGCATCAGCGTCGATAGCAAGACCGCGCGGCGCAGTTATGAAATCGCTTCCGCGTATCGCGCGCGCGGCGTCAAAGTCGTGCTCGGCGGCATTCACCCGACGGCTTTGCCGGACGAAGCATTGCGCTTCGCGGACTCGGTCGTCGTGAGCGAAGCCGAAGAGCTTTGGCCCGAGCTCGTGAAGGACGCGAAGCGCGGCGCGCTGAAGCCGATTTACCGCGGGCAATTGCCCGATCTCGGTGGCAAGCCGAATGCGCGTCGTGATCTGTTTCGCTCGAAGAAGTACATCCCGTTTCAAGTCGTGCAAACCATGCGCGGCTGTCCGTATCCGTGCGAGTTTTGCAGCGTGTCGACCGCGAACGGCACGACGATGCGCTTTCGTCCGGTCGACGAAGTGTTGGGCGAGCTCCGACAGCTCGGCAAATTGATCATGTTCGCCGACGACAACGTGATGATTCACCGCAAATATTCGGGGGATCTATTCACGCGCATGGCCGAGCTCGACAAACATTGGATCGGTCAATGTTCGCTCGCTGCGGTGAAGCGGATCGAAAACGTGAAGCTGATGGCGGAGAGCGGCTGCAAGGCGCTGTTCATCGGCTTCGAGAGCATCGACGAGAACACGCTGCAGCACACGGGCAAACGTCAGAACAAGCCGTCGCAATACCGCGAAGTGATGGACATGCTGCACGAGCACGGCATCTCCACTTGGGGCAGCTTCGTGTTCGGCTTCGACACGGACGACAAAGAAGTCTTCGATCGCACGGTCGAGTTCGGCATCGACATGAAACTGACGATGGCGCTCTACGCCATCCTCACGCCGTATCCGGGCACCAAACTCTATCGCCGTTTGCAGAGTGAAGGGCGCCTCACCGACGAGCGCTGGTGGCTGCGCGGCGATCACGACGCAGGCTCGCCGTATTACAAACCGACGCGCATGTCGCGCGAAGAACTGCGCGAAGGTTGGCAGCACGCCTGGCAGAAGTTCTATTCGCCGCGCGCGATTTGGGATCGCTGGACGGTGCGAAAAAACTCGAGCTGGATCCAAACACTCGGCTATTTGCCGCTGAACGTGATGCAGAATCGCCTGGTCAAACACAAGATCGTGGGCGGTTCGCAGCGCTTTCGCTCAGCGCCCGATTTCGATCCGATGGCCACCGCGATGAGCGCGATCGCAGCAGCGCACGAAGGTCGCGCGCCGGAACCCGAGCTGCAATCGGCCCTGAAAGGCCGCTCGCTGCGCGTCGTGGGTTCCTGAGCTTCCGTCAGCTCAGACGCGGCTCAATCACTGTTCAGTTTCACATCCACCCACACCGCGAGCGCGAGCACCACACCGCGCGCGATGAATTTGATCTCGGGCGAGACGGCCATCAGCGTCATGCCGTTGAGCAAGCTCGCCATGATCAGCGCGCCGAACAAAACACCGGTCACCGTACCGCGACCGCCGCGCAAGCTCGTGCCGCCGATCACGCAAGCTGCGACCGCGTCGAGCTCCATCAAACTGCCGACGGTCGACGTCGAAGCGCCGGCATAGGCCGTTTGCATGAAGCCGGTCAGTGCCACGATCGCGCCCATCAACGCGAACGCGACGATCACCGTGCGCTGAATTGGCACGCCGGAAATCAACGCGGCTTCTTCATTGCTCCCGATCGCGTACAGATAGCGACCAAATGGCGTGTGCGCCGTGAGCACGTAGACCGCGAGCGCAAGCGCACCCAAAATCAAAGCCGGCAACGGCAACCCGCGGTATTGATTGGTCACGATCAGCAGCAGAAAAATCAGCTGCCCGGCGATGAACAGCGTCATGAACGTGCGCTCTTTGTCCGGCACACCAAAGCCATACGCGGCGCGACGAGCGCGCGCGCGCAGCGTGAAAAACGCGAATCCCGCGATCACCAGCGCGCCGAGCGCGAAGCCCGCGAGCGGCGGCAAGTAGTAAGTCGTGAGCAAGGAGTAGGCGTTGTTCTTGCCGCCTTCGGACACCGGCACGGTTTGGCCCTTGATCACGAGCCAGTGCACGCCTTTGAACACGAGCAACCCGCCGAGCGTGATGATGAACGCCGGAATGCGCTGGCCTACGATCAGCGCGCCCATCGACGCCCAAACCACGACGCACGCCGCAGTCGCGACGAGCAGCGCGAGCAGCGCCGGCGTGCCGTGATTGAAAACCAACACGGCCGCGACCGCGCCCGCGAGCCCGACGCCGCTGCCCGCCGCCAAATCGATCTGCGCCGGGAGCAGCACGAGCAGCATGCCGAGCGCGAGGCTCGCGGTGATCGACAGTTCGATCAAAAGCAACGATAGGTTGCGCGAAGACAAAAACACGGGATGCTCGAGCCCGAAGAAAGCCCAGATCGCCGCGAGCGCGAGCAGCATCGAGTAATCGCGGAGCGCGCTTTTGAGCGTGGTCTTCATGACAATTCGGCTTGTTTTTGGGGTGCTCCTGTGCGACCGAGCGCGGCAGAGAGCAGGCGTTCTTGCGTCGCTTCGGCGCGCGAAAATGTGCCGCCGATTTTGCCCTCGCTGAGCATCACGATCCGATCGCTCATGCCGATCAGCTCCGGCAATTCGCTCGACACGAGCACGATCGCTTTGCCTTCCGAACACAAGCGGTTGACGAGCTCGTACACCTCGAGCTTCGCGCCGACGTCGATGCCGCGCGTGGGCTCGTCGAGCAACAGCACCTTCGGCTCGGTCATCAGCGCCTTACCAATCACGATTTTTTGCTGATTGCCGCCAGAGAGCGTGCGCACCGTCGTCTCGAGCCCCGGCGCTTTCACCCGCAGCGAGTCGAACAGCGCGCGCGAACGCGCGACTTCCGCGTCTTCGTCGAGCAAACCGCGCCGCGCAAGGCGCGACAAACTCGAAAGCGACAAATTGAACCCGATCGCCGATTCCAAGAACAAGCCGTAACGCTTGCGATCCTCGCTCACGAGCGCGAGCCCAGCCGCGAGCGCGCGATGCGGTGTCGGCGAATCGAGCGATATTTCCGCCAATTTGACCTTACCCGCGATGCGCCAACCCCACGCGCCGAACAAGTGAAGCAGTAGTTCCGTGCGCCCGGCCCCCATCAAACCACCAATGCCGAGCACTTCGCCTGCGCGCACTTCGAAGCTCACTTCGCGAAGCCGCGGCGCCTGAGCTCGGGTCTCCGACACCGAGAGCCCGGACACCGAGAGCAGCACCTCACCCGGCGTGCTCGCGCGACGCGGAAATAATTCCGTGATCGGGCGCCCGACCATGTGCCGAATCACTTCGTCGGCTGTCGTATTTTTGGTTTCGAGCGTGGTGATGCTCTTGCCGTCCCGCAGCACCGTGATTCGATCCGCGATCCTGAAGACTTCGTCGAACTTGTGCGAGATGTAAATCGCCGCAATGCCGCGCGCTCGAAGATCGCGCACGACGTCGAGCAAGCGACGCACTTCGTCTTCGCTCAGCGCGGCCGTCGGCTCATCCAAAATCAAGACTTTCGGATTTTTGCTCAGTGCCTTCGCGATCTCGACCAATTGCCGCTCGGCGACGCCGAGCTTGCGGACCTCCGCCGTCGGATCGAGCGCGATTTTCGCCATTTCGAGCACGCGCGCCGCGTCCGCATAGACGCGATCCCAATCGATCAATCCGTGTCGCAGCGGCGCGTGGCCGAGGCACAGATTCTCGGCCACGGTCATCTCCGGGACGAGCGCGAGCTCTTGGTAGATCACGGCGATGCCCGCCGCTTCCGCGTCGCGCGTCGAGCTGAAGCGCACCTCGCGGCCCGCGGCGAAGAGCGACCCTTCGTAACTCCCGAACGGATGAATGCCGGAAAGGAGCTTGATTAGCGTGGATTTGCCGGCTCCGTTTTCGCCGCACAAGGCATGCACTTCGCCGGGCAAGAGCTCGAAGCTCACGCCGCCGAGCGCGGTCACGCCCGGAAAGCGCTTGACCAGCTCGCGCGTGGCGAGCACGGGCGTGGGCGACGCGCTCAGGCTCATGGTCGCTTCGGCCGCGCGCTTTCGGGCACGCCGCGATAGACGTCGTCGTAGCTGTGAAAGCCGTCTTTGACCACGGTTTCAGCCAAATTCTCTTTCGTCACCGTGACCACTTCCGAGAGCGCCGCGGGCACCTGAATCTTGCCGTTGTACACGCTGTCTTTCGCGATCACGACTCGATGTTCGGCGAGCTTCACCGCAAGCTCGGCTGCGTTTTGCGCCAGCGTGTGGAGCGGCTTGTAGATCGTCATCGATTGCGTGCCGGCAACGATGCGTTGACACGCGACGAGCTCCGCGTCTTGCCCCGTGACGACTTTTTTCCCGGCGTAGCCTTCTTCGATCAGCGCTTGAATCGCGCCGCCCGCGGTGCCGTCATTGCTCGCGAGCACGCCGTCGAAGTCGCCGCCATACGCCGTGATCGCGGCGTTCATGATGCGCTTGGCGACTTCGGGCTTCCAATCGTCCGCCCAATCTTCGTGAATCACGGTGATGTCGCCGCGCGCGAGGTACGGCGCGAGCACTTCGTCTTGGCCTTGCTTGAAGAGCTGCGCGTTGTTGTCGGTCTTCGAGCCGTAAATGCGCACGATTTTGCCTTTGCCTGGCGTCGGCAAATGCTGCACCAAGTATTCGGCTTGCAAGCGCCCGACCTTGACGTTGTCGAAGCTCACGTACAAATCGAGATCGCTGTCTCGGATCAAGCGATCGTAAGCAATGACGGGAATGCCTGCGTCGTGCGCCATGCTCACGGCCTTGGCCATCGCCTTGCCGTCGTGTGGCACGACCACGAGCACGTCGACTTTGTTGGTGATCAATTTTTCGACGTCGCCGATTTGCACCGTGTCGTCGCTGTTCGCGGCCAAGTCGAGCACGTCCGCGCCGAGCGAGTGCGCTTCTTTCACGAACATGTCGCGATCGCCTTGCCAGCGCGCTTCCTTCAACGTGTCGAGCGAAAGACCGATCAACGGCTTCTTGTGCGCGCCGCTCACGTCCGCTGCGCCGTGACGCGAAAGCACGAGCCCGATTACGACGCTCAGTAAACAAGAAACCACGACCAAGAGCACACGACTATTCATGAGGCCCCAATCACGCTCGCGAGGAGCACGGCGTTCTAACACGCGCCGCGCCGATTCTTGACGTTGGCGCGCTCGACTCGGTCTGGCGAGTCGCTCGGAGAGCCGAAACCTTGATTTTAGCCATTCTCGGCGGGGCTTTGATTGGCCTGAGCGCGTCTTTGTTTTGGACGTTCAACGGCCGCATCGCCGGCGCGAGCGGCCTGCTCGGCGGACTATTGGGCGGCGCGAGCGATCGCGCGGTGCGTGCGGCGTTCTTGCTCGGCTTGGCGCTGGCCGGCGTTTTGTTCGGAAAGTTCACCGATCGAATCGGGGTTTCGGCGTTGCCACTCGCGCCGTTGGCATTTGCCGGTTTGTTGGTTGGGGTGGGCACGCGGCTCGGCGGCGGCTGCACTTCGGGTCACGGCGTGTGCGGCGTGAGTCGTTTCTCGCGGAGATCGATGATCGCCACTTGCACGTTCGTCGCGGCGGGCATGATCACGGTGTTCGTCGTGCGCCACGCGTTCGCTGGCTGGGGCGCGCCATGAACGCGAAGTCGCTCGGCTCGGCGCTGGCCACTGGCGCGATTTTCGGCGCGGGCTTGTGCATCTCCGGCATGGCCGATCCGAAAATGTGCTAGCGTTCTTGGATCTGACCGGCGCCTGGTCGCCGAAGCTCGTGGGCGTGATGGTCGGCGCAATCGCCGTGCACGCCACGTGGCTCCACTTCGCGAAGCGCAAAGCCGCAAGCGCGTCGGCTGCGCTGACGACGAATTCACTCGCTCCGGCGAGTGCCGAGTCCGCTAGCGCGAAGCTCGACGGCGCGCTCGTCGCAGGCGCGGCGATCTTCGGCGTGGGTTGGGGGCTCGCGGGTTATTGCCCGGGGCCGTCGATCGTGTCGCTCGGCGCGGGCTCGCTCGGCGCGATTGTATTCGTGGCGGCGATGGTGCTCGGAATGCGGCTGCTCGACGCAGCGCGGGGGCTGACAAAAATAAAGGACACGCAAAGCTCGCCGCGCGAACCCAGCGCGGCGGAGTGACACGCGCGTCACGCAAGCGCGCTTCTCAGGTTGCAATTGCAACTGAGATTGCGTGTGCGAAATGGGCGCGCGGAAGCAAGGCGATCTCGCCTCGCGCATCAAAGGCACGCCCGTTCTTCGCACAAAAAAAGGCGCGTTCAGGCTTCTTCTTCGACTTCGCCGAATTCGCCGGCTTCCGGCAATTCGTCGAGTCCGACGCCGCCGCGCACCGGAATCGCGCGCGCGTGCCCGACTTTTTCGAGCACGTTCGCGAGCGCCTTGCGGTCATCGACCGCCGGCAAAAAACTGCGCGTGCCGTCCCAAAGATCGAGCGCGATGTACGGCAAATCGAGCACGATGCGATCGATCTGCGCCCATTTGAAGCGGCGCGCGCGCGGCCAACCGAGGCTTGCCACGTCGCGATAATCGACGCCGTCGCCGCGGATGCGCACGCCGCGCATGCTCGTGCGCAAGACCGACGAGATCGCGCCGAGCAAGAGCAAGCCGGCGCAGACGCGCGCGCTGATGAAGCCCTTCACGCCGCGCTCGACGACGTTGACGTAAAGCCAGCTGTTCGACGGACTGTGCTCGGCGAGCACGACCGCGACGGCGGCGGCGATCGCGATCGCCAAATACAAGAACGAGGGAATGCGCGCGGCGAACGGCGGCCCGAAGCTCGACTCGTTCGGCCGATACGTCATATCGAAGCCGGGCGGACGCGACGGACGAGCCATGCGGATGAAACGTAACGCCAGGGTCGATCCTTGGAAAGGTCGTGCCCTTTCAAAAAGATCGCGCGCACACCCGAGGTGCGACGGCGCGCGTTCTCGTGTTAGTGCTCGATTCTCGTCAGAGTCACATCGCGCTGACGGCTTCGCACCATGCCGACCTTCGTCTTACGCCGTGCAAAGGGTTCTCCCGCGTTGTCCGTGGCCGTCGTGCGCCGGATCGCGAACGCGATGCTGAGCGAGCTCGAGCTCGCTTCAGCCGAGCTCAGCGTGCTGCTCACGAACGACGCCGAAATCCACGCGCTCAACCGCGAGCATCGCGACCACGACAAAGCGACGGACGTGCTTTCGTTCCCGCTCGAAGAGGGCGAAGCCGTTTTGCGGCCGAAAAATCCAGGTCAAACGCGCGCGCTCGGCGACGTCGTGATTTCGCTCGACACCGCAGAGCGCCAAGCGCGCGCGCGAAAACGCGAGCTTTTGCTGGAAGTGCGCTTCTTGCTCGCGCACGGGCTCTTGCACCTGCTCGGCTACGACCACGCGAACCCGCAGGAAAAACGCGAAATGACCGCCCAGACTCGGCGGCTCGTGCGCGCCGTCGAACGCGTAACGGCAAATCGACGCAAAAATGCCGTTCGCCTGCCGAAGGGCGCTCGCGCTACCAAACCGAGCGCGCGCGCGAAGCCCGGAAAACGTGCCGCGCGGGCTCGCGCAAGGCATGCGAAATGAACGCTAAGCTCCCGCTTTTCCTGGAAAATGCAGATTCTTCCAGAAGCGGTTCACGGTCCAGCATGGAACAAGGGATAGGGTGAGATAGGGGCGCTAAACCGGCCTGGGGGACGCCTTCCCCGCAGCCCCCCTCGCCCGGTCCATGGAAAAAATGCTCGATCAGAGCCTCTTCAGAATTTTTCCCCTTGAAGTAGCTGCAAGAACCCTGTTATCGGTTCGCGCACGCCTTGGACGACAGAAACGACGGCGAAAACGCCGCCGGCTCGGTCGGGAGGGCCCGCAGACGGCCGAAATTTTGGATTTTCTGACAGGAGGAAGCGCATGGCTGGCAAAAGGTTGACGAAGGCTCAGGTCATTGCTGAGCTCGCGAATGCATCGGACTTGGACAAGAAGAGCGTGGGTCGCGTGTTCGAAGGGCTCCAAGAGCTCATCCGCAAGCAACTCTCGGCTCGCGGCCCCGGCGAATTCGTCGTTCCGGGTCTGGTGAAGCTCCGCGTGGTGAAGAAGCCGGCGACGAAAGAGCGCCAAGGCATCAACCCGTTCACCAAAGAGCCGATCACGATCCCGGCGAAGCCCGCGAGCAAAAAAGTTCGCGCGACCGCGCTCAAGAACCTCAAAGATCTGGTTCAGTGAGCGAGTCCGCGCCACTCGGCGCGGTCACGTGATCCCCGGCTTCGCAAGAAGTCGGGGATTCGCGTTTTGTGGCTCGAAGATTTTTGGGTTGGTTCAGCGCGTCCCAGGAGCAAGCCGGAGCCTCACCGCGTTGCGGCTGGGCGAAATTGCTCTTGGTCGTCCGGCTCGAGGACTTAGGAACGAGCCGAAAAAACTGCCCCTCTTCGAATCGCAAATCCAGTTGCAATTGCAACTGACATTCGGCCGCCCGAAAGCACTGCGCATCGAAGCCAGTTGCAATTGCAACTGACATTCGGCCGCCCGAAAGCACTGCGCGTCGGATCCAGTTGCAATTGCAACTGAGATTCGGCCGCCGGAAAGCACCGCGCGTCGTCCGCGGTGAGGCTCCGGCGCGCGGCTGGGATGCGCTGAACCCCAAAAATTAAGGCGAGCTCACCAGTAGAACGTCGCGCCGGCGCGCAATAGGCCGCCGCCGGAGGCGTTGGTCACGCGGTGCGTGGTGGGATCTTCGAATTCGGGCGCGGTCCGCGCGTTGTTGTCGGTGCGGCCGCGCACGAAGCCGATCAGGTCGCCGCCGAGCGCGATGTTGTGCGTGACGCGCACTTCGACGCCGAGGCCGAGCTGGCCGCCGAAGTAGTCGTACTCTTCGTTGTGGCTCGGGAATGGCGCTTCGCCGGCGCGCGGCGCGATTTTGACGTTGGCCGTGCTGAAGCCGATGCCGCCGAGCGCGTAGACTTGAACGACGCTGTGCGGGTTGAAGAACACGAGCGTGTTCAAGAGCAGCGCGCCTTCGTCGCGCGAGTAGCCTTGGAAATCCGTGCCCGTGAGCAAATCGATGCCGGCTTCGAACGCGACCGGCGGCAGCGGCCGATACCGAAACGAAAACCCGACGCCGCCCATGCCGGCATTCGACGCCTTGCCGGCTTTGTCGCCCAAGATCGCGTCTTCCAGGTGCAAGTTGAAGCCCCACTCGTGATACGGGCGACGATGACGGCGCTTCATCGGTGGTGGCGGCGCGTTCTCGGGGCGATCGACGAAGAGGGTCGACTCGTCCGGCGGCGGGTACGGCGGTGGCGCGTAGGGCGGCGCGGTTTCCGGCGCTGCGCCGGGCGGCGGTGGCGGTGGCGGCAAGCGGTCGCCGCTCGGCGGCGCGGGCGGACCGGACGGCGGAGCCGCACTGTCGTCGCAAAACCACCCGTCCGGGCAATCCGCGGCCAGCGCGGGCCTCGCGCTGAGCGCGAGGGCGACAGGCGTAAACAGCAAAGCAAAGACGACCGAGCGCGACATCGAAACCTGCTCCTCGAGCCGGTTAAACGGCCCGCGTGTGCAGGGTAGCAACCTCGGTGCCAGTTGCCACCAGCGAAAATCAGGCCGAAAAGCCGCACACGCATGCGTGCGCGTAACTAGTCGTTTACACCGCTGTGGCAGACGGAATACGGGAGCCGAGCGATTCGATGGGCTCCGTCGTCATCAAAGCAGGTCACGTGCAGCCGGTTTGGGCCGGTCATCCGTGGGTGTTTGCGCAGGCGATCGAGCGGGTCGAAGGCGGCGCGCAAGCGGGCGACGAGATCCAAGTCCGCGATGCGCGCGGCAACGTGCTCGGTCGCGGCTTGTATTCGCCGCGCTCGGCGATCCCCGTGCGCCTCTTCACGCGCGACGACCAGACGCCGATCGACGGCGCGCTGTTCGCTGCACGCATCGAGCGCGCGATCGCGCGGCGGCGCGAGCTCGGTCTGCCGTCGAACGAAACGAACGCGCTGCGGCTCGTGCACGCCGAAGGCGACGATTTGCCAGGCCTCGTCGTCGATCAACTCGGCGACGTCATCGCGGTTCAGCTCGGCACGATCGGGCTCAAGCTTCGCGAAGGCATGATCTTGGATTTGCTCACGCGATTCTTGAAGCCACGCGCGATCGTCGATCGCACGCCACTCACGCACGCGAAGACCGAAGGCTTCGAGCCGACGCACGGCGTGATCCGCGGCGACACCGAGCTCGACGCATTCGAGTTTCGCGAACGCGGCTTGAAATTCAAAATCCCATTCTCACTCGGGCACAAGACCGGGTTCTACGTCGATCAGCGTCCGCTCCGCGCGCGGATCGAAGAGCTCGCGCGCGGCCGGCGCGTGCTCGACACGTACAGCTTCGTCGGCGCGGTTGCGCTGTCGGCGGCGCGTGGCGGCGCGCGCGAAGTGCACGCGGTCGACGCGAGCGCGCCCGTGCTCGAAGTCGCCGCCGAGTGCGCCGCGCTGAACGAGCTTTCGGGCCGCGTGCTGTTCGAACGCGCGGACGCGACCGAGCTCTTGAATCAAGCCGGCCGCAAAGGCGGCTACGAGCTCGTGATCTGCGATCCACCGAAGCTCGCGCCGTCACGCGCCGCAAAAACGCGGGCGCTGCAGAGCATGCGAAAGCTCGCGCAAGGTGGCTGTCGCGCAACCAAACCGGGCGGTTTGCTCGTGATCTGTTCGTGCTCTGCAGCGATCGGCTTGAACGAGCTCACGCGCGCGGTGGCGCTCGGCGCGCGCGACGTCGGTGCCCACGCGCTCGTGCTCGAGCGATTTTTCCAGGGGCCGGATCATCCCGTGCCCGCCGCCTTTCCCGAGGGTCTTTATTTGTGTTCCTTGATCGTCGAAGTCGTCGGGAGCACAGCTCCCGCCCCGCTGAAGTGAATTCAGCGGGGCCCCACCCTCAGGTTTTGGGGCCCCAACCCCAAAACGCATCATGATTTCTCGTTGCCTAAGATGCTCCCCATCAGCGAACTAGTGAAACGCGCGCCGCGCACTTTGCGCGGGCTCGCGTTCGACCTCGACGACACCTTGCTCGATCACGGGCGGCTCAGCGAAGCCGCGTATTCGTCGTTGTTTCGTCTGCGCGAAGCGGGCTTCGAGAGCTACGCGGTCACGGGTCGCCCCGCGGGCTGGGCGGCGGTGATCGCGCGCCAGTGGCCGATCGACGGCGCGGTCGCCGAAAACGGCGCGCTCGCGTTCGTGCTGGACGGCCGCGCGCTTCGCACGATCGACACCATTTCCGAGCCCGAACGCCGAGCGCGGCAAGTTGCGCTCGCCGCGCTGGTCGCGGAAGTGCAAAAACAATTTCCGGAGCTCGTGCCCGCAGACGACGTCCCGTTGCGGCGCAGCGACTTCACGTTCGACATCGGCGAGCAGCAGCAAGTGCCGAAAGATCGCGTCCGCGAAGTGCAACATTTCGCCGAAGCGCGCGGCGCGAGCACGATCGCGTCGAGCGTGCATCTGCACTTGAGCTTCGACCGTGACGACAAAGCCTCGGGCGTCGTGCGCTTGATTCAAAAGCTGCGCGGCCTCGACCCGAGCCGGATCCTCGCGCGCTACGCGTTCATCGGCGACAGCGAAAACGACGCGGCTTGCTTTGCTGCGTTTCGGCACAGCATCGGCGTCGCCAACTTGAGCGGTCGCGCGACGCTAACACCGCGTTACCGCACCACTCGCGAGCGCGGCGCTGGCTTCGTCGAAACCGTCAGCGCGTTGATCGCGGCAGGCGCCGAAGCGACGCGCTGAACACGCGCGCCCCTTTTCCAAGCCGCGATTGGCCTCGACCACGGCGTTTTGGGGGTGGGGCCCCGAAACCTGAGGGTGGGGCCCCGCTGGATTCACTCCAGCGGGGCGGGAGCTGTGCTCCCGCTGAACCAGCTGCTAAGAAGCGCGTTCGATGATCCCCGAGAGCGAGCTCGTCAGCGCCGGCCAACAATTCCTTTATCCGAACTATCGCCAACCGCCGTTCGTGTTCGTGCGCGGCCAAGGCTCCGTGTTGTTCGACGCCGCGGGCAAGCGTTACTTGGACCTCTACGCCGGCATCGCCGTGAGCACGCTCGGCCACGCGCACCCGAAGCTCACGGCCGCAATCGCCGAGCAAGCCGGAAAGCTGCTCCACGTCTCGAATTACTTTTACAACGAGCCGAACGTGCGCTTGGCCAAACAGCTGTGCCGACTCACGGGCATGGATCGCGCGTTCTTCTGCAACTCCGGCACCGAGGCGATCGAAGCGACGCTCAAGCTCGCGCGCCGCTACTTTTACGCCAAAGGCGAGCGCGATCGCTACCGCATCATCGCGTTCAAAAATTCATTTCACGGCCGCACGCTCGGCGCGCTGGCCGCGACTGGCCAAGACAAATACAAAGATGGGTTTGGTCCCCTGCCCGGCGTAACGCACGTGGCCTACGGCGAGATCGAAGCCGTGCGCCGCGCGATGGGGCCGGACGTAGCCGGCATCTTGGTCGAGCCGGTGCAAGGCGAAGGCGGTGTGCTGCCCGCGCCGCCCGGATTTTTGCGCGAACTGCGCGCGCTGACCAGCGCGAGCGGCTCGCTCCTACTCGCCGACGAAGTGCAAACCGGCGTCGGCCGCAGCGGTAAGTTCTTGGCCTTCGAACACGAAGGCATTCAGGCGGACGTGGTGGCGCTCGCCAAAGCGCTCGGCGGCGGCGTGCCGATCGGCGCCATGGTTTGCAAGCGCTTCCTCGAAGAAGCCCTACCGCCCGGCAGTCACGGCTCGACCTTCGGCGGCAATCCGCTCGCCTCGGCTTCAGCGCTCGCGGTGCTCGATGTGCTCGAAAACGACGGCCTGCTCGCGCAAGTGAACCAACGCGGCGAAGAACTCTCCGCGCTCCTCGCGCGCGCGGCAGCCAAATTCCCGAAGCTCGTCGAAACCACGCGCGGCCGCGGTTTGCTCCAAGCGCTAGTCCTCCGCGAAGGCGTCGACGCGCGGAAAGTGCTGAGCGCATTGCAAGAGTCGGGCGTGCTCGTCACGATCGCGGGCGGGCAAGCCTTGCGCTTCTCGCCGCCACTCGTCGTCACCCAGGCGGAGCTCGAAGAAGGCGTTTCGCTGCTCGAACGCGCGCTGTCCAGCTACGGCTGAGGCCCGAGCAAAGAGGAACGAGTTTTGGATCTCAGCTCGCCCGAGGATTTCCGGCACACGTCGCGCGAAGCGCTCTTGCCGTGTGCGAGCTGCGCCGCGCCCGTCGATCCGTTGCGCGCCGCGCGCGTCGCCTTTCATCGCGAGCGCTTTCGCTATTTCTGTAGTGCGGTCTGCCGCGATCGCTACGACATGAACGCGACGGGCACGCCGCTGCCGTTGCCGCGCGAACAAGAAGAGCTGCGCGCGCGTGTCCGCGCCGCCGCCGTGCACGCGGCGAGCAGTGAAGCGCCGCCGCCGATCGAACAACCGATTCAAAGCGCCAAAGCGATCGCGCTGATCGCGCGCGATGACTTGATCGAAGAGCGCACGCTCGGCGCGGAACGTTTGGCCTTCGAATACGAGGCCGAGCCGAAGTCGGTATCGAGCACGCTCGGCGGCGCGAGCGCGACGAACAGCGCGGTCGACGTGGGCGGCGTCCTGTTGCTCTTGGCCATACTCGGCGCGGTGCTGTCGATCGCCTTGATTTTGGCTGGAGAATCGCCGTTGGCGCAGGCGGCGCGGCTGGTCGTGACCTTCGTCGCGGCGTTTTCGCTCGCGGCCGAGTCGTTGATGGGCGCGCGCAAAGCGACCGAGCTGCACCCGCTGGCGCTGCTCGCGCCGCCGATTTCGGCCAGCGTGATCGCGCTCGGTTTGCGCTTCCTCGGTGATGCGCACACCGAGAGCGCGATTTCTCTCGCGGCCGTCGTGATCGCGAGTTCGGCCACCAGCGCGGCCGCGATGCGCCGCACGCGCCGCCCGCTCGAAGACGAGCGCGCGCGGCTCCGCGCCGAGCTCGACCAGCCCGGTCATCGCGTGGTCGGGGACGAGTTGGTCGAAGCGCGCGCCGCGGATTTGCGCCCGGGCGAAGAGATCGTGATTGAAAGCGGCGAGTCGATCCCGGTCGATGCGACGATTACGGCGGGCAGCGCCGAAGTCTTGCCCTGGCTCGGCGCGACCACGCCGGCCACGCGGCGCGAAGGCGACGCGATCGTCGCCGGTGCAACGGTGGTGAGCGGGCGGCTGCGCGCGGTCGTCGGCTGGGCCGGCTTCGATCGCGCGTTCATGCGCCTGACCAACGACCCGCGCCGGCGCGCGGACGTGTTCGCGCCGATGGCGCGGATCGGCCGGCTCACGGCGGAGCGCGGCGCGCCGTTCATCGCCGGCTTTGCCGCGCTCGGCGCGTTCGCGGGGAACATGGATGGCGTGCAGACTTTGCTGCTCACCGTCGCCGTGCTCGCCGCGGTGGCTCAGCCGGGCATTGCGGAAATTGGCGGGCTTTACGTCGCGCGCGGCATCCTCGAGACGCTCCGCCGTGGCATCGTATTTCGCTCGGCCCAAGCCTTCGAGCGCGCCGGGCGCGTGACGGCGACGGCTTTTTCCGCGCGCGGCACGCTGCTGCTCGGCGAGCCCGAGATCGCCAACATTGAAGGCTTCGGCGGGCACGAGCCGGAACAAGTGCTCGCGCTCGTGGCCGGCGCCGAGGGTGGCGAGACGCACCCGGTCGCGACCGCGGTGATGCGCGCGGCGCGCGCGCGCGGTGTGCGCCCAGACGGCGTGCGCAGCCCGAGCATGCAGCCCGGCCTCGGCGTCACGGCCGTAGCGGCCAGCGGTCAGCCGCTCGTCGTCGGCACGCGCGGGCTGATGCTACGCGAACGCATCAGCGTCGCTTCGGCCGAAGCGCGGATCACGGATCTCGAAACGATGGGACGCAGCGTGCTCTTGGTCGCGCTCGGCGGTCGCTTGGTTGGTCTGGTGGGTTTGCAAGATGGTCTTCGGCCGGGCGCGCGCGCGGCGGTGCAGCATTTGCTCGACGTGAGCGTCGAGCCGGTGCTGATCTCGGGCGACGCGCGCGAGACCTGCGAAGCGATCGGCCGCGCGCTCGACATCGATCATTTGCGGCCGGAAATTCCGCCCGCCGAGCGCGGCGACGAAATTCGTCGTTTGGCCGACGGCGGCGCGATCGTCGCGGTGGTCGGGCGCACGCCGGCGGACGACGGCGCGCTCGCCGCGGCGGATGTCTCGATTGCGCTCGCGTCAGCCGGCTCGAGCACCGCAGAGTGGAGCGTGCAGCTCGCTTCCGACGACGTGCGCGACGCTGCGTTCGCGGTGCGCTTGGCCCACGACGCGCGGCGCGAAGCGCGCATTGGTTTGGTGCTCACGCTCGGCCCAGCGCTGATCGGCGCCGTGCTCTCGGTGCTCGGCCTGGCACCGACGCCGCTCGCGCCGCTGTGCGCCACGCTCGGCACGCTCGCGGCCGTGCTGCGCGCGCGCATGTGAGCGCGCGCGGGAACGCGCGGCGCGGAGCGTGAGCATCGCGTGAGCTCAGCTTGCCCGCGGGCGTCACAGCGCCCACGCCCCCACTCTCGATCAGGAATGAAGCGCGCGCCAGACGGCGAAGCCAATGCCAGAGAGCGCGCTCAGCACGGTGAGCCCGAACAAGAACGAGTAGAGCGCGACGTGGCGGTCGATCCAATTCGCAAAGCCCGCCGCCCCGCGCTTCGCGAGCGTGACGTGACATTGCACGCGCATGTGCCCCTCGAGCACGCGTTTGATCGCGTCTTCGAGCTCGGACACGCTTTGGAAGCGGCGATTGCGATCGCGTTCGAGTCCGCGCACGACGATCCACATGTATTCCGCGGGCACGGCGCGCGCTTTGGCCAATTCGAACAGCGCGCTCTTGCGATAGTCTTCGGCGATGATCGCGGCGAGCACTTCGCTCACGGTTTGCTTGTGGCGGAGCGGATGCTCGAGCGCGAGCCACTCGCAGAGCAGCACGCACAAGGAATAAACGTCGCTGCGTTCGTCGAGCTCGGCGTTGCGACCCGCGGCTTGCTCGGGTGACATGTAGAGCGGAGTGCCGGCGAGCGAACCGAACTGGGTGTGCAAGAGCCGCTGATCTTCGGATTCGAGCAGGGTGCCACTGAGCGCTTCGGCCGGTGCTGGGCCGGCCTGGTCTTTGCTCGCGATCGGTTTGGCGATGCCCCAATCCATCAGCGTGACTTCGCCGTACGGGCCGATCTGAATGTTGGCGGGCTTGATGTCGCGATGCAGGATGCCGCGCGCGTGCGCGTAGCGAACCGCGTCGAGCACCATCAAAAACAGATGCACGCGATACTCGAGCGCGAAGCGCGCGGCGTACTCGGCGTTGCCACTTTGGAGCTTGCCGATCACGTCCTCCATCGTTTCGCCGTGAAGATGCTTCATCACCAGGTAAACCTGGCCGGTGTCGTCGCGCCCGACGTCGTAAATCGGCACGATGCCGGGATGCTCGAGCTGACCGACGACGCGCACTTCGTCCGCGAAACGCAAGAGCGCGGCTTCGGAAGCAGCTTCGCCGTTCAAGCGCTTGACGGCGACGGTGCGCCGAATGTCGTTGTCGCGCGCGAGCTCGACTTCACCCATGCCACCTCGGCCGAGCAATTTCACGCGATCGAAACGCGGGCGCACCGCCGTTTCGGTGGAATGCGACTGCTCACCGCGCTTGCGGCGCGGCAGCACCGTCGAGCGCGGAGCTTGTGTTGCGACGTTGCCTCGCATGACGGACGCTGCCTGCGCCGGAGTGGCCGCGATCGTCGCGTCGGTTTGGCCGTTCCAATCCGCGTCGATCGGCGCGAGCGGTTGGCCGACGCCGAGCGCGGTTGCCGAAATCGAAGACAGATCGGCATTTGCTTGTGGCAGCGCGACGCCGCCCAAAAGCGTTGCCTTCAACGATGCTGAGTTCGCGCTTCGGTCGTTCGCCATCGACTCGACCGAAGAGCATAGCCCAAAGCCCAAAGCCACGAGGCAACACTCGCGGCTTTGGGCCCAAAAGACGGCGGAATCGCAGGCAGAGTGCCCGCGTCACCTCGACGTTGACGTTGACGTCGACGTCGCCGCCTCAAAGCTTCGCGGCCAAAACATCGACTTGTTCGATCCGCGGCGGCTCGGCCAAAAGCTCATCGGCTTTCGCCATCAGCGCCGCGGCGATCGGGCCGTTCAAGTGCGCCTTGCGCCCGGAATCATCTGGAAAGACATCGAAGATGCCGAATTCGTTCGCGCTGATCCGAAGCGCGAACCACGCTGAAGTCGCGGGTTCGGCTTGCGCGAGCGGCAATGCGCTCGCCAAAAATTCACCCAGGATCGATTCCTTGCCCGGCTTTGCCACGAGTCGCACCAACAAACCTACTCGAACCATGACTACCTCCTTCGACCGCGCGCGGCCGATCTGAACCACAATGGTCCGTGCGGAGTACGCTTCGAAGCACGAGGCAGGTTCACATTGATTAACAAAGCACCGCGATTTCTCCCGCACCGCGGGCCGGTTGCCTGGGCCTTGACCGCTCGCGCCACGAGGGGGAAAGTTGTGCGGTGAAAAGCGGGGAAGCCCACAGCCCGCAAAGCGGCAAAAAGCCTCGAGCCCCCGACGCAGAACGTCTGCGCGCGGACTTGGACGCTTACATGGCGCGCCGCGGCCTGCGCTCGACCGAACAGCGTCGCGTGATCATCGACACCTTCTTCGAATCGGGCGAACACATCACGATCGACACGCTCCTGCGCGAAGTCCGCGCGGTCGACGCGCGCGTCGGCTACGCCACGGTGTACCGCACGATGAAGCTTTTGACGGAGAGCGGCGTCGTTCAAGAACACAAATTCGGTGACGGCTTCACGCGCTACGAACTTTCGGACGAAGACGCACACCACGATCACCTGATCTGCTTGGAGTGCGGCAAAATCACCGAGTTCGAAGAACCGGCGATCGAAGAACTGCAGCAACGCGTCGCCAAAAAGCACGGCTTTCAAGTGCGCGCGCACAAACACGAAATGTACGGCGTGTGCGCGGAGTGCCAGAGCAAAGCCGCCGGCCGCGCCCGCCGCTGAGCATCTTTTATTTTTATTGATGGTCACGCGAAGCGGGCGCGTGGCGTCAGAGCCTTCGGCGTCGCGCCAAGGCGCGCGCCAAGCGCGCTGACTGTTCACCACATCTCGCGTCTGCTCGTTCTCTCCCTCTTGCGCGCCGGAGCGCGCGAAGGGTTTGGGCCAGACGCACGGAAATAAAGCAACGCGCCAGACTCGACGAAGCGCGTGATCACGGTTTGGGAATGGAGGCAGGACCCAACGAGAACTGACCGCACAGGCGCGAGCCGCGCAACGAAAGAGCGCGAGTGGCCAAGCGCCAAAGTCAGCGCAAGGCCAAAAACATCCCCAAGACGTGATGAACAGCCAGAGCTAATACAAAGATCCTGAGTCCAGAATCAAAGCTCGAGCACACGCCGATCCGTCACCACGAAGTCGCACGCGCGATCATTTTCGGTGA
>DATATR010000074.1:0-6481 GCA_036268695.1 Polyangiaceae bacterium | reverse complement strand
TCGACAACTTGCGTTACACAGGCGTGTTCCGCGTCGCGCCGGACGGTTCGGCAGAGATCGAGCTCGAGCAAAGTTTCTTTGGCAAGTACGCGATGGGCTTGCGCAACGCGCTCGCTGAAATTCCAGAAGAGCAGCTGCGCGACGTGCTCGAGTCACGCTTGCTCGGCCCGGAGCTGCGCGGGCTCGAGCTCACGAGCTACGCGATCGATCATTTCGACGATCTCGACAATCCGCTGGTCATCCGCGCGCGCGCCAAAATCCCCGGTTTTGCCCAGCGTTCGGGCGATATGCTCCTGATCTCGCCGCCGTTCGGGCCACGGATCAGCCAATTGGCAGCGCTAGCGCAGCGTCAGACACCGCTGTTGATGGCGGAAGCGATGCATCGCGAAATCAACCTTCGCATCGTGTTGCCGAACGGCGCAGAGCTCGCGAGCGACGTGACGCCCGTCAAAATCGTGGAAGGCGATCGCTCGGTGCAAGTCGCGGACACGGTGAAACCCGGCGAGCTCTCGCTCGTTCGCACCGTGAACCTACCCGCCGGGCGCGTTCAGCCAAACGACTATCCGCGCTTCCTTACGTTCGCGCGTCATGCGGACGAAGCGCTGTCGCAAAGCGTGCGCGTTCACCTGAAGTAACGCGCCTCTATTTCGAGCTCTTGCGCACGGATTCATCGGCTTCCTTCAGCCGCTTGTCGATCCGTGCCTTGACTTCCGCGGAATCCGCGCTGACCTTCTTCCAGGTTTCCACGACCTTTTTGCGCTCGGTCGCGGTCGCCGGATAACCCTTTGCGGCCGGAGTCGCGGTCGTGAACGACTCGTAGTCGGTCCATTTCTGCGTGGCATCATCGTACGACTTTTGCCGTTCGCGCAGATCCGCGATCGCGAACTCCAACTTGGCCTTCAACATCGCATCGTTGCCGACGAAGCGCAGACCCGCGAGAAACGCAGCCTCCGCCTCCTTCAAATCACCCTTGGCGATTTGTGCTTCGCCCGCACGATAGTGACCGAGCGCATTTTCAGGTTCTGCCGTGATCGCTTCGCGATAGGCCGCGATCGCGCCCTCGAAATCGCGCGCGATGAAGGCGCCGTCGCCCTTCTTCACGGCTTCCCAGAATGGGCTGATGCCCTTGATGCCCTTCGGATCGCGGCGCACGCCGGTATCCGTCTTCTTCGCGCCCTTGTCGTCTGCGCGCGCGCCTGCCGCGACGAGCAACGCCGAACAGCACAGCAAGACCGACCACGGCTTCCGCATGGAATCAGGCTATCACGCGCTCTCGGCGCATTCCGACAGGCTAACCACAGCTCCATCCACAGGGCTGTGTGCCGTCTGTGGAAAACAGGCCTATCTCTCGGAAATCAAACGAGATCTGGGCCCAGCTTCAACGAATACCCGTGCCCGAGGAGCGCGGGCTACGATGCTCGCCCATGAGCCCGCGAGTCGCAACCGCATACCCGTGGAAGGCACTCGAAATGACGACGCGCGATACCGCGCGCCGCGCCGCCGAAGCGCGTAGGCAGGTCCAGCGCGTGCTCGACACGACGCTGTTCGCCCACGCGCTGTCCGAGGTCTGCGCATGCGAAGCTTCGATCGTCGTTCGGCACGTGACCACGACCGCGCCGCGGCGGCGTCCTTCGACCGGGCTCGGCTTCGAACTCGGCGCGAGCGGGCTCAAGTGCGCGCTCTATCTCGAACCGGAGCTGATCGTCGACGTGCTCGCGAGAATCTTACAGCGGCCGATCAAGATCTCCGCGCGTGGCGCGCTCGACGAATCGCTCGAAGGCGCATTCAGTGCGATCGTGGCCGAAGTGGCTCGGCGTTCCGGAGCCCAGGGTGCACTACACGCGCTGGGTTCGAGCGACGGCCTGGACGACGCGCGTGACGTCTTCCTGGAAGCGACCGCGTTGATCGCTGGCAAATCGTACGAAGTCGTCGCGGCGCTCGCGGTGCCAACCTTCACGCCGCTGCGCGAAGTGAAGCTCGACGCACTTGGCGAGCTTCCGATTGCCGTGCCGCTGGTGGTCGGCCTCGGTTTGGCCGAGCGCTCGACGCTGGTCGATTTCAGCGCAGGAAACGCCTGGTTTCCTGGCGCGGGCTGGTGGCTCGATCGACAGCTCGAAGGGCCGATCGCGCTCGCCGCGGGCACTCGCGACGAAGGCGTCACGGGGACGCTGTCGCGCGACGGTCGAATCGTGATACGGGGCGACAGTGTCGCGCTGCCGTTCGACTACACGCCGGCGCACGCGACCGGAAAGGACGAGGCGATGTCTGACAGCGAAAAACCAGACCCTTCGAAGCTCACCGAAGCCGTGCTCGACTCGCCGATCGTCGTCCGCGTCGAAATTGGTGCGGTCAGCATGAGTGCTCGCGAATGGGCCGAGCTCGGCCCGGGTGACATCATCGAAACCGGACGGCGCATCGCCGAACCCGTCGCGCTGCGCGTCGCGGGACGCGAGATCGCGCGAGGCGAGCTCGTGAATCTGGAGGGTGAGCTCGGCGTGCGCATTCGCGAGCTCGTTCGATCATGAATTTTTTTGGGGTGCTCCTTCGCGGCGCGATCGTCGTTGCCGGCGTCGCGCTGAATGCTCTCGGCGGTTGCAAAGCTCACGCAGGCGAACCCCAGGCGGCGAGCTCGGCCGCTCCGTCGGCGAGCGCGCTCGCTCCCCCGAGCGCCTCCGCCGCCACGGCGCAGGCAAAACCCTGGTATTCTGGCGCGTTCGAGGGAACTTACCAAGCCGCGCTCGCGCCAGTCGATGTCCAAGTCGGCGCCGTGCGTGAATGGGTCAAGGACGACGGCAAGGCTGCGAGCGGTCCGGGCAAACTCGATTTGAAGATCGCCGACGACGGCATCGTGGACGGCACCGGCGAGGGCGGACTCGGCGCAAGTCACGCGCACGGCAAAGTCGAAGACGACACGCTGCGCGTCGTGCTCTCACCCGACGACGCAAGCACCGGGTTGCATGGAGTGCTCGTCGCTACCAAAAACGGCGACGGCTTTCGCGGCTCGATCGAAGCCTCGAGCGGCGACAGCTTGGTCGTACGCAAAGCGCCGATCGAGCTCAAGAAGCAACCCAACTGAGGCGTCGTGAGCGAACTCGCGGAACGCCTCGAACGCGTGCAAGCTCGGCTCCGAAGCGCGGTCACGAGCGCGAATCGTGCCGCAGATTCCGTGCGCTTGGTCGCCGTTTCCAAGTTTCAGCCCGCATCCGCCATTCGCGATGCATACGCCGCGGGCCAGCGCGACTTCGGCGAAAATTACCTGCAAGAGCTCGAGCAAAAAGCGCGCGAGCTATCCGATTTGCCAGAGCTGCGCTGGCACGTGATTGGGCATTTGCAGCGCAACAAGGCCCGTTTGGCCGCTAGCCTCGCGGCCATGGTGCACACGGTGCATTCCGTCGAGCTCGCGCGCGAGCTCGACAAGCGCGCCAAAGATCGCGAGCACTCGCCGCACTTTTTCGACGACGACGCGCGCTTGCGGGCGCTGGTCGAAGTCAACGTTGGCGGAGAGGCGCAAAAAAGTGGCTGCTCACCCGAAGCGCTGCCGGAAATCTTGAACGAACTCGAACGCGCCGAAAGCCTGATCCTCGCTGGCTTGATGTGCGTGCCGCCGCAAACCGACGATCCGAACGCAGCGCGCCCGTTTTTCGACGAGCTTGCGCGACTGCGCGAGCTTCACGGCGGCGCCGCTCGCTTACCTGAGCTAAGCATGGGCATGACGTCGGACCTCGAACCTGCAGTGGCGGCTGGCGCGACCATCGTGCGCGTCGGCACGGCCATTTTCGGTGAACGGCCGAGGGCGACGCGCTGAATGGCCACGCGGCGCGGCGCTCGCCCACCGAGCGAACCGACGCTCCTCGAGGCCGCCGCGCGACGCGGTCAACTCGGCGGCCCACCGCCGCCGCTGGCCGATCGCATGCGTCCTCGCACGCTCGATGAAGTGCTCGGCCAAGATGCGCTGCTCGAGAGCGGCCGCTTGCTACGTGATGCGATCGAACGCGACCGCGTTCCGTCTCTTATTTTGTGGGGTCCACCCGGCTCGGGAAAGACGTCCCTGGCTCACGTGATCTCGCGCATGACGAAGACCGAATTCGTGGCGTTCAGCGCGGTGCTTGGCGGAGTGCAGGAGCTCCGGCAGATCATCGAAGCAGCGCGCGAACGCCGCGCGTACCAGGGACGCGGCACGATCCTCTTCGTCGACGAAATCCATCGCTTCAATCGCAGTCAGCAAGATGCGTTCTTGCCTCATGTCGAAAACGGCACCGTCGTCTTGATCGGCGCGACCACGGAAAATCCGTCGTTTTCGGTGAATGCGGCCGTGCTCTCGCGCTGCCGCGTGTTTCGCCTCGAAGGTCTGAAAGAGTCGGACATCGTCGCGCTGCTCGAGCGAGCGCTGCGCGATTCCGAGCGCGGGCTCGGCGAGCGTCGCATCGTCGCCGAGCCCGAAGCACTCGCTGCGATTGCCAAGGTCGCAGGCGGGGATGCACGGCGCGCGCTCGGCTTGCTCGAAGTCGCGGCCTCGCTATTACCCGAGGGTGAGACTACACTCGACGCGAGCGCCGTCGAACGCGCCGGTGAGAGCCGTACGCTGCTCTACGACAAATCCGGCGAAGAGCACTACAACGTCACGAGCGCGCTGATCAAATCCTTGCGCGGCAGCGATCCGGACGCCGCACTCTACTGGCTATTTCGCATGCTCGACGCAGGCGACGATCCTTTGTTTTTGCTGCGCCGACTGCTGATTTTCGCGAGCGAAGACATCGGCAACGCGGATCCGCGCGCGCTCGAAGTCGCCGTCAATGCCGACGCCGCGTTTCGCCGCATGGGCATGCCGGAAGGCATCTATCCACTATCGCACGCGTGTCTGTATCTCGCGTCGTGCCCGAAATCTGCCGCGGTCAAGCAAGCGATCGGCGCGACGCGCGCGGCAATCGAGGAACGCGGCGCACTGCCGGTGCCAAAAAAACTGCGCAACGCCGTCACACGCTTGATGAAAGACGAAGGCTACGGCCAGGGCTACCAGTACCCGCCCAATCGTGAAGGCAGCTTCGTGCCGGGCGAAACCTACTTGCCGGACGAGCTCGTTGGTTCGCGTTTCTACCAGCCGACGACACAAGGGCTCGAAAAGGCGATCGCCGAGCGCCTCGAGCGACTGCGTTCACAGCCGGAAAACACGCCAGGCGACGCTGCGAGCCCCGATCCGAAATCGAACGAGCGCGAATAGCTCAGGCTGGATCGCAGTAAACCATGGTCGCGCCGTTCGGACCGGGAGAGAACGACGCGGAACAAACGCTCTGGCCGCTGCCGGGGCAAATGCAAGCGCAAGCGGCGTCGAACGAATCGAAACACTCGCCGGCTTGCGTGAGTCATGCGCACGCGCGCCCCGGATCGCTCGCGTGTTCGAAGCCGGGCACGCACTGACCCAGTGGATGCGTGGGCAACGAGCCAGACGCGCCGGAACCGGAGCTCGTGCTCGCACTCGTATTTCCGGAGCTGTCACTCATGGATGACGGATCGCCGGTGGGCTGCTTCTGAGTTCCGGGTTCCTCATAGCGACCGCCGCACCCTAAGAGACCGACGATCGCGAACACCACCAAGACGCTGAGCCTCACGTTCGCTCGCTTAGCAAGCCGCGAGCCAGCCCAATTCTCGCTGATTGTTCCGATCTCCGCCCTTACTTCGTTGGCGCTCGCGCTCATGGTGTCATCTCGGTTGGCGCGCTCGCGACTAGCCGGACTGAATCGCGGTCCCGACCTTGCTCGGATCGAGTACGCCAATGAACGCCAGATTTCGATAGCGCTCGGCGTAGTCCAAGCCGTAGCCAACGACGAAGACATCGTCGATGGTGAAGCCGAGGTAGTTGATCTCGACCTCGCGCTGCATGCGCGCCGGCTTGTGCAGCAACGCCGCGACTTTGATCGACGCAGGGTTGCGTGAACGTAGCTGCTCGCGCAGATACGACAGCGTGAGGCCAGTATCGACGATGTCTTCGACGATCAGGATGTCGTCGCCTTCGACTGGGCGGGTGAGATCTTGAGTGATCTGCACGACGCCGCTCGACTTGGTGTCGTCGCCGTAGCTGCGCACGCCGAGGAACTCGACTCGAACTGGCAAAGCGATCGCGCGTGCCAAATCCGCAGCGAAGACGAAGCTCCCTTTGAGCACGCACAAGAGAACGAGCGAGCGGCCTGCGTAGTCGCGACTGATTTGCGCTGCCAGCGCGGCGATGCGCTCCGACAATCGCTCGGCGCTGATCAACGATTGAACCTCGGGCGGCGAGAAGACGCTCACGAACCCAGTCTTGCGTAGACGCGGTGACGCGGCAAGCGCTCAAAGCGGCAGGCGCGTCGCGCGCGCTGACAGCGCTCGGCCATCGGTCGCCACGATCACGGAGCCACTGCGATCGAGGCGGAGCGTGCTCACGCCGTGAGCCAAGAGTCGTTCGACCGTGGGCGCGTGCGGGTGGCCGAAACGATTGCGCACGCCG
>DATATR010000073.1:0-15287 GCA_036268695.1 Polyangiaceae bacterium | reverse complement strand
CGTCGAGCGCCGGAGCTCGCGCATCCACTTCGTGGACGAAGGCTCGCACGACCGCGAATTATCGATATTTCTGCACCAAGACGGCGAATCTACCGTCGGTGAGCTGCGCCTGATCGAGCGGAACGGCACGTTGCGACAGCGCAGCGTGCGCTTCCCCACCTGCGCCGAGGCCGTCGAAGGGCTCGCGTTGATCGCGACCGTGTCGCTCGATCCGCAAGCCTTGCTCGAAGAACCGAAACCGGTTCCAGAAACGGCGCCCGAGGCGCCCCAAGCCACACCCAAACCGACCGCTCCGCCACCACGCACACCCGCACCCACTCCCACGCAGCCGCCGAAGGCGCCGCGCGAACGAGAAAGCAGTCTGCAAACCAGCTTCGGTGCCGAAGGCAACGCGTTCATCGACGTCTTTCCGAAGCCTGCACTCGGCGCCAGTCTTTTCGTCGATCTGGGTTCGAGCTCTCGACATTGGTTTGCCCCATCAATCCGTGGAGCGATCACCTTCGCCCAGCCGCTCGCTGTCGAGCTGCCGGGCGAGACCAAGGCCGAGACCAAGCTCGCGCTCTTCAGCCTGCTGGCTTGTCCGCTGAAAATCGGCGGAAATGTCGTGATTTTCCGGCCCTGCGCAGCACTCTCGGGCGGCACCGTCTACACCCGCGGCATCGACACGGTGAACCCGAACCCGAGCTATCGTCCCCAATTTTCCTGGGGCGCGAGCGGCGTGTTCGACGTGCAGCTCAGCGACGACTTCGCGCTCGTGGCCGAGGTAGGTGGAGCTGTGACGAGCGTACGCGATCGCTTCGGCTTCGACTCGCCGCAAGGTTTCACAATCGCTTGGGAAACCCCGCCCGCGTACGTCACGACTGGACTTGGCTTCGAATTGCTTCTTCCATGATCGAAAGCTGGAGCTCGGACATTACCCGGTAAGCCAATGGGTAGTATCCTTCAACTCGTGGTGAACAATCCCGTTGAGCCGATCCGCGTCGAGGCGTCGAAGGCGCGCCTCGAACGCATGTTCAACGAGCATCACGATTTCATTTGGCGGCTCGTGCGCCGGCTCGGCTTGAGCCCCGGCAGCGCGGACGACGCAGCCCAGCACGTGTTTCTAGTCGCAGCCGAACGCCTCGACGACATCAAGCTCGGTAGCGAGCGCAGCTTCTTGTTCGGTACCGCGCTGCGCGTCGCGCGATCGCAATCGCGCTCGGATCGCCGCTGGGTGCTGGAAGAAGACATGGACTTCCGGCGTTCGCAAGCCGGGCGCCCCGAAGATCTCGCGGACCAACATCGCGCCATCGATTTGATGGGCAAAATCCTGAACGGCATGGCGCTCGATCTGCGCACCGTGTTCATCCTCTCCGAGCTCGAAGGCATGACCATGCCGGAGGTCGCCGCGCTGGTCGAGATTCCGGTCGGCACTGCCGCCTCTCGTCTTCGCCGTGCACGTGAAGCATTCCGCGCCGCTGTCGCTGCAGTCGAATCCAAGCTCCAACCCGGATCGAAATTGCCATGAGCGATCTGAAACTGGTCGCCCCCGACCAACCCACACCCCTCGAACAGCTGCTGATGGACTCGGCGAGGAACGAGTCCCCATCGGTCGAGCAGCGCATGCGCGTACGCGCCGCGCTCGGCTTGACTGCGCTGACTGCGCCGCCGCCGCCGGTTGTGCGCACGGGGCGCATCGGCACGCTCGGCAAAGTCGCGATCGGCGGCGCGGTCGGCGCTTCGGTGATCGCGGCGTTGGTCTTCGCGCTGCACAAGCCCGCGCCGCGCATTCTGCCCGTGGTCCTGAGCGCGCCCGTCGCGACCACGCCCGCGGCTGCGCCGACCACTCCGGCTGAAGCCGCGCAAGCGTCGGAGCCGGTGATCTCCCCGCTGCCACCGGTCGAAGCCGCGCCGGCATCTGCCGCCGCAGGCACCCCCAAGCTCACCCCGAAGGGTGTTTCAAGTGTTTCCAAATCGCCCGCACCGGCGGACAGCGCGGACGATCTGAGCGAGCAACTGCGTCTGATCGACGCCGCTCGCAGCGCGGTCGCGAGCGGCAACCCGAGCGCCGCGTCGCAGGCGCTATCGAGCTACAGCTCGAAGTTCCCGCACGGCAGCTTCGGCCAAGAAGCGCAGGTTCTACGGATCGAAACCGTCGATATGCAGGGCAACCACGCACAGGCAGCGGAGCTCGCGAAGAGCTTCCTCGAGCGGCATCCGAACAGCCCGCACGTGAGCTTGGTGCAACGCATCGCTGGCGGCGCGCAGTAAACGCGAGAGCGCGGCGCACGCGCATCTACCTGACCAAGATCGAAGACTGGGAACGAGTCGGCCGCGCGCACGGCGAATTCTTCACCGACGTTCGGCCCGCGACGCCCCTGGTCGAAGTGCGGCGCTTGGTCGATCCCGCGATGCTCGTCGAAATCGAAGCCGAAGCGATCCTCGACGGCTGATTTTTTTTGGTTGGGCGTGGGCAAAGTGGCCCGTGGGCAAGCGCTTCGCGTCGCGCCCTCAGATGTGCACGCCGGGCGCCTCTTGGCCGGTTTCGGTCACGTATTCCGAGTATCCGCCGCCATATTTGCGAACCCCGCTCGGGCTCACTTCGAGCACGCGGTTCGAGAGCGCGCGCAAAAAATGGCGATCGTGCGAGACGAACAGCATCGTGCCTTCGTAGTCCGCGAGCGCCTCGATCAACATCTCTTTCGTGTCGATGTCGAGATGGTTGGTCGGCTCGTCGAGCACCAGGAAATTCGGTGGGTCGTACAGCATTTGCGCGAGCACGAGGCGCGCCTTTTCGCCGCCCGAAAGAATGCGACTCGGCTTTTCGATGTCGTCCCCGGAGAAACCGAACACGCCGGCCAGCGTGCGCAGCGAACCGATCGAGGCATGCGGAAATTTGCCGACCAGCGTGTCCCACACGGTCTCGTCGGGCTTCAGCACTTCCATCGAGTGCTGCGCGAAGTAACCGAGCTTGACGCTGTTGCCGATCGCGATTCGGCCCGAGTCGGCAGCGGCGGCGCCCGCGATCAACTTCAACAGCGTCGATTTGCCGGCGCCGTTCACGCCCATCACGCACCAACGCTCACTGCGGCGAATCAGTAAATCCAGACCGTCGTAAATCACGCGCTCGCCGTAGGCTTTTTTCACGGTGTCGAGCCCGGCCACGTCGTCGCCGGAGCGCGGCGCTTTCGGAAAATCGAAGCTGAGCTTTTCGCGCCGGCGCGGCGGATCCACGCGCTCGATCTTTTCGATCTTCTTCACGCGCGATTGCACCTGCGCGGCGTGACTCGCGCGCGCCTTGAAGCGAGCGATGAACGCCTCTTCCTTGGCCAGCATCGCTTGCTGGCGCTCGAAGGCGCTCTCGGCTTGCGCGTCGAGCATGGCGCGCTGCTTTTGGTAAAATTCGTAGTTGCCGCCGAAAATCGTGAGCTCGCCCGCGTCGATCTCGACGATCTTCGAGACGATGCGGTTCATGAATTCGCGATCGTGCGAGGTCATGATCAAGGCGCCCTCGAAGGATTTCAAAAATCCTTCGAGCCAAATGATTGACTCGAGATCCAAATGGTTGGTCGGTTCGTCGAGCAGCATCGCATCCGGGCGCATGAGCAAGATGCGCGCGAGCGCGACGCGCATCTTCCAGCCGCCGGAAAGCGTGCCCACGTCCGCGTCCATCACGGTTTGCGCGAAGCCGAGGCCGGCCAAAATTTCACGCGCCTTGGCGTCGAGCGCATAACCGCCGAGCTCTTCGAAGCGACCTTGCACCTCGCCGAACTCTTCGATCAGTTTTTCCATGTTGTCCGCTTGCGCGGGATCGGCGAGCGCGGCTTCGAGCTCGCGCAAGCGCCCAGCGACTTGCGACACCGGGCCCGCGCCGTCGAGCGTGGCAGCGACCACGCTTTGCCCGCTCATCTCACCGACATCTTGGCTGAAGTAGCCGATCGTCGTGCCGCGATCGATCGCGACTTGGCCGCCATCCGGCGCTTCTTCCTTCACGATCAAGCGAAAGATGGTGGATTTACCGGAGCCGTTCGGCCCGACCAAGCCCACCTTCTCGCCTTTGAAGACCGCACACGAAGCGTCCATGAACAGGACGCGACGGCCGTGTTGTTTGGTTACCGAATCGAGCCGAATCACGGCGCGCGCACTAGCACGAGAACGAAGCGGAGGCGGAAAAAACCGTCAAATTGCGGCTTTTTCGCGGCTCGCTACGGGCTCGGCGGCGGCCGCGGTTTCGAGCGCGGATTCGGCGATGAAGCGCGCGACGCGCTGCCACAGCTCGGCGAATTCTGTCGGACCGAACGCGGAGAAGCTCGGAATGAAGTCGCCCGTCGCGGCCGCCGCGGTCGAAACGCCGTATTGCCCGACCACGTCCAAGTGATCGGCTTCTGCGAAGTAGAGCACTTGCCCCCAAACTTGCGACAAGGTCGGCACGATTCCGTCGCTGTCGTCGCGGAGCGGCAATTTGCCGTACTGCTCGAGCTGCTTCGCCTGTGCCGTGGACAGCTCGGGCGTCACGAGCGCGCCGCGGCGCGCCTGACGATACAGAAAAGCATACGCCGGGAACATCAGCTGCGCATACAAATCGCGCAGCGAGCGCCACGCGTTGCGAAAGCTCGGCGGCTCCGCGCGCGCAACCACGGACGCATAGGCGATCTTCGGATCCGCGGTGCATGCGTTGATCAAATCACAACCCGCGGGGGTGAGTTGAAAGAGCAAGGATTGATCTTCGACCACGGCTTTTAGAAACGCGACCAGCTCGAGCCGGCGCGGCTCCGACAAATCATGCAATAATTTCTCGTACAATTCGTCGAACGCGCCGTGGCGCTTGCGGCGCGGATCGCGCAGCCGCACCAGCACATAACCGAGCCAAAGCATCCACTTCAGCGGCATGCGCCCGCGTTCGAGCATGAAAATCAGATATTGCCCGAGCGTGCGGATCAGGAAGCGACCGAGCGGGCGCGTGAAATAGGTCGCGACCGGCGTGCCGTAGTGCGGCGCGCAGACCGTAACGAGCGTGCGGATGCGCTCGTAGGCATCAAATTGGTTTTTGCTCGGCAAGGACGCGGTCGGCGAGATCGCGACTCGCGCGTCGAGCCCGCCCGTCGAGTGACCGATCAAGTGAATCGGACCGTCGTCTTTGGCGGCGACCGTGGCCAGCGTTTCGAGCACGCGCGCGGCGCGAAAACGGATCGACGCCATGGGCAAGGTCGGCACTTCGAGCACCTCGACCGGCAGCCCGAGCTCGGCGAAATTCGACTCGATCGCCTCGCGCACGCCCGAGAAATAGCTGAGCTCGCCCAGCTTGCCGAAGCCGAAGAAGCCCGGAATCAAGAGCACATGGTGCGTAGCGCGCACGCGCCTTCTATAGCACTACCTTGGCGCGCGCTTCGGCGTCGCCCTCAGTCGGACCGAGCTTTTGCCCTCGCAAATAGGCCTTTGCGGCTTCGAACGCGTGCTTCACGCCGCGCGCGCCCGAGTCGTCCCAAAACTCGCCGTCGAACGGCGTGAAGCGCAAGAGCACGAGCTCGGGATCGTTTTGGTCTTCGAACCAGACGCGATAGCGCTCCTTCCAAATGCGATCGACCTGTTCGCGATCTGCGACCAGCTCGAGATGGCCGTTCAAGGTCACGAATTTTCGCGAGCTCGCGAGCGTGACCAAAGCGCGCGAGTCTTCGCGCACCTCGAGCACCTTGGTCGAATCCACGTTGGTGATGAACCAGAGCGTGCCGTCGTCGTCCGCCGCAGCGACCGCCATGGGGCGACCGTGCAACTCGCCAGTGTTGCGAGCGCGGGTGACGAGCGTCGCGGTCTCGAACTTTCCGAGCAGCTCGAAGAAGTGCTCTTCGGACTTCGGCGGGGCACCGGCCGAGGCGTAATTCGCCGGGACTTCGTTCAGCTGGGTCATGCGAAGACGATTTGCAACCGTCGTGCCCGTGTTTCACTGCGCCGATTTTTCTCCTGAAAATTGACTTGGTTTCATGAGATCCGCGTGCGCTGTCGCCTCAGCGTGACAAATTCGCCCAGCACCGCGCCGCGCAGTGCGCCCCGCGCACCCAACCCAAAATAAAAACCGACCCGCGTCACGTTGCGGGTTTCACCACGACCACGGGTTGACCCGGCGCGATCGCCCTGCCCTCGACTGCGACGACTTCGAGCACGACTCCGTCGACCGGTGACTCGACCGCGAGCTCCATCTTCATCGATTCGACGATCGCGAGCGTTTGACCTTTTTCGACGCGCTGCCCGGCGCTCACCAGCACTTTCCAAATGCTGCCCGGCACGCCGCTCTCGACGATCTGCGCGCCAGCCCACTCCGCGCGCGCGCCGCTTTCGATCTCGGAGCTCGGTTGCTCGGCGCTGAAATTGAGTTGCCCGGATTCGAGCCAGCGCTGCCGTTCCGCGGCGAACGCGCTTCGCTGCAACTGGCGAAACGCCGCGATCGATTCGGCTTCTTGCGCCAAAAAACGCCGATAATCCGCGAGTCGAAAGCGTTGCTCCTCGATCTTCAATTCGAGCCGGCCGTGCGGGAACGCTTCGCGCATCTCGAGTAGCTCCGGCGCGCTGACGGGATAAAACCGAATTTGATCGAAGAAGCGGAGGAGCCACGGCGTGCCGCGCTCGAACTGTTTCGTGGTCTTGAAGCGATTGTAGACTTGCACCGTGCGACCGACGAATTGATAACCGCCTGGACCTTCCATGCCATAGATGCACAAGTACGCGCCGCCGATGCCGACCGCGTTCTCCGGAGTCCAGGTGCGGGCCGGATTGTATTTGGTGGTCACCAAGCGCTGACGTGGGTCGAGCGGAGTGGCGACGGGTGCGCCGAGATAGACGTCCCCCAAGCCGAGCACCAAGTAGCTCGCGTCGAACACGATTTTTTTCACTGCCTCGATCGCGTCGAGGCCGTTGATGCGCCGGATGAATTCGATGTTGCTCGGCGTCCACGGCGCGTCTTTGCGCACGATCTGCGTGTACTTCTCGATCGCGAGCCGAGTTTGCGGATCGTCCCACGATAGCGGCATGTGCACGATCCGCGTCGGCACGTCGATGTCGTCGACGGATGGGAGCTCGCTTTCGGCGCGCTCGAGCACGTCGAGTAGGCGCGAAAAGCCTATTTTTTGGCTGTCAAAGTGGAGCTGCAACGAACGAATGCCCGGCGTCAGATCGATGATGCCCGGCAATTTCTCGAGCCTGAGCCAGTCCATCAGCGCGTGCACGCGGAAGCGCAATTCGAGGTCGAGCACGGCTTCGCCGTATTCGACGAGCAAGAAGTCGTCGCCCGCCGGGCGATAGACGACTTTCGGTGCCGACGCGCGTTCGGGGATTCGCCGAACCACGGCTTCGGTCACCGACACCGGCGTGAGCTGCGCCAGGCTTTGCGCTTTGCGTTCGGCGATCGCGCGATCTTGCTCGACGCTCGCGAGCTCGGCCGCCGCGCGCGCGATCGGCACGAAGCGGAGCTTGTTGCCCGGCCGCAATTGCCCGACCTTCCACAATTGTGCCCGCGCGATCGTCGCGGGGCAGACGAAGCCGCCCAAGCTCGGGCCATCTGGGCCGAGGATGATCGGCATGTCGCCGGTAAAATCGACCGTGCCGAACGCGTAGGCGTTGTCGTGGATGTTCGAAGGATGAAGGCCGGCCTCGCCGCCGTCGGCACGCGCCCACTCCGGCTGCGGCCCGATCAAGCGCACACCGGTGCGCGCGGAGTTGTAGTGAACTTCGAAGTCAGTCCCGAAAAACCGCTCGATGTCAGCGGGCGTGAAGAAATCCGGCGCGCCGTGCGGGCCGTACAAAACACCGATTTCCCAGCGTTCCACGAGGTTTGGTCGCAAGCGCGGGTCGAGCGGTTCGGGCTCGCCGTCCACGTTGCCGCTTCGCAAGAGCCGGAGCACGTCGCCTTTGCGCAATGCACGACCTGCGTGTCCTCCGAAACCACCGAGCGTGAATGTCGAGCGGCTGCCGAGATATTCCGGCACGTCGAAGCCGTGGCGAACGGCCAAGTACGCGCGACAACCCGGCCCGACAATCGCGCCCATTTTCAAAGTCTGGCCAGCGCGGACTGCGATCGGTGTGAAGTACTCGACGGCCGCGCCCTCGAGCTCGGCTTCCATGCGCGCGCCGGCAAGCGCGACCACTGCGTCGACCGCGAAGCGCAACGTCGGACCGGTTACGGTGAGCTCGAGCGCAGGCGCGCCGGCTTCGTTACCCACCGCGCGGTTGGCCAAGCGAAAATTCAAATCGTCCATCGGTCCAGACGGCGGAATGCCGACGTCCCAATAACCGAGCCGCCCCGGATAATCGTGCACGGTGCTGAGCGTGCCGGGCGCGATGACTTCGATTGTCGGGCTCGCGTACGCAACTGTGCCGAGGAATGCGGTGGTGGTGAGCCCTTCGCGAAATACTTCCGTCGAGAGCACGTGCGCGACGTAATCGAGGTTCGTCTCGGTGCCGGAAATCCGGGTTTTTCCCAGGGATTTTCTCAGTTTTTCGATCGCTTCGGCGCGCGTTTCGCCGAGCGCCATCAGCTTGGCGATCATCGGATCGTAGAAGCCGCTGATCTCGCTACCGCGTTCGACGAACGAATCGACGCGCACGCCGTCGGGGAAAACGACTTCGCTCAGCACGCCCGGGCTCGGTCTGAAACCGCGCGTCGGATCTTCGGCGTAGATGCGCACTTCAACGGCGTGACCGCGCGCCTCGGGTACCGGCTCGAGTGGCACGGATTCGCCGGCTGCGAGGCGCACCATCCACTCCACTAGATCCACGCCCGTAACGAGCTCGGTCACACCGTGCTCGACTTGAAGCCGCGTGTTCACTTCCAAAAAATAAAACTCTTCGCGATCGTCGTCATAGACGAACTCGACCGTGCCCGCGGAACGATAGTTGACGGACTTGCCAATTCGCACCGCCGCTTCGTGCAACGCTTTGCGCACGTCCGCTCGCAGGCGCGGCGCGGGCGTCTCTTCGATCACTTTTTGGTGTCGGCGTTGCGCGGAACAATCCCGCTCGCCCAGCGCGATCACTTTGCCTCGACCGTCGCCGAAGAGTTGCACTTCGATGTGCCGCGCGCGTTCGACGAAGCGCTCGAGAAAGACGCCGCCTTCGCCGAAGTTTTTCTGCGCGAGCGAGCGCACCGACTCGTAGATTTCCCGGATTTTTTCGGCGTCTCGGCAAACTTGCATGCCGATGCCGCCACCACCCGCGGTGCTCTTCAGCATCACCGGGTAACCGATTTTTTCGGCTGCGGCGACCGCTTCGTCGACACTCGCGAGCAACGGCGTGCCGGCGAGCAGTGGCACCGAGAGCGCCTGCGCCAGCTCGCGCGCGGTGTGCTTCACGCCGAAGCGTCGCATTTGTTCCGGCGTCGGTCCGATGAAGGCGATGCCGCGCGCCTCGGCGGCTTCGGCGAATTCCGCGTTCTCGCTCAAGAAGCCGTAACCCGGGAAAATGCCTTTCGCGGCAGTTCGCTCCGCCGCATTCAAGATCACGTCGCGATTCAAGTAGCTGGCGGACGCCGCGGCCGGGCCGACGCAAATGCCTTCGTCGGCCTCGAACACATGAAGCGAATTGCGATCGGCCTCGGAATAAATCGCAACCGAGCCGACACCGAGTTTCTTCAGCGTGCGGATCACCCGACAAGCGATCTCGCCGCGATTGGCGATCAAGACTTTGTCGAACATCCGCTACCAGACCAGCAGGCGAACCGGCGTCGGGTTATAGCCGTTGCATGGATTGTTGAGCTGCGGGCAATTCGAGATCAGCACGATCACGTCCATTTCTGCGCGCATTTCGACGTACCTGCCGGGCGCTGAAATGCCATCGTCGAATGCTAAGCCGCCTTCGGGCGTGACTGGCACGTTCATGAAGAAGTTGATGTTCGCGCTGATGTCGCGCTTCGTGAGCTCGGGACGGCGATGCTGAATCTCGAGCAGGAAATTGTCGCGACAGCTGTGCATGTATTTCTTCTCCAGGGCGTAGCGCACTTGATTGGATTCGGCCGCGCAGGCGCCACCCAGCGTGTCGTGCCGGCCACACGTGTCGGCGGTGATCGTGAGCAGCACGTTGCCCTCGCTCGAGATCAGCGGCGAATCGCTGCTGAGGTAAATCGCGCGTTGCGCGCGGATCGTGTCGACGGCGCTGTAGCGCTCCGCTGTGTCGCGCGCGTTGAAGAACAAAGTGTCGACCGCTTGGTTGCCTTCGAGATCGACGATGCGCAATGTTTGGCCGCGCTTCACGACCTGACTGAAGCCGAGGCCCGCGCCGAGCACCGTGTCGAAGCTGGCTTGTTGGGGATCGAGTGAGCTCTCGCGGAGTACCATGTTTCATCCATTCAGCTGAAGTACGCTTCGGTGAGTGCAAAGCCGCGCTCGTTCTCGGCACAGGAGTGCTTGCACGCATCGTTCGGAGCGACCGGGTCGGCGCGGCGTACGCTGATCTGCACTGGTTTCGGCGCGTATTTTGGGTTCGGATCGAGCGGGTGCGGCGTGTTCGAGAGCACGATCAGCGTGTTCATTTCGCTGCGCAACTCGACGCGCGCGCCGGCCTTGGAGTGGCCCGGAACGAAGCTCAGCTTGCCTTCTCGGTCAGGAGCGACCTTGACGAAGAAATTCACGGTCGCTCCGAAGTCGCGCTTGCCGAGACCGTATTTGCCGAGCTCGACCAGGAGATTATCGCGGCTGTTGCGCTGCCAATCGTTGCGCAAAGTTTGATACGGCCCAGCGCCGTACTTCTCGAGGCTCGAAGCGGCGTCCGCCACGCCGGTGATCGTGTCATGCCAGCCGACGGTGTCGCTCACGACCGAGCAGAGCACGCGGCCCATGTCGGAATAGAGCACGTTGCCGGCGGTGATGCGCGCGACGTGCTGCGCCTTCAACGTGTCCGGCATGTTGTAGCGCTCGATCGGTAGATCCGCGTTGTAGAGCAGTGTAGCGACACACGCGCCGCCCTCGACGTCGACCAAGCGCAGTAGTTCGCCGCGCTTGAGTACGCGCGACCACATCTGCCCGCCGCGGAGCGGCTCGTCCAAGATGAGGTTTTTCTCAGTCATGCAGCAGTTCTCCGTCCGCGTCCGCGCCGGGATTGCGGCCGTGAATCAGCTCTTCGAGCCGCTTTTTCGTGGCCAAAAAGTGCGCGGACAGAAATTGTTCTTGCGAGCGCGGACGCGGCACCGGCACATCGATGATCTCGAGGATGCGCCCGGGCCGCGCGCCGAGCACGACGATGCGATCCGAGAGATAAATCGCTTCTTCCAAGTCGTGCGTGATGAACAGCACGGTCACGTCTGCCGCCGACCAGATACGCAGCAGGTGCGCTTGCATGCTGCAGCGCGTTTGGGCGTCGAGCGCGCCGAACGGTTCGTCCATCAGTAGGATGCGCGGATCGTTGGCGAGCGCGCGGGCGATCGCGACGCGTTGTTTCATGCCGCCGCTGAGCTGCGCCGGATAGAGCTCGGCAAAATCGCTCAAGCCGACGAGCTTCAGCCATTCGTCGGCGGCTTTATCGGCTTTGTCTGCGCGGATGCCTTTCATGCGCGGGCCGAACAACACGTTTTTGCGCACGGTGAGCCAAGGGAAGAGCGTATAGTTCTGGAACACCATGCCGCGATCGGCGCCGGGGCCAGTGACTGGAATGCCGTCGACCGCGACGACGCCCGAGCTCGGTTCTTCGAGGCCTGCGACGATGCGAATCAGCGTCGATTTGCCGCAACCGGACGGGCCGATCACACTGATGAACTCGCGCTGACGCACCTGGAAATTGACGTCTGACAGCGCCACGACCGGCGTTTCTCCGCCTTCGAACACGCGCCCCAAATGCTCGATGCCGAGCACGACGCGGCGTTTTTCGATCTCCTGAAAGTACTCGGCCACCTCGGGCGGATGGTCGAGGTAACTCGGGAGCTGGATGCTGTCGTCGAACATGAGTGCGGGCGCTGCTTCGATCAAAACTTCCGTTTGGGTCGGGGCCCAAACTCCGGGCTAGGGCCCCGCTGAATGGCTGCTAGGTGCGGGCGAGCGCGCGTTGCGGCAATGCGCGGCGCATGGCGCGCATCACCCGCACGAGCTTGGTTTGCCCGGTTTCCCAGGGGAACAAGTAACGTGCGAGCACGGCGAGCACTTGGTCGACGGCCAAGCCGACCACGCCGATGATCACGATCGCGGCGTAAACGTTGTCGAAGTGACGGTAGCGTTGTTGTTGGTAGATGAACGCGCTGAGGCCCGATTTCTCGCCGATTAATTCGGCGACCACGAGGTACGTCCAAGCCCAGCCGATCAAGATGCGCATGTCCCGATACAAGCCGGGCAGCGCGCCCGGCACGACGACGTGCCAGACGAGCTGCAGTTTACTTGCGCCGAGCGTTTGCGCGGCGTGGAGCAGCGAGGCATCGACCGAGCGCGTGGTGTTGGAGACGATCAGCACCATTTGGAAGAATGTGCCGATGAAGATGATCGCGATCTTCGGTTCATCGGCGAGGCCGAACATGGTGACCATCAGCGCGCCGAACACGGGCGCCGGCATGTAGCGCACGAAATCCACGAATGGTTCGAACAAGCGCGCGAAAAACGGGAACGTGCCGCAAAGTACGCCCAGGGGAACGCCAAACAGGGCCGACCAGAGGAACCCCCAAAAAATCACTTTGCAGCTCTGGAGCAGGCTTTCGTGCAGCCACGCATCACCCGTGCGCTCGGGCGCGGTGGTGAACGCGGTATACATCGCGCGCGCGACTTCGTGCGGGGCTTGCAAGTAGATCGGGTTGACGCGCTTGCCTTCGGCGAGCTTCGCGTGAGCGGCGGAGAGCTCGCGATTGCGCATCACGAACACGTCGAAATCGACCGTGTCACCCGACGCGACATAGCTGTATTCGCCGGGGACGTTCGTGTCCCCGGCGTTCGACACGAGCACCTGCGGATGCCAGATGAACGGCACGTAGCTCACCAGGCACCAAGCAATGAACGGCAGAGCAAAGGCCAGCACTCCCACCCAAAATCGCGCCCGCGGATCGAGCGGCTTGCGCACGCCGAGCAGGCGCGCGAGCGGCTCACCTGGAGCGACTCGGCTGGGAGTGGTCATGCTCATTTCGCCTTTCCGAGCGCCTCGACGAAGCTCGGATCGAGGTAATCGTCCGGTTTTTGCGACGTCTTGTAGACCGCGTTTTTGACGTTGAAGTCGTCGACGATCGCGCTCGAACCGTAGATCGAGTCGAAGCCGTCGGCCTTTTTGAAGTGCTTCAGATTTTCTTCCAGGTTCAAGATGTGCGTGCCCTTCATCAAGGGCTTGTATTGCTCCGGCGTGAGGCCGACGCGCGCACTCATGATCTTCGCGGCGTCATCCAGATTTTTTGGATCGTTGATGTAGTCGGCGACTTTGAACCAGACTTTGACGACCTTGGCCCAATCGGCTTTGTGCTCCGCGAGGCTGCGCGGACTGACGCACAAGAGGTCGTAAATCAGGCCGGGCGCGTTGGCGCTGGTGAAGATCGCGGTCGAGCCGGGCAGCTCTTTCAGCGCGTTGCCGCTGTTCGGTTGCCAGGCGGCGATCGCGTCGACATCGCCGGATTTCAAGAGCTGCGGCAATTGATCGGTCGGCGCGTTCTTGATCGTGATGTCTTTGTCCGTCATGTGCGCGGACTTGAGCGCGTTCATCAACAGCAGGTGATCGACCAAGCCGACTTCGACGCCGACTTTTTTGCCTTTGAGTTGCTCGATTTTTTTGATGCCCGGCTTGGCCACGATCATGTCGTTGCCGTCCGAGTAGTCGTTGGCGACGATGCACGTGCTCTTGCCGCCACTCGAACCGGTGACGAGCGCGTCGCCATTCGTGACCGCGACCGCGTCGACTTTGCCGGCGGAGAACGCTTCCATCGACGGCGCGTACTCGAACCATTTGAAATCGACGTCCACGCCCGCGTCTTTGAACCAACCCTTTTGAATCGCGATTTCCCAAGCTACCCAGCCCGGCCAATCGCTGTAGGCGATCCGCAATTGCCCGGGTTTTGCCGGCGTATCGGCGGAGCTTGCCGGGGCCGCGCTCGCCATGGCGGACGCGCTCGGAGCCGCCGAAGCCGCCGCGGGTGCGGCCGACGCGGTGTCCGCCGGAGCGGGCGGAGGCTCTGATTTGCTACAAGCTCCGGCACCCAATAAGAGAAAGCTCAAGAGCACGGAAAATCGACGGGGAACTGCCATAATGAAGACCTCATCTGTGAGGGGCGTGTGGTCGTAGAGTCCGCCGGTTCGTGTTGCCGCTGTATTTCAGCGACGCTTCCTGCCAGGGCGTAGGTCTCGGAATTCGAGCTTTGAATCGAGGTCGCCATTCTCGGCTCGCCCTTCGCTACTCTGCGGCGTGCCCGCCGTAGCGCGCACGAAGATCAACTCGAAGCGAATCACTCGCACGCACGTGCGTTCTCGGGCGTGCGAACGAGCGAAACGCGTGCCTCAGTCGAGCGCTCGATAGCGCTCGATTTCGTGACACCTGTCACGCGCTGAGACGCTTCATGCCAGTCGAGGTGCGCGAACGCGCTTGCCGAGCGGCGCGAGCCGTCCGCGTCAGAACACGCGAATACGCGAGCCTGCTCGCTGCTGCTGACCGGAGACCGCGCTCGTGAAAGAGCGAGAGCGCGTCTTCAGCGCGGTGCACTTTGTCACAGATCTCGCGATATTTTCGCCTGAAAACGGCCGCTTAGCGACGCCATTGCGACCATATTTGTAGGGGGCTTTCGCGCATCTCCGTCAAGTTCTACAAAGTGGCATGGAAATCGCTCTCATCAGGGCGCGATATTTCGAGAGTGAAAACCAACTAGATGACCTCGGAACTTGCGGCAGCGCGCGTCGGAGAACCCAAAGCGACGCAATCGAAATCCGCGCGCTGGATTTTGGGAGTGATTGGCGCAGCGGTTTTGATCGGCGCGGCGCTGTTCATGCACCACAAGAAATCGGCTGAGAACGGAGCAGCGCCCGCGGGCAGCGCGCGCGGCGAATCGCGTCCGGTTCCCGTCGTGATCACGACCGCGGAAAATCGCGACGTGCCCGTGTTCCTCGATGGCTTGGGCAACGCAGTGCCGCTCGTCACCGTCACCGTGCACACGCAGGTGGATGGGCCGCTCATCGAAGTCGGGTTCAAGGAAGGCCAGAGCGTCAAAAAAGGCGATCTGCTCGCGCGCATCGATCCGCGACCGTTCGCGATCGCGGTGCACCAAGCGCAGGCTGCGCTGGCGCGCGATCAGGCGCAATTCAAGAACGCGCAAGTCAACTACAAGCGCTACACGGCCCTCCACGAGCAAGGCCTCGCGACGCAAGAGCAGCTCGACGACATGC
>DATATR010000072.1:0-5436 GCA_036268695.1 Polyangiaceae bacterium | reverse complement strand
CGAGCGCGCTCGCCGGCCAGCGCATTTACCTGCAATTCGACGGCTCCAACATCATCACGGACGTCTATTTGAATGGCACGCACGTCGGCACGCACGCCGGAGGCTTCGCCGCATTTCGCTTCGACGTGACGGATCGGGTGATGCTCGGCGCGGACAACCTGATCGCCGTCAAAGTCGACAACTCGGCCGGCGTGGACGCGAACAACGCAATCACGACCAGCGCGACCGCCAACGTGCCGCCATTGAACGCGGACTTCACGTTCTTCGGCGGAATTTACCGCGGCGTGCATTTGCTCAGCACGCCGCCGCTCGCGATCAGCCCGCTCGATTTCGGCTCCTCCGGCGTGTACGTCACGCAAACGAACGTCACTGCGGCGAGCGCCGATTTGTCGCTCAAGATCAAGCTATCGAACGCGGGCACCGGCATGGCAACCGCAAATCTCAAAGCCACCGTGCTCGACGCGAGCGGCACCGAGGTGCTTTCGTTGACCGCGAGCCAAGCCGTGCCGAGCCAAGGCACGGCCGACGCAACCGCGACCGGCACGCTGATGAACCCGCATTTGTGGAACGGGCTCGCTGATCCGTATCTCTACTCGGTGCGAGTCGATTTACTGGCGGGCACGACCGTTTCAGATTCGGTCACGGTGCCGCTCGGCTTGCGTTCGTTCGACTTGGATCCGAACACGGGCTTCACGCTGAACGGCAAATACCTGGACTTGCACGGCGTCGATAAGCACCAAGATCACAAAGACAAAGGCTGGGCCATCGCCGACAGTGACACGGACGCGGATTTCGCGATCATCAAAGAGCTCGGCGCGACCGCGATTCGCCTCGCGCACTATCAACACGCGCAGCACACTTACGATGTCACGGACCAAGCTGGCATCGTGGTCTGGGCCGAAACCCCAGTCGTCGATCGGATCAACGATACGCCGGAGTTTGCCGCGAACGCCGAGCAGCAGCTCACCGAGCTGATTCGGCAGAACTACAACCATCCGTCGATCGTTTTTTGGAGCGTCGGCAACGAGACGTTGCTCAAAGCGGGGCCGAGCCCGGACACGCTGATCGGGCATTTGGCGGACGTAGTCGGGACCGAAGATCCGACGCGCATCGCGGCCTACGCCGCCAATGCCGGCGACACGTACAACCCCGTGAACTGGCACGGCACCGCGCACGGCTTCAATGAATATCAAGGCTGGTACGGCGGAAAAGTCGCCGACTTTGCGACCTGGGCCGATCAGACGCACAAGGATCGCCCGACCGGCTGCGTGGGCCTGACCGAATACGGCGCGGGCGCGAGCATCACGCAGCACACCGCAAATCCCGCGGCCCAAGACACCGGCGTCGATCACACGAGCTCGCAGCACACCGAGGAATATCAAGCCTACTACCACGAGGGTTATTGGGCGGCGCTCTCGGCGCGGCCGTTCGTGTGGGGCAAATTCATTTGGAACGCGTTCGACTTCGCGAGCGACACGCGCAGCGAAGGCAACACGCCCGGCCTGAACGACAAAGGCCTCGTCACTTACGATCGTCAAACCAAAAAAGATGCCTTCTACTGGTACAAGGCCAATTGGTCCTCGGATCCATTCGTGTACATCACGAGCCGGCGTTTCACGACGCTGCCGAAATCGAGCACCAGCATTCGCGTCTATTCGAACGCCGCGATGGTCGATCTGAAGCTCAATGGCAAATCACTCGGCGCCCAATCCGCGGCCAATCACATCTTCGTTTGGAACAACGTCACTTGGGCGACCGGCACGAACACCGTCGAAGCCGACGCAGGCTCCCAAACCGACACGGTGACCTGGATGAATTGAGCCGCGCCCGGCGCAGCCGTGCTGCGTCGTTGCGCGTCACTCACCGAGTTTGAAGCGCATCGCCGACCAATCATCGTCTAGCGCGACCAGTCGCACGCCCTCGAAGCCGAGCGTTTCCATGAGCGCATGCAAGGAGTCGCGATTCACGTCCGCCTGGTATTTCTTCGACGTGCCCTTCGGATACGCGATCCAAACTAAGGATTTGTCGTCCGCGAGTGCTTTCTTCAGCGTCTTCGTGTGTGCTTTGGCTTCGGCCTGCGATTTCGCGAATGCGATCACGAAATCGTAAGTGCCCTTCGCGGCGGTGTGCACCGGCACGCCGAATGCCTCTTTCGTGGCCTTGAACTCGGGCGGCGCGCCGAGCACCAGCACCGGCGATTGCGCTTTGTACTGCAGTTTCTTCAAGTTCTGATTCATCGCTTCCGGACTTTATCTCGGGAGCAGAACTTCCGCCTCGCCGAAGTAAGCGCTTCGCGATCCCCGAAGCAGAGAACACAAAATGCATCGGGATTGACGATGTATTTGCTGCGCCGTATTCCCGATACGTGACGAACGATGCTCCGTCGGTTGCCGCTGAATTCGCTGACTTTTCCCGGCCGCGTACTTGCGCTTTCACGTGCGGCGCGCGAAGCGGAGCGGAGCAAAAAACGCTCGCGTACATGGCCAAGATGCCGGCCTGGCGCGACCATCCGCGCGTCCGCGCAGCGCGGTAAAAAATCAAACTGAACTCGAGTGTTGACAAAACCCGAGGGCGCGGCCCATGAAGTGACGGGACGGAAGCTGCGCTCCCGTTAGTGAGAAACCGCGTCGAGGAACGTCGCGCGGCCACCTTTGCGCAGCACACAGGCGACGCATTTCAGATACGCGCGAACTCCAAACAAACGCACGATCAGCGGCGCGTGAGTAACGAGATGCCGAGTAGTGATGACGCCGCGCATGGTCTCAGTCCGAATTCGTGGAAACCGGTTCCATCAAGCACTTCCCGGGCCAGGAATTTTTTCAATAAGTTGGACGCGATCGCACGGATGCCACATTGCAAACCTGAAAGACGAGTCGTTCGGAAGTGAAGGTTTGTCGCTGGTGCCGAAACACTGCCGAAAAGTCTCTAGAAGCCGGATTTCATGGATGATTGTCGGGATCCGCCTGCGTATCGTCCGGTGGACCAGCGCTTTCGCTGGGCTTAGCTGAGGGGACCGGCTTGCTGGCCGCCGGAGGCTTGCCCGCGTCAACTCCGGCCGCGCCGGGAGCGACCGGAATCGGTACGGCCGACCCCGCTCCACTCGCCACCGATATGCCGACGAAACGCCCGCTGTCAGTCAAATGATCGAATTCGTCTTCGAGCGCGTTCAGTGCGGCGGGCGCCGAGTTGTCGCCGTGATAGTGGCGCACGCGTTTGATTCGGCCGCCGCGCGACAGCGACAGGTGTGCCCAATCGTCGTCAGTGCTCTCCACGTGATCGTAGTCGTGGAGCGACATGAAGTTCGCGCGTTCGAACGCAGTCTCGAGCTCGCTCACTTGTGCGGGCGTGAGCTTGAACTCTTGCCGGCCCGTCACTTTGACCCAGCGCGTGCCCACGTAAACGACGCTGCCGTCCGTACTCACGGTCAAGCGATACACCGGGCATTCGCCGTAACAGCCCGTGCGCTCGAGCGTGGCGAGCAACGTGGTGCCCGGCGCGAGATCCGGCGGATGCGGCTGATCGATCGGCAGTGAGTCCGCAGCTGCCGACTTTTTCTTGCCGCAGCCCGCGATTACGCAAACGAGCAGCGTCAAACCGAGCCCCTGCCGCGACCAGCGCCAAATTGTTCGAACGGCTCGAGGCATGGCTTTCACTCCAGATCCGCGATCAGAGCAACTGATACACCAAGCTCACTGAGGTGACGACGTCCGTCTTTTCGATGTCCGGAAGCGGGTTATGGTCGTAGCGCACGCTCACGGTCGTCGCGATCGAAAAGCCCTTGCCGACGCTGGAGCTGACCGAGCCGTCCCAGTTGATCCGGTAATTGGTGGAATCGTCGAGGCCTTGCAAGTATTCGACGCCGGTTGCCATGGTGACGGCCTTGTTCACGTTGTTCGTGTAACCCAAAAAGACGCGTGTGCTGTGCCGGCTTTCGTGCTTGGCGAGCAGATCGCCGGTCGCCGCGGCGGTCGCGATTTCGTCGTCGGTGCGCACGTCGTATTGGTAGTCGTAGCCGACCTCGGACCAGAGCTGCTCTTTGCTCTGGTCCACGAAGTAGTACGAGACGCCCGGGTCGAGATTGAGCCGCAGCTCGAGGCCTTGGAATTTGTCGTGCCGCGCGGACACCGCGCCGAACACGGCGAACGAACCGGCGAGGAAGCGGTCATAGCGCAGCTTGCCCTGGAAATTCTCGACCGTGGTTTCGAGCGCCTTGTCGTCTTTGGTGCCTGCGCGCGCGTAGTTCGCCGCGGCGCCGCCGCCAAATTGATCTTCGCCGCGGCGCACGCGGAATTTCGTGCCGCCGGTCACGGCGATCGAGCGCGAATTGCCCTCGGAAGCCAAGCCGCCCGCGGCGACCGAGAGCTCGGTCGCGTCTTTGTTGTCCTTCGGTTTGTCGGATTTTTCGAAGCCGCTGGTCGCGACGTCGGTGTTGCCGCTCGAGGCGTTGTCTTGCTTCACCAAGCTGTCCGGCAATTTCTGGGCGTCGTCCGCGCGACTCGGCCGGCTCATCAAGAACACTGCGGCGAGCAGCGGCAAGGCAGAGATTTGCGTCGCTTTGGCGGCGAACGCGAAGCGCATCAACGTCATCGATTCATCCTCGAGAAAAAGAACAAGCTAATCGCCAGAACGAAAACTACTCGGCGCGTCGCGCCTTGAGCGCGTCGCGGATCTCCGTCAAAAGCTCTTCTTGCTTCGTCGGCGGCGGCGCCGGCGGCGGCGGTTCGCGCTTCAGCGCGTTGATCACGCGCACCAGCGCGAACAGCGCGGTCGCCACGATCACGAAGTCGAAGATCGACTGGACGAACACACCGTATTTGATCGTGACGGCGGCCGCGGGCCCTTGCGCTTCCTTGAGCGTCAGTTTCAGGCCCGAAAAATCGACTCCGCCGACCGCGAGCCCGATCGGCGGCGTGATCACGTCCGCGACGAACGACGACACCACTTTGCCGAACGCCGCGCCGATCACGATGCCGACGGCCATGTCGATCACGTTGCCTTTGACCGCAAATTGGCGAAATTCCGCGAGAAGACCCATGGTTTTGCTCTCTTTCTCGAGCTCGCGGCGCGCTCCCGCAGCGGACTCACGCAGTCGGCGCCCGCGGGATAGACCTGTCGCCGACTTCAGTCAACTCGCGTGCTCGGCTGAAGTTCGACAGTCCGAGGCTCCGCGCAGCGCGCCGATTTCTTCGCGCACGCCGGCCACGCGATGTAGAAGGCCGAATGCTGCGCGGTCGGTTTTATTTGGGGGCGCTCTTCACGGCGCTGCTCGGCGTGGTGGCGGGCGCGTGTCATGAGTCGAGCGCGCCGAGCTCGAGCGCGTCGGCGAACAGCGCGGCTGCGCCGTCTCCGATTGCGACGCTGCCTGCGTCGGCTTCGGCACCAATTCCGGCCGGCTCGGCGCCCGAGCTCGCCTCGGCCGCGCCGAACGCCAGCGCG
>DATATR010000071.1:0-11794 GCA_036268695.1 Polyangiaceae bacterium | reverse complement strand
GAACGCGTTCGAGCGTCTGATTTTGAAAAAACGAATGCGCGAAAAAGGCGCGGACGCTTTGGCGCCGAGCTTGCGCCTCGGTCGCGTGCGCGAACCGACGCCGCCGTTGCCCAACGTCGCGGAACGAGCTGCTGCGTTCGCTTCGGTGATCGAAAACAAGCACGGCGCAGGCACCGTGCGAAATTCACTCACGCCGATCTCGAGCGAAGTATTGCCGCCGCCGACAGTCGCTGCGTCGCCGCACGCGCACGCCGCTTTGCCCGCGCGCACGCCGCTGCCACCACTCGCCCAATCTTCGCTGCCGCCGCTCGCACGCACGCCGCTACCGCCGCGGCCCGCACCGGAACCACAGCTCCAGAATCCGCCATCGTTTGCGCCGAGCAAGCCGCCCGCATCGCCCGCGCCCCCCTCGAGTTCGCCGCGCGCCCCAGCCGGAGCCAGCTTCGCGCGCCCGATGATTTCGATCGGCCCGCCCGCGCAGCGTCCGGTCGCGCCCACTTTTCCGGATCGAAAGCCCCGCAGCGAGCCGCCCGAAGACGGCTGGGGAGTCGAACCATCACAGCCGCCGCCAATGCCGTTTTCGCGTGTCGAGCGCGGCACTCAGCCCGGCGTCGGCGAATCGAAGAGCGAACCGCGTCACACCAAACCCGAGAGCCCGGCGCCGCCGTCGAACGAACCGATCACGCCTTCCACACCGACGACGCTGCACGAAGAACCCCTGCCGACTTCATCGAAGCGCTCGGGCTCGTTGCCGCGCTTGCAGCTCGTGTCCGAAGCTCCGCCGGCGTCAGCGGAAGCGCCGGAAATCGACTTCTCGGACGAAGCTCACGAGTACTACGAGGAAGAGCTCGCGCCGCCGAGCTCGGACAACGGCGTGCCGCTCGCGCCCGCTTCGCGTTCGCTCGCTTACAGCGCGCGCCCGCTGCCGCCGCGCGAGCTGAACTCGCAAGAGCTCAAGTTGCCGACCGTGATCGTCGACTTGGCGAACGATTCCAAAGAATTGATCGAGCGCTTGCTGCAGGGCGACGCGAGCGCCGGGGACAAGCTCGTGCACATCGGCGATACGGCGATCACGCAGCTGGTTGGAATTTTTCCGGGACCGATCACGTCCGAGCTCCGGCGTGGCAGCGGCGACACCACGGCGAAGGCCTCCGAGTGCGGCCCGGTGCTGCGCACGCTCGCGCGGATGGGCGCGCGGCCCGTGCCGTTCGTCGCGGTGCGCACGGCGGACGGCGATCCCAAGGTGCGCGCCTGGGCCACGCGCTTGCTCGGCGAAATGCCGAGCGCGGAGTCCGCGCAAGCCGTCGCGCGTCGGCTCACCGACGATGACGTCGATGTCCAGCGCGCCGCGCTCGCGGCCGGCAGCTTGCTACTCACGCACGTGGAAGCCGCCGAAGCGCTGCAAGCCAAAATCGCCGAGAGCGTGAGCGACGTCACGCGCCCGGAAGGCAGCCGCCACTCGCTGATCGAGGCGCTCGCCGAATTGCGCGCGCCGCTCGTGATCCCGACGCTCGTGCGTTTGCTCGAAGATGGCTCGCCGGACATCGTGCGCTCGGCGCACTGGGCGCTCGGCGTGATCACGCGCCAAGATTTCGGCACCAAGGCCGCGCTGTGGGAAGAGTGGTGGCTCCGGAACGGCAAGCGCCATCGCATCGAATGGTTGATCGACTCATTGCTCCACGAAAATCAGGACGTGCGTCGCGCCGCCGGCGACGAGCTCAAGAGCCTGACCAAAGAATATTTCGGCTATTACGACGACCTGCCCAAAAAAGAGCGGGAAAAGGCGCAAGATCGCTATCGCCAATGGTGGGAAACCAAAGGCAAAGCCCGTTTTCGGTAGTCGTCGGGAGCGCAGCTCCCGCCTGGCCCCGCGACCCAAGTCGGATTTCCAGTATCGACGCGCGCGAAAAGTCGTGGCACGCCCGATCTCCGCATGATCGAGACCGAGCAACACTTCGACCCCGGGTTGCGCGCCGCAAATCTCGCGCTGACGGGCCGCAAGCGCCAAGAAGTGAGCCGCATCACCTCGCTCGAGCTGCGCTACACCGATCCGCGCAGTGAGCCGTGGGAAGCGCTGGCGATGATCAGCGTGGCCACGCTCGCGCTGCTCGTCGTGGTCGGGCTCTGGCTCGCCTAGCTCTCGCGAGCGCGCTCCCCGAGCAGCCGTTTCGAATCCCCATTCCCAGTTGCATTTGCAACTGATTCTCGCGCTCACAAACCGACGCTAGCTCGGGTCACGGTCACTGATCGCCGCTGCCCGGCTTATCGCCACCGCCGACCGGTCCCGACTTTTTGCCGCCGCTCAGATCGATCTGCCACTCGACCGTGTGCTCCGGCCCTTTGTACGCCGGCACCACGATCGCATTCATCGCGCGCTGCACGCATTTGCCGACCGCGTTTTCGTCGTACGGCGGCGACGCCGTGGTCGTCTTCACGTGCCCGTCGTTGGCGAACAGCATCGTGACCTTGGCCATTCCTTCGGTCGGCTTCGGCTTCGCCTTGCCCTTCGCGTCGCTGTCCTCGTTCACCGAGTCCGGACACGTCTCCGCCGAACGCGCCGCGCGCTTCAGCTCGAGCTCCGACTGCTTGTCGTCCCACTCGCGAATCTTCTCGTCTTCGGTCGGACCGGACGTGTCCCGGAATTCGCTCTCGGTCTTTTCTTTCTTCAGCTGCTCGTCCCCGAGCTTCTCTTGCTCGGCCAGCAGCTGGTCCGGCGTTTTCACGTCTTGGCCGCCGTAAGACGGACCGCACGCCACGATCGAAAGCGCCAACAACCCGAAATATCGCTGCTTCATGCGGCACACACTAGTCTCGACTCGAGCGGTCTGGGAAGGGCCACGACATGCATCCGACACACTCAGCGCGCGCGGCCTTGGATTTTTTCAGCCCGGTTCGCGCAACCGCTGGCCCCGACGACCGATGCGCTGAAGCTCGGTCGAAGGCCGAGCGCGGAGGGATCATCGATGAGGCTCAGGGGTTTTGGGCTGTTATTTTTTTGGGGGGTTCAAAGCGGGCTATGCGCGGCGTGGTCCGCCTGCTCGGAGTTCGGCCACTCCTGCGCGGAAACGCGCACCTGCCCCGAACCCATCGCGCTGATCGACGCCGGCCCGGTCGACGACTGGTGGGATTCGAGCAACGGCGGCGAAAGCGCCACGGACGATGCGAGCGCGGGTGAAGGCGGCGCGCCGAGCTCGACCTCGAGCGTAACGCCGGGTTTCGCCGGCGAAGCCGGCGCGACCGACTCCGTCGCAAGCAGCGCGCCCGCGATCCTCGCCGTCAGCCCACCAAACGGCGCCATCGGCGTCGCAAGCGACGCGTCAATCGTCATCACATTCAGCACACCGATGAACGAAGCGTCGCTCACGGCTGCATATAGTTCGCTCGATCTGCCGCCCTCGGTCGTCGCCTTCGAATGGAACGCGGCGCGCACGGTGCTCACCCTCAAACCCCAAATCCCACTCGTCTATCAAAGCGGCGGCGCGGCGCCGAACGGCGTGGTCGGCTTCACCCCCAAGAGTTATCACTTTGGCCTGAGCAGCGCCGCGCTCGACGATCACGGGCGCGCGCTTCGCCCCGCGAATTTCGGCTTCAGCACGCTGCGCCAAGTTTCGGCCGAAATTCCGGCGGATCCCGCGCTCACCGGCAACTACACGGACGGCGAAGGTGAAGGCATCCACAATTGCGTGCGCGGCGCGCGCTTGCCGTATACGCCCGCCGTTTGCATCGGTGACGACGCGAACAACGTCCGCTACACGGGCTTCATCAGCTTCGATCTGAGCACGCTGCCCCAGTCGCTCGCTCGCATCACGAACGCCGCGTTGCTCGCGGACGCGACGATTTACGGCTCGCCCGACTTGCTCGGCGCGAGCAAGCTCGAACACGTCACCTTCGCCGAGCTCGACGCGAGCGCGCTCGCATTGCCGGCGAGCGCAGATCTCGGCCCATTCTTCGCGAGCACCGCCGCGCCGAGCGGCAGCGCACTCCGGCTCGATCTCGACGTCACGAGCAGCGTCAGCGCGGACAACATCGCGCCGAACGCGCTGAAGCGCAGCCAATTTCGGCTCTCGTTCGCGAACATCAGCGTCAACTCGACGTGGGACGACGTCGAGCTCGGCGCCAACAGCATCGAGCTCTCGCTCACGTATCTGCTGCCCTAAAGTTAGGCCTGTGCGCGCTCGAGTCGCGCTTCCGCTGCGCTGACCAATTCAGTCAGCGCCGGATCGACCGGAGCCACCAAGGACACGACCTCTTCTGGCGAAGCGCCGGCTTCGATCGCGCTGCGCGCCGCAGCCGAACCGGTGAGTAAATCGAACGCCGGCACGCTGGTTTCGAACTCGTATGGCGTGTGCCGAAACGCGAACGCTTCCGGAGCTTGCGCCCGCGCGAGCGCAATCAAGCGCAGATACGTCGCGACCGGGCGGAACAAATGCGCGTTCGTCACGTGCAGCATCACGCCGTGGCACGTCTCGCCCGCGTGCTTCTCGAACATCGGGCGAAACGCGATCGGCCGCACTTGCACGCCGGGCGCGCCCGAAGCAACCAAGGCTTCGGCGAGCGCTTCGCCGTCCAAAAACGGCGCACCCACGAGTTGAAAGGGCGCCGTCGTGCCGCGGCCTTCGGACAAATTCGTGCCCTCGACCAAACAACCACCTGGATAAACCAACGCGGTTTCGAGCGTGGGCATGTTCGGCGAAGGCATCATGAACGGCCGGCCCCAAGCTTCCGCCGTGCGGTAGCGCTCCCAACCAATGAGCGGCACGACCGACAGCGCGCCTTCTGCGCCGAGCGCTTTGCCGTCATGTTCCAGGAAATGCGCCAGGATTTCAGCAATGCTGAGCGCATGCCGAATCGGCAGCGCCTCGAGTCCGACGAAGGACAAAAATCCCTCTTGCTGCGGCGCGCCCTCGAGCGTCTTCGGATCGCCGGAGATCGGGTTCGGGCGATCGAGCACGACCGTGTGCACGTTCGCCGCCGCCGCGGCACGCGCTGCGAGCAGCGCCGTCCACACGTACGTGTAGTAACGGCTGCCCACGTCCGCGAGATCGATCAACAATAGATCGATCTCCGCGAGCTGCTCGGCGGTCGGTGTGAGCGCTTCTTTGGTCTTGCCGTACAAGCTGACGATCGGCGTCTGCCCCTCTTTCGTCTCCGAGCTCACGGGCTCTTCGGCTTGCGCAACGGCTTCGAGGCCGTGCTCGGGCGCGAAGATCAAACGCGGTGACGCGCCGAGCTCTTCGAGCACGCGCAGCACGTGACGGCCGCGGCGATCGACTGCGGCGGCGTGCGTGAGCACGCCCAAGCGACTGCCGCGCAACTTGCGGCGCAGCGCCGACAGTTGGCCGGTGAACAGTTGATCGACTCCGCAAAGCATGGCGATGGTCCTCTCGAATACCAGGGCGAAGAGCCGTTCGACTCGGCGCTCGGCCGCGCGACGACTCCCAACTGGCTCGGATTCCGTATCAGATTCGAGGGGATGAAGGAACTTCGCCGCACGCGGCTCGACTATGCAGGAGTTGCAGGATCGAGGTCGATCGACTAGCATTTTTTGCACAGTGCGACGTGTTCTGGTTGTCGATGACGAGGAAAATCTGCGGCTAGTCCTGCGCACGCTGCTCCGGCGCCACGGCTACGAGGTCGAAACCGCCGAAAGCGGCGAAGAAGCGCTGGGCATGGTCGATTCGTTCGGGCCCGATGTCGTGCTGACGGACGTGCGCATGCCGAAAATGGGCGGCCTCGACCTGCTCACGACGCTCAAAGCCAAGCGCAACGACGCGACCGTTATCGTGATGAGCGCGTACGGCAACATGGATCTCGCGCTCGAAGCCATGAAAGCCGGCGCGTACGACTACGTGCAGAAGCCGTTCAAGCCGGACGAAGTCGTGCTCGCGCTGCGCAAGGCCGAAGAACGCGAGCTCTTGCGCCGCGAGAATCGTCAACTGCGGGATGAAATCAGGAAAGAGCATCGCTTCGAAGACATCTTGGCCAAGAGCCAGAAGATGCAAGACATCTTCCGCACCATCTCCAAAATTGCCGAGTACAAGACGACCGTGCTCGTCACCGGCGAAAGCGGCGTCGGCAAAGAGCTCGTCGCGCGCGCGATTCATCACCGGAGCAGCCGTCGCGGCGGGCCGTTCGTCGCCGTGAATTGCGGCGCGATCCCCGAAAATCTTTTGGAGAGCGAGCTCTTCGGCCACAAAAAAGGCGCCTTCACCGACGCCATCCAAGATCGACGAGGCCTGTTCGAAGAGGCCGACGGTGGCTCGCTGTTCTTGGACGAGATCGGCGAGCTGCCGCTCGCATTGCAAGTGAAGCTGCTGCGCGTGTTGGAAGACGAAAAAATTCGCCGCGTCGGCGACACGCGCGACGTCAAAGTCGACGTGCGCATCATCGCCGCGACGCACCGCGATTTGACGGCCGAGACCAAGGCCGGGCGCTTCCGCGAGGATTTGTTTTATCGCCTGAACGTGCTGCCGATTCACGTGCCGCCGCTGCGCGAGCGCCGCGAGGACATTCCGTTGCTCATCGATCATTTCGTCGCGCGCAACAACGGGCGGCTCGGCACGGCGATTCGCGGGCTCGACACCGAGTCGCGCCGCTTGCTCTTCGAATACCCTTGGCCGGGCAACGTGCGCGAGCTCGAAAACACGATCGAACGCGCGATGGTGCTGGCCGAGGGCGACCAGATCGTGGCTCAGGATTTACCCGATCGCCTGCGCGAGGCGCGCGATCCGGTGCAGATGCAGCTTGCGAGCGGCGAGCTGAGCGTAAAAAAAACGATGCGCATCATCGAAGAAATTTTGATTCGCCGCGCGTTGCAAAAGACCAAAGGCAATCGCACGCGCGCCGCGGAAGTGCTCGAAATCAGCCACCGCGCGCTGCTCTACAAAATCAAAGACTACCAAATCACCGATCTCTAACCGCGCATCGCGGCTTCGACTTCGCTGATTGTTTTCGGGATCGCGCGCGTGAGCACGTCCGAGCCGTCGCCACTGACGAGCACGTCGTCTTCGATCCGGATGCCGCGCACATCGGCAAAGGCTGCCAGCCGTTTGCGATCGAGCGCGCTCTCGAGATCGCGCACCTCGGCGGCATTCGAGAGCAGCGCCGGAATTTGGTAGAAGCCGGGTTCGATCGTCACGGCCATGCCCGCGCGCAAATCGCGATCGAGCCGCAAATAGCGATCGCCTGCATTTTTGCTACGCGCGCGTCCCGGCGCGTAACCCGCGCGATCGCCGAGGTCCTCCATGTCGTGCACGTCGAGACCGAGCAGGTGCCCGATGCCGTGTGGGAAGAACAATGCCGCCGCGCCGCGCGCATACAAATCGTCGAGCTCGCCCTTGAAAACGCCGAGCTCGATCAAGCCGCGCAAGAGCTCGCGACCGGCCGCGCGGTGCACTTCCAAATAACGCACTCCGGGCTTCACCGCGGCGATCGCTGCCAATTGCGAGCGCAACACGACTTCGTAGAGTTCGCGCTGGCTGCTCGAGAATTGGCCGCATGCGGGCCAAACGCGCGTCACGTCCGAGGCCCAGCCTTCCGGCGTTTCCGCGCCGACGTCAGCGAGCAGCAGATCGTTTTCGACGACGACGCCGTCGTGACGCTCGTTGTGCAGCACCTCGCCGTGCGCGGTGACGATCGAATTGTACGAACAAGTGCAGCCTGCGCCGATGATCGCGGCTTCCATTGCGGCGCGAGTGCGAAACTCGCGTTGTCCGGGGCGTGTCGCGCGCATGCCGGCGCGATGTGCCTGTTCCGCGACGAGCGCCGCGAAGCGCATTTGCTCGATCGCAGCTTCGTCGTGCACGAGGCGTAGCTCGATCATCGCTTCGGCGAGCTTCTGATCTTGGCCTTCGAGCTCCGGACCAGAGCCGTGAATCACGTCTCGACCCAAGAGCTCGCTTTGCCAGATCGCGCTTTCGGAATCTTGCGCGGGCAGGGTCGCGACTTCGTCGTTCGGCGCGAGCTCGTCGATCGGACGGACTTCGAGCTCGAGCTCGCGCGACAGTTCGTCGAGACTCGATTGCTTGCCGGACCAGAGCTCGGCCTCGGGATCCGGGCGCGGAGCGAACAGCGTTGACTTCCCCGGCTCGACGAGCAGCGCGGAAGCTTCGAGCGCGCGCCCCGTGAAGTACAAAAAGTGGCTCTCGGCGCGGAACGGGTAGCGATTGCCGGCGAAGTTGCGCGGCCGCGACAAGCCCGAGACGAACAGCGCTGGAGCGGCAAAACGAGCCGAAAGTCGCGCGCGGCGAGCGGCAAAAGCGGCCGGAGCCGTGACGGGCGGAAACATGCCTTGAGTCTACGCCGATCCGCGGGGCTCGGCCGTTCGCTGTGAACCGCAGTCACTTCGAGCGCGATTCGCGCAGCGGCGGCTGGCGGACCCAGCGTAGACTCGACGGGCAACGCTTGCCCGCGACGCCAGTTTGCCCACGCCCCCAACAAAAAAAACCAAACCAGGACGAACCATGGCTCTCAATTTTTCGAAATCGATCGCTCAGGCTGCTTCTGCCGGGATCATGCTCGGCGCGATCACGAGCGCGTGCGGCGGCTCGAGCACGCCGCCCGCGGCTTCGGCGAACACGGCAGATCCAGCGACTGAACAAGCCAGCGCGAAGGAGTGCTGCAAGGCCAAGAACGACTGCAAAGGCAAAGGCGGTTGCAAGACCGACACGAACGCTTGCGCCGGTCAGAACGATTGCAAAGGCAAAGGCGGCTGCAACGGCCATTGTCCGAAGTGAGCGCGGCGCGGCTCGGTTTGCCGGATCTCGGCGTTGGCGTGGGTTTGCGCGTGCCGCACTATCGGCACGTGATCGAGCAAAGGCCGAGCGTCGATTTTTTCGAGATCATCAGTGAGAACTTCATGGTCGCTGGCGGGCGACCTCGCCATCAGCTCGCGCGCGTGCTCGAGCAGTATCGCGTGGTGCAGCACGGCGTTTCGCTCGGAATCGCGGGGCCGGAGCCGCTCGATCGCGACTACCTGACGCGCTTGAAGCGGCTCGTACGCGAGGTGAAGCCGCCGTGGCTGAGCGATCATTTTTGTTGGTCGGGCGCGGGCGGCGCGCATTTCCACGATTTGTTGCCGATCCCGTACACGCGGCAAGCGATCGCGCGCGTGGTGGAACGCGCGAGAGAGGTGCAGGATTTTTTGGAGTTGCCCTTTGCGCTCGAGAACACGTCGAGTTACCTCGAGTTCGAGTCGAGCACGATGAGCGAGTGGGAGTTCATCGCGGACAGCGCGGAGCGGGCAAATATCGGCATTTTGTTGGATCTGAACAATGTTTATGTGTCGGCGTACAACCACGGGTTCGATCCTTACGAGTTCGTGGAGCGCATGCCGCACGAACGCATCGTGCAGATCCATTTGGCTGGGCACACGAACCTCGGCGCTTACATCATCGACACGCATCGCGGACACGTGATCGACGAAGTGTGGAATTTGTATCGCCGCACGATTGAGCTCACCGGTCCGGTCTCCACGCTGATCGAATGGGACGACGAAATTCCGAGCTTCGACGTGCTCGCGGCCGAAGCGGAAAAGGCGCGTGCGATTCGCGAGCGCGTGCTCGAAGGGGATCGGCTAGGCGCGATTCCGCGCGCGGCTCCGCCGCAAATCGCCGCGCCGCGCGCAAGCGAGCACGGCTTTCAACACGGCGGTCCACGCCAGACCGCGCGCGACGAAGGCGCGCCGTGAAGCGCCCGGATCCGCGGCGCGAACGCGACGCGCAGGGCAACCCCAACCCAAAAAACGAACTCGACGAAATTCAATTTTTCTTCGCCGCGCAGCTCCGCAAACGGCGCGCATTGCCCAAAGACGCGGAGCTTGGCGAGCGAGCGCGTAGCCTGATTCGCACGACGGGTCGACTCTCGGCCGTCGAGCGGCTCGAGATTTATCGCGAGCAATTTTGGCTGCGGCACAGCGCATCACTGGTGGAAGATTTCCCCGGCTTGAGTGGCATTGTGGGCCAAGCCGCGTGGGAAGATTTGATCGAGGGCTACCTCGAAGCGCATCCGCCGCAGAGCTTCACGCTGCGGGACCTCGGGCTCGAATTGCCGGAATACGTCGAGTCGCGACGCGATTTGTCGCAGCATGGCTTGTGCTGCGACATGGCTCGGCTCGAACGCGCGTACGTCGAGCTGTTCGACGCGGCAGACGCCGCGCCGTTGAACGCCCTCGCGGTCGCGGCCATTCCCGAAACAGCTTGGGAAAATGCACGCATCGAACTCAGCCCGGCGCTCTGCCTGCTCGAAGTCGATTATCCGGTCGCCGAGCTCCGTAAACGTCTGTTCTTGGCGCGCGAAAGCGGCGACTCGGTGCCAATCCCCAGCCCAGAAAAACAGCGGCTTTTGCTGTTTCGCCGTGACTTATCGATGTTTCACGAAGCGCTTGGTCCCGGAGCATTCGCGCTACTCGGAGCCCTAACGCGGCGCGTCCGCTTGGTCGAGGCGTGTGTACAAGCGCAGGCCGAACTGCCCGAGGGAGCGCCGAGCATCGCCGAAAATGTCGGCGCTTGGTTCGCGGACTGGACCGCGCGAGGTTTCATCACGAGCATCGAAGTGTGAGCTGAGCGGCGCGCTGCGAATTAAATACTCAGGCTCTCCTTGGGCGAGCCTTCGCGAACCGCAAGCGCGAACACGGCCGCGTGAGTGAGAGACAAGAGTTCGAATGCTTGCGCGACGGCGCACATCTTGCTACCGGATAGTGGTGGGACTGCTCTCGACTCGCATAGACCAACTGCGCCGCGAGCGTGGAGCATTGCTCATGGGAGTGCTCAACGTCACTCCGGATTCGTTCTTCGATGGCGGGCGCTTCAACGACGCGAGCGCGGCGACGGCGCGCATCGACCAACTGCTCGTCGACGGCGCGGACGTGATCGACATCGGCGCGGAATCGACGCGCCCCGGCGCGCCCGCGATTGCCGCCGCTGAACAAATCGCGCGGCTCGAGCCTGCGCTCCTGCACGCGCTTCGAAGCGGCGCGCTGGTTTCCGTGGACACGACGAGCCCCGTCGTCGCGCGCCACGCGCTCGGCCTCGGCGCCCACCTGATCAACGACGTCTCGTGTTTGGCCGACGACGATTTGGCGCGCGCGTGCGTCGAGCACGACGCGCCGCTCGTGATCATGCACTCGCGCGGCCCCGCGGCAAAAATGGCAGGCTTCTCGGTTTACCCCGACGACGGCTACGCCGACGTGATTGAAGACGTGCGCCGTGAATGGCGCGCGGCGAAAGCGCGCGCCGTCGCCGCCGGCATGCCGCCGAGCGACGTCTATTTCGATCCGGGCCTCGGCTTCGCGAAGAACGCGGAGCAATCGTTTGCGTTGCTCGCCGGCCTGGCGCGCTTTCAGAGCGAAGGCGTGATCGTAGTCGGGCCGAGTCGCAAATCGTTCATCGCCTCGCTCGACGGCGCGGCCCCGAGCGAGCGGCTCGGCGGCAGCGTGGCAGCGGCACTGCTCGCGGCCTTCCGCGGCGCGAACATCCTGCGCGTGCACGACGTGCGCGAAGTGCGCCAAGCGCTCGCCGTCGCGGCCCGAATTGCGCGCGAAACCCCGGGCGAAATCAGCGAGGCGCGCCATGCTGGATAGCCTGCACGGCTTCTTCGAGAGCCGCACGCTGGCGCAGCTGGCGCGGGACGCGCTCGATATTTTCTTGGTCTATTATATCGTGTACCGCGCGTTGCTCGTCTTGCGCGGCACGCGCGCCATGCAAGTCGGCATGGGCCTGGCGATGGTGTTCGTGCTCTACATCGTCGCGCAGGTGCTCCAGCTCGTCACCGTGCTCAACATCATGGGCGCGCTGAT
>DATATR010000070.1:0-7492 GCA_036268695.1 Polyangiaceae bacterium | reverse complement strand
TGGGCATTGGGTTTGTTTCTCGGCATTTGACGGCGATTTTCCGGGCTCTCCGCGGCGCTCCGCGAACGGACGCACACCCGCCGAAGCTCATGCTAAACCGAGCGCGCTTTGTCCCTGCTCGAAGTCGCCAATCTGGCTTTCGGTTACAGCAACGAACGCTTGTTTCAAGACGTGAGCTTTCGCCTCGAGCTCGGCGAACGCGCGGGACTCGTCGCGCCGAACGGCGCTGGAAAGAGCACGCTCCTGCGCGTGATTGCCGGCGAGCTCGATCCGGACGAAGGCACGGTCACGCTGAAGAAAGGCGCCACGCTCGGCTACTACCGACAAGGCCACGAAGTGCGCGCCGAAGGCACGGTGATGGACAACTTGCTCGCCGGTTTCGGCGATCTGTTGCAACTTCGCCACGAGCTCGCACGCGCCCAAGAGGAAGCGGCCAGCGGGGACAGCGCGGCGCTCGATCGTTTGTCGAGCGCGATGGATCGCTATCAACACGCGGGCGCGGATCAACTCGAGCGACGCGTCGAGATGATCGCGATGCGGCTCGGCTTCGCGCCGCGCGATCTCGAACGCGACGTGCAAACGCTCTCCGGCGGCGAACGCGGGCGTCTGTCGCTGGGCGTGGTGCTCGCGGGTGAGCCCGAAATGCTGTTCTTGGACGAGCCCACGAATCACCTCGATCTCGAAACGATCGAGTGGCTCGCGTCTTACCTGACGGGCTGGCGTGGCGCGGTGCTCGTCGTCTCGCACGATCGCGCGTTCCTCGACGCCGTTTGCCCGATCACGATGGAGCTCGGCCGCACCACGTTTCGCAGCTATCCGCTGCCCTACACGCAGTATCACGAGGAGCGCGCCGAAGATCTCGAGCGCGAACGGCGGCTGGCCGAAGAACAAGCCGCCTTCATCGCCAAGACCGAAGACTTCATTCGCAAGAACATCGCCGGCCAAAAAACCAAGCAAGCGCAATCGCGTCGCCGCATGCTCGAAAAGCTCGATCGCGTCGAGCGGCCCGAAGACGTGTGGGCGCGCGCCGAACGCGTGCGTTTTCGTTTCGCAGAAGTGCCGCGCAGCGGCGACATCGTGCTCGACGCCAAAGGGCTCGCGGGTGTGCGCGGGGAAAAGGAGCTCTTTTCCGGCTTCGATTTGTTGCTCCGCCGCGGGGATCGGCTGTGCATCGTCGGGCCGAACGGCTGTGGCAAATCGACGCTCTTGAAGTTGCTCGCCGGTCGCGGCGAAAGCAGCGATCGCGGCGAGGTCAAACGCGGCACCAATTTGTACGAGGGGTATTTCGACCAGCACCTCGGTTCGCTCGACCCGAACAAAACCGCGGTCGAGGAGATCCGCAGCGTACGCGGCGATCTCAACGTCGACGGCGCGCGCCAATACCTCGCGCGCTTTCGCTTCTATGGAGACGACCCGCTCCGGCGCGTTTCGAGTTTCTCGGGCGGCGAGAGCACGCGGCTTGCGCTGGCCAAGCTCTTGCTCGAGCCGCGCAATCTTTTATTTTTGGATGAGCCGACCAATCACCTCGACATTCCGGCCGCGGAAATTCTGGAAGAGGCGCTGATCGGGTTCGAGGGCACGGTCCTCTTGGTATCCCACGATCGGCGCTTTCTCGAGACGGTGACGACGCGCACGGCGAACTTCGGACCAAGCGGCATCGATTTGTACGATGGCGGTTTCAAGGATTATTCCGAGGCGAAACTGCGCAAGCTCGCCGCCGAGCAAGCGCTCGAAGCGGCAGAGAAGCGTGACGACGAGCGCGGCCGCGCTAAACAAAAGACACAAAAACCGAGCGCTCCACCGCCGCGCAAGGAAACCCCCAAAAAAGAAGACGCGAAGGAACTCTCCCGCAAGCGAAAGCGCCTCCAAGAGCTCGAGCTTGCAATCCAAAAAGGAGAGGAGCAGCTTGAGCGCTACCGCTCGGCGCTCCGAGAAGCGAGTGGCGGAAACTGGGCAGAGCTTCACGATCTGGCAAACAAGGAACGCAGCTTGGCGAGCGAGACGGAGCGCTTGATGAACGAATGGGCGACGCTTTCGGAAGCGGTCGCCCGCGCGGAAGCGAGGGGCGCGTGATGATTTTGGGTGGGCGCCTGGCGCGCCGATTGCGTCGTGGTGGCGGACTGATTTGCGCGCTCGCGCTTGCGCTCGCGGCCTGTCACAAGCAAGCGCCACCGCCGCAAAACGACGACACCGGCGCGGCGCCGCAAGCGAGCGAACTGCCGCCGCTCGAAATCAAAGACGAAACGCCGAACCTGTTACTCACCTGGATCGACGACAAAGGCGATTTTCACGTCGTGGAAAAGCCCGCGGACGTGCCGAAGGAGAGCCGCGAGAACGTGCGCGTGGTGGTGACGACGCGCGAAGAGGGCACCGGCAAGCTGGTTTACGTAGCGAACATGAACGAAGTGACGCCGAACGGCGCCTATCGCGTGAAAACGATGACGCGCGCGGCCTGGGACGAGCTCGGCGCGAGCAAACGCAAAGCGCGACTCGAAGCGCTGGCACCGAGCGCAGTGCCGGCGCCTTCGGATTCGGTGGCGAGCGCGGCGCCCGGCGCGTCCGGCGCGAGCAAGAATCTGTCCGGCATCACTGCGATCATCTACGGCGCTTCGTGGTGCAAACCGTGTCACGACACCGCGCGCTACCTGAAGCAACGCGGCGTCACCGTGATCGACAAGGACATCGAAGAGAACGAAGTCGCCGCCGCCGAAATGCGCCAAAAGCTCGCGCGCGCCGGTCGCTCGGGCTCGAGCATTCCGGTGATCGACTTGATGGGTCAAATCATGGTCGGGTTCAACCCGAACGCGATCGATCAGGCGATCGCGGCGGCGCAGAGCGCGAAGCCGCTCTGAGTACTGACCTTCAGTCGAAAACCACGGTCTTATTGCCGTAAACCAGCACGCGATCCTCGAGCTGTAGCCGCACCGCGCGCGCCAAGACGACCTTCTCGAGATCGCGGCCTTTGCGCACGAGATCGTCGATCGAGTCGCGGTGGGAACAGCGCACCACGTCTTGCTCGATGATCGGACCTTCGTCGAGCGCGGCGCTGGCGTAGTGCGCGGTCGCGCCGATCAGCTTCACGCCGCGTTGATAAGCTTGGTGATACGGCTTACCGCCGACGAAGGCGGGCAAGAACGAGTGATGAATGTTGATGATCTTGCCCTCGAACCCCGAGACGAACTCGGCGCTCAAAATCTGCATGTAACGGGCGAGCACGACGAGATCGATCTCGGAATCGTCGAGCAGCGCTCGCTGACGCGCCTCGGCGTGCGGTTTGTTTTCGACTGAAACCGGCACGAGCTCGAAGCGCAGCTGGAACTGCTGCGCCACTTTTTCGAGCTCTGGGTGGTTACTGATGATCAGCGGCAATTCGCAGTTGAGCTCGCCGCTTTGGTGGCGGAGTAGCAAATCATAAAGACAATGGTCGTACTTCGAGACGAAGATCGCGACGCGCTTTTTGCGACTCTGATAGCAGAGCTCGTAACGCATCGCGAAGCGCTCGGCGACTTCGCGGATCGCGCGTTCGAGCGTGCCGCGATCGGTTTGCAGCTCCGAGAGGTCGAAATGCAGCCGCTGAAAAAACTGCGCCGCGACCGAGTCCGTGTGTTGATCCGAATCGAGGATGTTGGCGCCGTGGCCGTAGAGCACTTGCGCGAGCGCCGCGACGATCCCGCGCCGATCCGGACAAGACACGAGCAGCGTGGCGCGTTCGGCTGGCGAGGAGCTCATGACGCAAACATATAGCGCGGAAGCGCGCGCATGACCCGAGCGCTTGGGACACGAGACTAGCGCGAGCGAGCCACGCTGAACGCTCCAGACGAAAGCCCCAAAAACAGCGCGCGCAGCGCTGCGGCTTCGGCGGCTTCACCTTGGATTCGCGCTTGCTTCAAAATCGCGCTCGGCGACACGCCGCCGGCCGCGCGATCGAAGGCGTGCGCCTCTTCTTGGCTCAACCCGAGCTGGCCACGTTGCAAATGCAGGATCGGCCGGCACTCGAGCGGCGCGACCTGCGCCGAAAGTTCGCTGGGCGCGAGCCCGATCAAGAGCTCGCGTAGCTCCGCGACCGAGTAAGCCGCACGCACGGCTTTGGCGACGAACTCGGTCGCGGACACCGGTTGCCCGAGCGCGTCTTCGCCGCTGAGTGCATTTTCGACGAAGCATAGATCGCCGTCGCGAAAGCCGAGCAGCGACGTGAGTCGCGCGAGGCGCTGCTCGAGCAACGCCGCGCACAGGTCGCGCTCACTGACCAGACCCGAAGACAGCAATCTGCGACCGAGCGGCAAACCGGCGCGATGCGCCGCCTCCACGGCTTGGTCGAGCGCGGCTTCGCGCACCAACCCAGCTCGAATCAGCCGGGCACCGAGTAACTCCTCGGGTTTAGTGGATGAGCTCGCGGCCGGCGCTCCAGCGACCAGATAAATGCGTTCCTGCTCGCGCCCGTGCCGCACGCACAAAAGGCCTGTTTTGCGGGTCGCGGCGAGTCGAAACAGATGCCAAGCGAGCGAGTGGCGGTCGAGCGCGTGGCGCTCGCTGGCAAACAGCGCCACCGGATCGAAGAAACGATACGGCGCGCGCGCGGCCAAGAGCCCGAGCTCGTGCACCGCGCTGAGCGCCAAGAACGGCGCGCCCGAGCGCGAAACTTCGGTGTCCGCGCCGGCACGCGCGGTCGCGATCATTTCGAGCAAGCGCGCGAGCCGAAGCGGTCCGACAATCGTGCCGCCGGGACGTCGAATGCGATAGAGCGGCCCTTCTTCGACCTCATTCGCGGGCAACGGAGTGCGCGCAGCGATGCGCGGAAGCGCGCCCACGCCTGCTGTCGGCTGCTCGGAGCTCTGCCCGAAATCGTAGAGCGTGCGCTTTGACTCGACGCCGCTCTTCAGCGAAATCAAGCCCAGATCGCCGAGCCAGAGCACGAATTCGTCCGCGCCAATCCAGGCTGAATGCTCTTTCGCAATCGCTTCGAGCTCGCTCGCGAGCTCGCGCGCGGAGCTCGGACGCTGATTCGCGTCGCGCGACAGCGCGCGGTGCAGCACTTGCTTCAGGCTGCTCGGCAAATGGCGCGCGCGATCGATCGCGCTGAAGTCGCCGCGGCGCATGCTGGCCAAGATCTCGATATCCGAGATGCCGGGGAAGAGCGGCTCGCCGAGCAAGAGCTCCGCCAGCACGACGCCGAGCGAAAACAGATCGCTGCGCGCGTCGACCCCGGCGCCGAGCGCTTGTTCCGGCGCGATGTAACCGAGCTTGCCTTTGATTTCGCCGGGGCTCGTGCGCAGATCCAGTTCCGCGCAGCGCACGATGCCGAAATCGGCGAGTAACACCCGGCCCGAGCGATCGATCAAGATGTTGTTTGGCGCCACGTCGCGATGCACGAGGCCGAGCGCGCGGCCTGACTCGTCCGCAAACTCGTGCACGTGACCGAGACCGGCCAGCACTTCGCGCGCGATGAACAGCGCCGGACCGAGCTCGACTTTGCGCCGCCGCGCAGCGATCGCAGAGAACAAATCCGCACAGGAGAGCCCATCGACGAACTCCATCACCAAATAGAGCGCGCCCTCGTTGTCCCCGAAGTCGACGACCTCGACCAAGTTCGGGTGGCTGAGCGCCGCGTGCAGTCGGGCTTCGTGGCAAAACATCTGCACGAGCCGCGCGTCGCGCGCGAGTTGCGGCAAGATGCGCTTCAGCGCGAAGCGCTTGCTGAAGCCGTACGCCCCGACGCGACGCGCTTCGTACACTTCGGCCATGCCGCCCGTCGCCAGGCGCCGAACCAGCTCGTACTCGCCGAGCCGCTCGTTATTGAGTAGTGGCGAAGACTCCACCAATTTTTGAGCGTATCACTTCGCGCGCCCGGCGAGACCCCCGGAACCCCCAAAATCCTCGGGCCGCGGCACGCCTCCCCCGCGTGCGCCGCGTGCCCCCGCGTGAGTGCGCGTGCGCGCGCGAAATGTGCGCCGAGCAGCGCACACCTGGTGCATGGATGCAATTCCGTGGTTAGATTTGCGCGGTGACCGAGCCTACTGACAGCGTGCTCCGCGCCATCACGGATGACGGCGCTTTTCGCGTAATTACCGCCCGTACCACCAACACCGTACGCGGCGCGATCGAGGCGCAAAACGCCACGGGCCAGACCGCGCGCTACTTCGGAGATTTGCTGACCGCGTCGATCCTGTTCCGCGAAACGATGGCGCCGAACTTGCGCGTGCAAGGCATCATCAAGGGCTCCGGCGGCACGGGCAGCTTGGTCGCGGACTCGCATCCTTCCGGGCAGACCCGCGGGCTCATCCAGCTCAAAGGTGAAAGCAAACAAATCGAGCTCGGCCAGGGCGCGGTGCTCCAGTTGATGCGCACGCTGGCAAGCGGTCGCATCAACCAAGGGGTGGTCGAGGTGCCGCAGCAGGGCGGCATCTCGCAGTCGCTCATGGCCTATATGCAGAGCTCGGAGCAGGTGTTCTCGATGCTCGCGCTCGGCACCGTGTTCGACGGAGACCAAGTCGTCAGCGCGGGCGGCTACATGGTGCAGCTCCTGCCGGAAGTTGGTCGCGGGCCGCTGATGGTCATGACCGAGCGGTTGCGCGATTTCGAAACCATCGATTTGCAGCTCGCCAGCGCGCAATTTACCCCGACTTGGCTCTTGGACGAGTTGCTCTTCGGCATGCCGTTCACGCGGCTCGAAGAAAGTCCGGTGCGTTTCGAATGCTGGTGCGATGAACTGCGCGTCGTCTCGGCTCTGGCCAGCTTGAGCCGCAGCGACCTCGAGCACCTGCTATCGACGAACGAGGTTTTGGAGATCGCCTGCGAATATTGCAAGCGCGATTTTCGGATTGCGCCGGCGCGGCTGCGCGGCTTACTCGAACAGAGCTAACGCCTTCTTCGGGGCTCATTGCAATGCCGCTTTCTCGTTTCGTGTTTGCCGGCATCGGCTTTCTGCTCGCCGCCTGCAGCGGCAACGCGCCGCCTTTGCCTGCCGAGCCGCTCGCAACGGCGGAGCCCAGCGCTTCACCCGTCAACCTCAAGACGACGCTGAGCATTCTCGGCCTCAACGATTTACACGGTCGGTTGCGCGCGCTGCCGGCGTTCTCCGGTTACGTCGAAAACGTGCGCCGCGCGCGCGCCGCGGACAACGGCGGCGTCGCGCTGGTCGACGCGGGTGACATGTTCCAAGGCACGCTCGAGTCGAACCTGAGCGAAGGCGCGTCCGTGCTCGACGCCTACCGGGTGCTCGGCATGAGCGTCGCGACGCTCGGCAACCACGAATTCGATTTCGGGCCCGAGGGAAACGGCTCCGGCGATCCCCAAGGCGCAATCCGCGCGCGCATTCGCGAAGCCGCGTTTCCGATTTTGTCCGCGAACCTGGTCCAGCGCGGCACACATGACACACCGAACTGGGACAAACTCCAACGCTCGGTGCTGCTGCCGATCGCCGGCGTGCGCGTCGGTTTCGTCGGGCTGTTGACGCGCGAAACGCCCAGCATCGTCAACGCCGCCTGGTTCGCCG
>DATATR010000069.1:0-2092 GCA_036268695.1 Polyangiaceae bacterium | reverse complement strand
CGCTTGCTCTCGAGCTTCCTTGCATCGCTCGGCACGCGCTAAGGTGACGGGCGATGGCCGAATCCGGTGACGACTTCGAGCGCGGATTGCCTTCGCGCAGGCCGAGCTTCGCGCCCAGCGCGCCGCCGCGTCGCCCGAGTTTCGTGCCGACGCCGCCGTACACGCCGCGCAAGAACCAACATGATTCCGAGGCTCCGCCGTCCTCGAGCTTCGACGGTGAAGACTTCCTATTTCATCTCTACCGCGGCAGCGAGCTGCTCCAAGACAACTGCGTCAGCGAAGCCAAAGAGGAGCTTGAGCTCGCGCTGCGCGTGCAACCGCAAGACATCGAGGGCCAAGCGCTACTCGGCGTCGTGTATTTTCGGCTCGGGCTTTATCCGCGCGCGATCGAAATCTACGAAGAGATTATCCGCGTCTGTCCGGGTGAAATCTCGCCGCGGATCAATCTCGCGCTCTGCTTTCTGAAGACGGGTCAATCACAGCCCGCGCGCGAGGCGCTCGAAGAAGTGACGCTGCGCGTGCCCGATCACGTGCGCGCTTGGGGTTACTTGGGTCTGGTCTACGAGCGCACGGGTGACGTCGAAAAGGCGCGCACCGCCTTCGAGCGAGCAGGTCAGCCGCACCTCGTGCGCCGGATGCAGCAGCTGCTCGACGAACAGTCGGCCCGAGCCAACGAGAGCGAACATCCGCCGGAACGCGCCGAAGTGCGCGCCGCCGCGGCCGACGCCGTGCAGGAGCTCGAAAACGACGACCCCGGTTTTTCTCGAGCCAGCGCGGACGAACTTTCGGGCGCGCCGTCTCGCTCGGGTCGCTGGCGCGCGGTCGAGCTCGGCGAGGAAGCCGTACCGCCCGTGCCGCGTGCCCGCCGCTCATCGCTGCCCGGTCGCTTCGGCCCGGCGGTGCCGCCGATTCCGGAGCCGGTCGAGCTCGGCCGTTCTTCGATCGTGCCGGGGCCCGAAGACGAAGCGCCGCAATCGCTGCGCGCGAAGCCCGCGAGCGCGGACGAGCCGGTCGTCGCCGAATCGCGCCGCTCCGCGTTGATCAACGTGAGCGAGAGTTGGGCCGTGCGCAGTAACTCGGTGCGCGGTCTGCTCGCGCGCGGTCCGGCCTTCAGCAACAACGCGCTGATGCGCCGCATGCGCGGCCGTGAATTGCCCGAGCCACTCGGCGGTCCGGGTTCGCCTTGGGTGCTTTTGAGCGGCTCAGGGCAGCTCTTGATCGGTGCGAGTCACGAACGCGAGCTCTCGGCGCTCGAATTGAGCGACACCTTCGTCTACGTGCGCGAAACCTGTCTCGTGGCCTTCGCCGGCAGCGCGCGGCACGAAAATGGGCGCCTGCCGAGCGGCGGCGGAGAACCCGTGCCGATGGTTCAAGTCAGCGGTCGCGGCACGGTCCTGATCGAGAGCAGAAAGCCGCCGCGAGTGCTGGAAGTGGCCGAAAATCAAAAACTCGCCGTCCGCGCGGACGACGTGGTCGGCTGGGTTGGACGGCTGCTCGGTCATCCGCTCGAGCTCGAAGCATCGCCGCTCAAAACACCCGGCTTCGTCTCCTTTTCCGGCTCGGGTTCGGTGCTAGTCGATCTGGGTTGAAGATGGCGCGCGCCGAAACTCTTTCTGGACGAGCCAATCGCTTGCCGCTCAGCGAACGACGACGGCGGCGCCATTCGTTGCGACAAGACGCATTCAACGTGCCGAACCTGCTCACGATGGCGCGCGTCGCGGTGATCCCACTCGTGATCATCTTGCTCGGCCGCGGTTCGCCCAAGGATTGTACTTGGGCCGCGCTCGTCTACTCGGCTGCCGCGATCACCGATTTGCTGGACGGATACCTGGCCCGGCGCATGAACGTCGTGAGTGTGCTCGGCAAATTTTTGGATCCGCTCGCGGACAAGCTGCTCGTGATGGCCGTGCTCGTTTACATGGTGCCGATGGGTCGCATTCCAGAGTGGGCCGTGGTGCTGCTGCTCGCGCGTGAGATCGCGGTCACCGGGTTGCGCAGCATCGCGAGCAGCGAAGGCGTCGTGATCGCCGCTGGAGACGACGGCAAGAGCAAGACCGCGCTGCAGATGATCGGCATCCTGGCGCTGATCCTC
>DATATR010000068.1:0-7369 GCA_036268695.1 Polyangiaceae bacterium | reverse complement strand
CGGCTGCGCGAAATCGAACGCGCCGAGCAGATCGTTGGCTTGGCCGTCTTGCGCGGCCGAGTCGAGCATCGAGAGCGTGGTCGTCGCGTGGAACACGGTCTCGATGAATTTCGCGATCGACGCTTGCTCCGACACTTCTTTGAAGATGAAGCCGGGCTTCGCGTACGGCGAAATCACGAGCAGTGGCAGACGGAACCCGAGACCGTACGGTTGCCCGGCAGTGCCGCCGTATTGACGCGGCGGCGGCACGTGATCGCGCCAGCCGCCGTAGTCGTCCATCGTGAAAATGATGGCGGTGTTTTGCCAATAGTCGCTCTGCATGATCTGGTTGACGAACTTCACGGTCCAACCTTCGCCGTCGCACACGCCGCCGAGCGGCACGTTCAAGCCCGGCAAAGCCAGATCCGGATGCTCGCTGTACTGATCTTGATCGACCAGCCACGACACGGCGGGCAGCGTGTGCGCCTGGATGTCGGCCGTGAATTGGCTCGTGCCGACCACGTGCGACCACTTGCTCGCGTCGTTGCGAATCAGCGAAATCGCGTCGAACGGCGACCAAATCTCGCTGAACAGGCCGTCGAAGTTGGTGCCATAGAACTTCCAGTTCACGCCGCTCGGAAGCACGTCCGGAGTAGACGGGATGCTGAAGCACGGAAACACGTTCTTTGCCGTGCTGCCGTTTTGCAAGATCGAAACCGTGTCGCCCGGCCATTCGTCGCAACCCCAATACGGATGCGGGCCGTAGAGCTTCGGCGGGAAGCCGCTGATCTTGAACGGCAGATCGGTCGGCGGATTCGCGGTGGCCCAACCGGCTTGAGCCGCGACCGTGAACATGTGTCCGGGCAAGCTCGGCCCGATCATGTTGGCGAAAAAATGATCGCCGAGCGTGAAGCTTCGCGCGTACTTCCAATAGTTCGGAATGTCTTTCTCGGTGTACTGCGCGTAGGTTTGGAGATCGCCGGTGTCGCTGCCACCGGCTTTGCTCCAGCCGTCCATCTTGCCGCCGTCCCAATCGATCAAGCCGGCGGCGTGGCCGTGATCCATGTCGTGACTCGGCTTGTCCGGCGCCTGCGGGCAAGGGCCTTTCCCGGTCGGCAAATCGCATAGGTTTTGGCCGCCGGAGAGCGTGCCTTCCGCGCCCGGAAATGAGCCGAAATAGTTATCGAAGGTGTGATTCTCTTTGACGATCACGACCACGTGTTTGATTGGCGTGTTCACCGGCGTGATGCCGGCGCGGCTCGATTCGACTTCGTTGTCGCCAGCGTCGACCGGCGCAGAGCACGCAGCGAGCAGCGGCGCGAGCGCGCAACCGAGCACGAGCAAACGATTGGACGGAAAGATCATGTCCAGAGCCATGCCCGACGCGGCGCGCTCGGCTCAACAAAAAGAAGAAGGCTCATCAACATGTTGCTCGGCGTTCCCCGAACCGCTGCGAACGCCATGATAGAGCGCACGAACACGCATCCGCTCGCGACGCGCGTGCCTTCGAAACGCAACACGACAAAATGATCTCACTCGCGAAACCCGTCACGCTCGCGCTGCTCGCGCTCGCTGCTTCGGCGTGCAGCAGCAAAGGCGCGAGCGCGAGCGGCGGCGATGTTTGCGCCGAGGTGACGGCGTGCGGCGGCGATCTCAGCGGCAGTTGGCAAATCGATTCGGAGTGCTTGTCGATCGCGTCACCGTTCGACCAACCGGAATGCCAGAGCTCGATCGCCGACGTTTCCGTGGGCATTCAAGGCTCAGTCAGCTACGACGGCGCGAGCGCGGGCACGCAAACTTCGTCGCTCAGTTATCAATTCGCAGCGACCGAACGCTACTCGGCCGCCTGCCTCGAAGCGCTCGACTTCGACGGCGCAACGCCGGAGGCCTGCCACGGCCTCGAACTGCTCTGGGCTGGCCCAATCAGCGTGAGCTGCGCGCCCGCTTCCGATGCGTGCGAGTGCGATTTCGCCGATCAAGAAAGCAGCAACGACGCGCAAAGCTTCACTGTCGTGAACGACCAAATCCTACCCAGCGACGGCTCGGAGCCGATCGACTTTTGCCGCACCGGCGATCGCTTGGTCGAAACCGCGAGCACCGATTCGTCACGCGCAGTGCTCACGCTGCACCTCATGCCATGACTTTCGCGCGCGCATTTCTTTTTTTGTTGGGGCTCAGCCCAGCCAGCGCGCTGTGCGGCTGTGGTAGCTCGCAGCCCAACACCGAAGAAGCGGCGCCCGTCGCTGAAGACGCGAGCACGACATTCATCGCCTTCGCCTCGAACTTCAGCAATTTTCAGAGCTGGACTCACTATCCCGCGCTCGGCGTCGCCGACGGCGGCGCAGGCGACCCCGTGCACACCGATCCGACGCTCGTCGAATACATCAATCAACGCGCGCCGAGCGCGAGTAGCCCATTTCCCGTCGGCACGATCATCGTCAAAGAAGGCAGCGAAGGCGACCCACTGACGCGCCAATTCTTCGCCATGGTCAAGCGCGGCGGCGACTACAACGCGACCGGCGCAATCGGTTGGGAATGGTTCGAATTGCAGAATCAAGCCGATCCGCCGAATTCGGTCAGCATCATTTGGCGCGGCTTTGGGCCGCCCGCGGGCGAGATTTACGGCGGCGACGCCAAGGCCGGCTGCAACGAATGCCACCTCGGCGCGCCGCATGATTTCGTATTTGCGGACCAAGCCATCGAGTGAGTCGCGCCGCGCCGGCCCGCGCGTGAAACCCAAATGAAACTCGTCAATTTGCTGCATTCGCCAGCACTCGCGGCGCCGCGCGACTCGAGCCTCGCGTCGTTGCGATTCGACTGCTAAAAGCGGTGCGTGACCAGCATCGAATCGACACCGCCGAGCTCGCGCGCGCCGAGTCGCGAACAGCTCATTCATCTGCTCTACGAAGCCGCGGAGCTCGAGCACACCTTGATGTGCACTTACCTCTACGCCGCGTTCAGCTTGAAAGACAGCGAAGCGGGCGGACTTTCGCCCAAAGAAGCCGAAGCCGTCGCGCGCTGGCGTCGCGTGATGATGCGCGTGGCCGTCGAAGAGATGAGCCACCTCACGGCGGTGTGGAACATCACTTCCGCGCTCGGCGGCGCGCCGCGCTTCGGTCGCGGCAATTTCCCGCTCGATCCGGGCACGCTACCCGCCGGCATCGTGGTCAAGCTCGCCCCTTTCAACGAAGCCGTGATTCAGCACTTCATTTTCTTGGAGCGCCCGGCGAATTCGACCGAAAAAGAAGGCGCGGGCTTCGAGCCCGAGCGCACGTTTCACCGCGGCGTGAAGGATCACGTTCGGCTCACGCCGATGGCCTTCGACTACGACACGGTCGGCGTATTTTACGCCACGCTCGAGCAGCAGCTGACCGCGTTCGTCGAGCATCACGGCGAGGCCGGCGCGTTCGTCGGCGATCCGGCGCTGCAGCTTTCACCCGCGGAGCTCGAGCTCGCCGGCGCGCAAACCGTCGTCTGCAAGAAGACGGCCCTCCGTGCGCTCGAGACGATCATCGCGCAAGGCGAAGGCGCACCCGAGCACTCCGAAGGCTCGCACTATCAAAAATTTCTCGACATTCGCGGCGAGTTCCGAGCGCTAAAAGCCGAAAATCCCGAGTTTCAGCCGGCCTATCCGGTGGCGCACAATCCGGTGTTGCGCCCGCCGCTCGTGCGCACGGATCGCGTCTGGCTCGAAAACGAGGAAGCGGCAGAGACCGTGGATTTAGCGAACACGGCGTACGCGCTGATGTTGCGCTTGCTCGCCTATTCGTATCTCACGCCGCGGCCGCTGCCGGAGAAATCTCTGGCCGTCGATCTCTCACTCGGTTTGATGCGCGCGGTCACGCACTTGGCCGAACGCGCGGCGCGCTTGCCGGCTGGGCCGTCGAATCCCGGCTGCAATGCCGGCATGTCGTTCACCGCGCTACGGGATGCAGCTTCGTTGCCGCCGGGCGCGAGCACGCGTCGCTTCTTCGGTGAACGGCTCGAAGAGTTGGCGGAAGCCACGCGCGCGCTCGGCGCGACCGGCGATCCGCGCGTGGAAAAAGCCGCGCGCATCATCAGCGAGCTCGGCGCGCGCGCGCGCGGCTTCGCCAACGCGGCTTCGTTGCCGCCGCCCGCGCCGTCCGTGCCCCCGTCTTCACGCGCGAGTGCGCCGCCGAATGAAAGCGATGCGCCGCCCGTGCCAACGACCGTGAACGGCGTCGACTTCATCGAAGGCAAGGATCTGACCCTGATTTACGAGGGCAAGAAGTGCATTCACTCGCGCTTTTGCGTCACCGGCGCACCCGCTGTGTTCCTTGCCAACGTCAAAGGGCCGTGGATTCATCCGGACGCGGTGCCCGTCGAAACATTGGTGGAGATCGCGCATGCCTGTCCGTCGGGCGCGATTCGCTACCGACGCAAAGACGGCAAAGCAGACGAGAGCGCGCCGCCGGTCAATCTGATCTCGACGCGCGAAGCGGGACCTTACGCCGTGCGCGGCGATTTGCGCCTTGCGGGCGAAGCCGTCGGGTTTCGCGTCACGCTCTGCCGTTGCGGGGCATCGAAAAACAAGCCGTATTGCGACGGCTCACATCACGAAATCGGGTTCTCGGCGTCCGGCGAGCCCGCGACGGGCAAAGCCGACATGCTCGAGGTCCGCGACGGTCCGCTCGCGATCGAACCGCAAACGGACGGGCCATTGCAAGTGCGCGGCAACTTGGAAATCACGAGCGGCACGGGGCGCGTGGTCGCGCGCGTCGAGCAAGCTCGACTCTGCCGCTGCGGCGGCAGCAGCAACAAACCGTTCTGCGACGGCACGCACGCGCGCATCGGCTTCAAGTCCAGTTGAGGCTGAAATCCCCGCGGCTCGTGACGCGCGCGGCGCTCGCGTCGTTGCCTTCGCGACTTCGTGCGGCTACGGTCAAGCCGTGAACCCGAGCCCCGTCACCGAGCACGACCACGTCCAAGGCCCCGCCGATGCAGCGGTCACGCTGATCGAATACGGCGACTACGAATGCCCGTATTGCGTCAAAGCGTATCCTGTGATCGAGCGCGCGCGTGAGGAGTTCAGCGACCGCTTGCGCTTCGTATTTCGGCACGTACCGAAGTCGGCGAACAAGGGCTTCGAAAAGCAGGCCGCGGAAGCAGCCGAGTTTGCCGCCTCGCACGGCTGTTTCTGGCCGATGCACGCGCAGCTCTTTTTGCATGCGGGCGAGCACGACCTCGAGCATCTGGTTAAGGCGGCCCAGGCGATCGGGCTCGACGGAGCGGAGTGCCGCGCCGCGCTGGTCGAGCACCAATTCGCAGCGCGCGTGCGCGAGCTGTCCGTCGACGCGGTGCGAAGTGGGATCATCGGCACGCCGACCTTGTTCATCAACGGCGTGCACTACGAGAACCGGTTGGAAACCGATTTGATCGCGAGTGCAGTGCGCGAAGCGCTCGGCGCCGCCTGACGTCGAGCGCGGTTTTCAAATCGCGACCGTGACGGCCGAACGCCGGACCGCGGGGCGCATTCAGTTCGAGTCGCGGCGCGACGCCGAAGGCTTTGCCGACCTGCGCGCGACGCGTGACCATCAAAAAAATAAAAACAAAAAAAGAGACTTGCGGCGTTTCTCGGGCCCGCCGCTGACACTAACTTGCATCATGATAGTTAGTGTTCTAAGCATGTCCCGGATGCAGCGAAAGAGCTTTGCGGACGTAGAGTGCACCATCGCCCGTTCGATCGAGCAGATCGGGGACGGCTGGAGTCTGATGATTTTACGCAGCGCCTTGCTCGGCGCGAAACGCTTTCAGGATTTCGAGAGCCAGCTCGACGCGCCGCCGACGACGCTGACGCGGCGTTTACAAGCCCTGACCGAGCTCGGCTTTTTCACGCGCCGCGAGTACGAAAGCCATCCGCGGCGCGAAGAGTACGAGCTCACCGAGAAGGGTTTGGATTTTTTGCCCGTGCTGCTCGCGCTGGCGGCGTGGGGCACGCGCTGGGCGTCGCCGGGCGGAGCGCCGCTCGAGTGCGTCGATGCCGAAACTGGGCGCTTGCTCGAGCCGGTGCTCGTGGATGCCCAGAGCGGGAAGCGGCTGGTCGCCGGCAAGGTCGGATTGCGCGCGGGACCTGGCGCTTCGGCGGCGCTCCGTCGCGCGATGCGCGGGGTGCGCGTCGTGTTCGGCGCCTGCGCGCGCGGAGGTGCGGCGTGAAGCGCGTGGTCGTGACCGGGCTTGGTCTGGTTTCGCCGCTCGGACTCGGCGCGGAGCGCAGTTTTTCGGCGCTGATCGCCGGAAAATCCGGGATCAGCCGCATCGAGCGTTTCGACGTGAGCGACTTGCCGAGCAAAATTGCAGGTCAGGTCCCGCGCGGCGGCGAGCCCGGCCAATACGACCCGCTGAAGGTGGTGAGCGCCAAGGAGCTCAGGCGCTACGACGAATTCATTCTCTTCGCGCTCGCCGCCGCGGACGAAGCCGTGGCGGACTCGGGCTTTCAACCGAGCTCGGATGAAGCGCGCGATCGCAGCGGCGTTTTGATCGGCTCGGGCATCGGCGGCTTGCCGAGCATCGCCGAAAATGCGGTCAAGCTCGAGCGCGAGGGACCGCGACGCATCTCGCCGTATTTCATTCCGGGCAGCTTGATCAACGAAGCATCGGGCGTGGCTTCGATTCGCTATGGCTTCCGCGGCCCGAACCACGCCGTGGTCACCGCGTGTGCCACGGGCGCGCACGCAATCGGAGACGCCGCGCGCTTGATCGCCGTCGGCGACGCCGACGTGATGCTCGCCGCGGGCGCTGAAGCCGCCACTTGCCGGCTCACGCTCGCCGGCTTCGTGATCATGCGCGCGATGTCGACGGGCTTCAACGATCGACCGACGGAAGCCTCGCGCCCGTGGGATCGCGCGCGGGACGGCTTCGTGATCGGCGAAGGCGCGGGCGCGTTGATGCTCGAAGAGATCGATCACGCCAAAGCACGCGGTGCCCGGATTTACGCTGAAATCGTCGGCTATGGTTTATCCGGCGACGCCTATCACCTGAGCGCGCCCGATCCCCAAGGGGACGGCGCGCGGCGCGCCATGTCCGCCGCGCTGGGGCGCGCGCGACTCAATCCGGATCAAATCGACTACATCAATGCGCACGCCACTTCGACGCCCGTGGGCGATCCGGTCGAGCTCACGGCAGTGACGGCCTTGTTCGGCGAGCACGCGCGAAAGCTCGCGCTCTCTTCGACCAAATCGTCGACAGGGCATTTGCTCGGCGCGGCCGGCGCGGTCGAAGCCATCTTCACGATCCTCGCTTTGCGAGATGGCGTCTTACCGCCGACATTGAATCTCGAGCAGCCGGATCCCGAGTGCGACTTGGATTTGGTTCCGCGTGAAGCGCGCCGGAAGCAAATTCGCTACGCGCTTTCGAACTCATTCGGCTTCGG
>DATATR010000067.1:0-2230 GCA_036268695.1 Polyangiaceae bacterium | reverse complement strand
CCCGAGCAACGCCCCAAGTTCCTGGCGCAGATCAAAGAGCACGAAGCCGAGATGGACTGAGAGTCGTTCCTGCCGCCCACGGGCCTTCGGGTACGCAACGAGCCGCGTACCCGTCGCGCCGGGCGGCGCTCACTCTCGAGTTTGAGCCGGTCCCTCAGCTCGGACGAGCGCCTCGCATGGCGAAAGAAGATGCCGTCATCGAGGTGCGGTAAGCGCATCGCGATGAACCGGGGTATCCAAATAGATGAGCCTCTTCTGGCCGCACGACCACGAATGCCCTCGCGCAATGTTTCCCGATTCGTCTCGACGACCGAACATGGTGTCGCGTGGCGTTCGACACCGCCCAAAGGAGCCCTGCCATGACGACCGATCCTAAGAAGAACGCGCTCAATCGCGAAGCGATTCTCAAGCTCCTGACGGACGCGGAGATCTCGAAGGTCAGCCTTGCGGAGGACGCGCCGCGCCTCGTCGAGGGAGACGAGTACGTCGATCTCGACAATCTCGAGTCCGGGGTGCAGCTCGTGCAAGCGGTGCCGCGCGACGCGCCGGGTCACGCGCTTCCGCGTAGCGCGGTGGCCGACGCGACCTGGGCGAAGATCGTCAAAGCCGTCGCGACCTGACGTCGGCGCCCGGGCGCTAGCTACTCGAAGCGCGCCACGTGCCACGTCTTCTTGCCGCGGCGAATCAGCGCGATTTCGCCGAACAATAGCCAGTCTGCGGTGATGCGCGTTTCGGCGTCGGCTTTGCGTGCGCTGATCATGATGGCGTTGCTGGACAAGAGCTCTCGTGCTTCGCGTTTGCTCTTGACGACCGCGGCTTCGACCAAAAAGTCGATCGCCGAGATGCCTTCGCCGTCGAGCCGAGATTTCGGTAGCTTGATCGACGGCGCGCTTTGAAATAATTCTTCGAGCGTAGCGCGCGGGAGCGAACCGACGTCGCCCGAGAATAGCGCTTGGCTCGCACTGCGCGCGTGAGCGAGACCGTTCGGGCCGTGCAAGAGCTCCGTCATGTGCTCGGCGAGCGCGCGGTGCGCGCTCCGGGCACCGGGGTTCGCTTCGTGCTCGGCGCTCAGCCGCAGGATCTCTTCGTGCGGCAGGAAGCTGAAAATCTTGAGGTACTTGAGCACGTCCGCGTCCGGCGAATTGAGCCAGAACTGGTAAAACGCGTACGGCGATGTGCGGTCTTCGCTCAGCCAAATCGCGCCGGTTTCGGTCTTGCCGAATTTGGTGCCGTCGGCTTTGGTGACCAGCGGCGCGGTCAAACCAAAGGCCTCGGCTTGATGCTTACGGCGAATCAGATCGATGCCGCCGACGACGTTGCCCCACTGATCGGAGCCGCACACTTGCAGAGTGACCTCGTGGTGATCGAACAGGTGCAAGAAGTCGTACGCCTGCAGCAGCATGTAGCTGAACTCGGTGTAGCTGATGCCTTGCTCGCGGTTTTGTAGGCGATCGCGCACTGAGTCCTTTTGGATCATCATGTTGATCGAAAAGTATTTGCCGACGTCGCGCAGTACTTCGAGATAGCCGAGGCCCTTCAGCCAATCGGCGTTGTTCAAGATCACGGCGGCGTTCGGGCCGTCGAAGTCGAGCAAGCGCTCGTAGATCACGCGCTGCCCGGCCACGTTCGCGTCGATCTGCTCGAGCGAGAGCAGTTGGCGTTCGGCGTCTTTGCCCGACGGGTCGCCGATCATCCCGGTTCCACCGCCCGCGATCACGACCGGCCGATGGCCCGCCTGTTGGAAGCGACGCAGCAGCAATAGCGGCACCAGATTGCCGATCGTCAGTGAATCCTTGGTCGGATCGAAGCCACAGTAGACCGCCCGCGAGGTCGTCAAATGCGCGCGTAGGCCGTCCGGATTCGTCTGCTGGTGAATGAGGCCGCGGAAGGCGAGATCTTCGAGCAATTCCATCTGAGGAGAGCGGAATATATCATTGTCACGCGCGCCGCCTCATTTGTGAGGGTGCAGGCCACTAATGCCGTGAAAGCGCGCTCGAAACGGCTCGCGCGCTTAGTGTCCGGTCGGGCGTGAGCACGCACGCAAATCGCGAATTGTCGGCGAAATCCTCAGCCGCGACCGAGCGCCTGGCCTGTTTCGGCTCGTTGCGCGCTGTGTCGTGCAATGTCGTGATCAGCCGACCGCACTCCGTACATCTCACCGCGCCGGGGCACCATAACCCGCCGGACGGAGACCCATGAAGCGCTCGATTCTGACCATCCTGTTCTTGGC
>DATATR010000066.1:0-15538 GCA_036268695.1 Polyangiaceae bacterium | reverse complement strand
GACGGGCAAAGCTTCGACTTCTTTTCGACCGTGACGACCCTAGGCACCCCGCAAGACGTGACGTTGCAGGAGATCCGAATCGAGTGCTTCTTCCCCGCCGATGCAGCGACGGAAAACGCGGTGCGGCGATTGCTCTAACCGATTTCGATTAGGTGTGGTGATTCCAAGAATCAGCCGCCCATCCCCGAACCATCGCACGCGCCGATCCGGGATTCGTTGCCCAGACAAGCCACGTCGTCCAAGACGCAACTCGGGACCTCGGTCTCGTCGACGCCACAAGGGTTGATCGCGCTGTGGCAGTCGCAAGTATCGGTACCTTTGCAACATCTGCCGTAGGAACTGGGGCACGTTGTCAACGTGCCGGTACCGTTCCCACACGCGCACTCCGTGCCGTTGTCGGTGCATGCCCAATGCTCGCATTGGCAGGCGCCGCTCGCCGGGTAGTCAGCGTCGTCGGCGCAGCAAAACATGCTCGTGGATGCCGCGCAGCTCACCGAATCCGCCGGGAACACGTGATTCGGATCGCCGACGCAGGTGCACACTCCGCTCGATTCCTCGCAATGGATGTCGACCGCGGTCGCGCCAGAGCCGGCACTGCCCGCAGCTCCGCTCGCGCTATTGGTTCCACCTTGCGTTCCGCTCGAACCGCCTTGCGTGCCACTCGAGCCGCCGACCGAGGCAGTGCTGCCCGCCGTCCCGCTCGAGCCACTGAGCCCCGCACTCCCGCCCGACGTCGAGCCCGAGTCATCTGATCCGCTCGAACAAGCGACGAGCACGCTCGCAAACAACCCCAAACAAATTCCACCCATTTTCATGGGTCGATGTTCGACTCGACCACCCGCAAAGTCAAGGTCGGCCGCGACCAACGCGAAAACCAACGCGGTCAGTTTCGAACGCTCGCCCGCGCCAGGTCGCACTCCGCGCAAGACGCTGCTTTTGGGCACAGAAAAACTAGCGGATCGCGGCTCAGTTCGGCGAGCGCGACGGCCACGACTTCGCGCGATTCGCAGAGCCGAGCTCGCGCGTGACCGACGTTTCCTTCGCGTTGTGCGCCGCGCGCGCGAAGCCATTCATCGAGCTTTCGGAAGCCGATGCAACAATGATCGGTTTCGGCGATCGAGATGCTTCGAGCTTCGCCGTCGACTTCGACGAGGGTGGGATGCGAGACCGAGTACGGCACTTCCGCGATCGCTTCGGCCAGATGCAGCGTCGTGTTCTCGCTATGCGTGACGCCGAGCAAGAGCACTTGCCCGCCGAGTTCGTGCACGCGGCCAACCGGGCTGTCCGCGCCGTGCGGCGGTGACAGTGGTTGCGGCCGACAAATGAATTCGGCGGCTGGCCCCGCTGCCGCGAACGAAGCACCCGGATGCGTACTGCGCAGGACGCGCGGCTGGCGCCAAAACAGTTCCGCCGTAACGCCCATGTCGCAAGTTGGTGTGCGCGCCGGGTCGAACAGGCTTTCACCGTCGGTCATGGTCGGCATGACGAGCGTGCCGGTCGCGCCAATGGCCGCGCGCAAAGCGGCGATCAATCCGAGCGGGCCGCCCTCGACCGGCCGCGTCGCGCGAAACGACGTGTGCACGAGCAGCACCGCTCCCGGGCGCACGCCCAGAGCCGCAAGTTGCTCGACCAATTGCCCGAAGCTGACCTCAGCCAACGTCGGGAGTATGCCTCCATTCGATCATGCGCGGGAATCCTGGCGCCGGGCGCAGTTTGTCGTGGTCGAGCATTGCCTTCGCTTTGGCGATCGCGGGCGCGCTCGCGGCGGCGCATTTCTACGAGCCACCGCGCATGCGCGGCGCGCCGAGCACTTGGTTCGAGCTCGACTCGATTTGCGCCGTGGGGTCTGCTTCGATTGCGCTCGGGATTGGTTTTTTTGCGCGGCACGCCGCGAGCGGCGCGGGTGCGCTCGCGGCGCGCTCGAAGAGCACGCGGCTTGCCATCTGGGCCGCGCTCACCGTGCTGCTCGCTGCGATTTGGGTCGAACGTCTGTTCTTATTGACGCTCTTGATCGCGCCGACGCACGCGCTCGCCGGCTTGCGTTTGCTTGGGCTGTGGACGCGCTGGCGCACCGAGCGCGCGTTCGCGAACCCGGTGCGCCGTTAGCTCACCAGCTCAAAATTCGTCGTTTGGGTTCGCGGTGAACAAGTCGGCCTTGGCCAGGCCGAGATAAACGAGCGCGCTGTCCAAGTACGCCGGGCGCGACGCATCCGGATTGGCGTTCGCGATGATCAGAGTTTGCTTCACGGTCGCGAGCTCGTTCTGCGCGGCAGGATTCAGGCTCTTTTGCGACAAGTCGTTCAGCGCGTCTTGCGTGTCGTTGATCGCGATGTTGAGGATGCTGGTGTTCCCCGCGGAGCGGTTATCGTGCACGTACTGAATGCGCTTGCGAATTTGCGCGATGTTCTCGCCCGCGTTCATCACGCGCAGGAACGCGCCGATGTTGGCGATGTCTGCAGGCGTCATGTGGATGTCCACCGACGCGCCTACCGGCGTCGCGCGGAAGGTGTCGCTGGCGTAGAACGAAATCGCGCTTTCGAGATCGAGCGCGGCGTTGTTGTGAAACGCGCCCATCGTGTCCGCTGCTTCGATCAAGGGTGGCACGTTGAAGCTGCCGTCACCGAGCAGCACCGGGATCGCCGGGTTCGGCTTGAGGAAGCCGTCGTCGGGCGGCAAATCCGGAGTCAGCGCGCGCACACCTTGAGCGACGATGAAGTTGATCGCGAGCGGCGGATTTTGGTTGTCGATGCTGCCGAGATCGAGGTGGCAGTTCACGCATTTTCCGCCGCTGCCCGTGGTCATGAACAGCGTGCGACCGTGCTCGGCGCCCGCGTCGCGCAGCGCGAGCACGCGGCCGTCGACCAATTTCTGACGACCGCTGAACAGCTCGAATGCTTCGATCGCATCGAGCTCTTCTTGCGTCGGGATGCGGAAATCCGTACCCACGCGCCGGCGCAGATCCTTGGTTAAGTGCTGCACGATCGCGCCGAACGCGAACTCGTTCAGCGTGCCACGACCGGGCGCACCGTCGCCGCCCCAACCCAAGCGATGATCCGGCGGAGACTGCGGAAAATCGCGGGTCGCATTTTCGATGCCCTGCGTCGCCGAGAGCGCCTGCGTGTGCGGCACGCTGCGAAACACGACGGGCGCGTCGAAGCCATCGGCGTTTTCGGCGATCAACGCGCGCGTGCGGAGCAGCTGCGGATTCTCGAGCCCTGCGAGCGCGGGGTTCGTCTCGGCAACGAACAGCGGATCGCTCGCCGGCAGATTGGCGATGAATGCCGGATCGATCGTCAGATTGTGCTCGATGCGATGGCAGGTCGTGCAAGTGCGACCGTTTCCGCCGAATGTCTCGTTCGCGAACAAGAACGCGCCGCGCTGCACGCGCGGGTCGTTCGTCTCCACCTGATTCGACAGGCTACCCGAAACCGGATCGAGGCTCTGCCCGTTTCGCTCGCGGAAAAAGCGCTTCTCCAAGAGCGTGCGCGAACCGACGAGCACGCGCGATGCGGTCGGCGATTGGCCGGCGCGCGTGACGACCACGAGATCGAGATCGAAATCCACGCCGTTCGGGCCGTTACCAATCACGACATCGAGGGATTTGCCGCCGAATTGATCGACGCCAGTGAACGAACCGACTTTCAGGAACTGATCGCCAGTCTCGGGCTTTACGGTGCGGCCCGCGCCGGGCACGTTCTTCACGAACCAGAGATCGAAGTTTTGGTTTGCCGGGACGTCGTCGAGCGTGGCTTTGACACGACCTTCGGCGAACACGATCGTTGCGCGGCCAACGGCGGTTTGGCCCGCGGTCACGAGCTTCTCCGTGCTCAATCCCGGGTGATAGCCGTAAGCGATGGGATAATTTTGGTCGAACGCGAGCTGTGTCACGAACTGCTGCTTGAACAACGCGTACGCTTGCGCAATGCCGTCCTCGGTCAGCGCTTCCGTCGCTTGACCGACTGACTCTTCGCTCATCCCCGGCGCCACGCCGGAACAACCGAGTAGGGAAATTGCGGCAATTCCGCCGAGAATTCCGGCCAATTTTCGGCCTGCGCTCTGCACCGAGATCGTGATCATCGCTTTGGCTCCCAAGGCGCCGCGACGTGCGGCGCGCACCAGCCGCTCCTCTACACCAAGCGGGTCATGCGCAAAGCGTGATACGAAAAATGCACATCGAATCGACGCGAGTTGCCGAACGGCCAAATGTTCGGATGTTGCGAACGTGCTCGCGCCACGATTTCGTCGGGCTCTCGTCACGCGACGCCGAAGGCTGTGCCGCCCTGCGCGCGCCGCGTGACCATCAAAAATAAAATTCAGAACTCAATCTTGGCCGGCTTGGATGCGATAGATCATGCCTTCGCGTTCTTCGCTGGTTTTTCCGATGTTTCCGTCGTCGCTCGAGACGTAGAGCGCGCCGTCTTTCGGCGAGATCGCGACGCTGACTGGGCGCACCGGATTTTCGCCCCAACCGCCGGAAGACCAGCCCCAAATGCCGTCGACTTCGGTGCCGGAAGTGCCGCCGCCGAACACGGTGGTGAACGGATAGGTCACGCCGTTCGCGTCGGCCATCGGTTGCGTTGCGTTGCCTTGGCCATCGAACGGAATGAAGATCACCTTGTGGCCGACTGACGGCATCGTGTCCCACGAGCCGTGCACGGCGACGAACGCGCCGCCTTGTAAGCTCGCGGGCAAACCAGTCGCGCTCGCGTCCGAGAAAGTGATGTCGAGCGGAGCCGAGTGCGCGGTCATCTCCGTGACGGGCGAGACGGCGTTGTCGGCGCACCAGCTGTCGTCGTGCGGATTCATGAAGTCGGAGCCGTCGACGCCTGGCGCGTTGCGAATCGCGGACGAGAGCATGGTGCCGGGCGTGACGACGTCCGAACCTTGCATGATGTGCACCGCGGCGAAGCAGTACGGATAGCCGTGATTTTTGCCTGGATCGATCGAGATCAATTCGTCGCCTGGGTTGTCGAGGTGCACGTCGTTGCCGGCGTACATCAAGTCGTCGAGGCCGTTGACCACGCCGTACATCGTGCCGTCGGGCGCGCGCGTGAAGCCGACCATGTTGCGAATGCCTTGAATCACGATCTCGCCGTCGCTCCACGCGAACGGCGTGCCGCTCGTGAACTTCGAAAGATCGAAGCGCTTGAGTACGGCGCGGTTGGTGTCGTAGTCGGGTGAAGCGGGGAACGCGGCGTTGCTCATCGAGCCCGAATGCACGTAGAGGAAGCCGTCGTAGATGTGCACCGTGTGGTAGATGTGCGAGCCGTCCGAAGGTTGCCCCGTGACGACGTCTTCGCCGTCGCCGAGATCGTCGGACGTCGCCGAGTAGGCCCAGCGCTTCACGCCGTCTTTCGAACCTGCGTAGAGAAAACTCGCGTCGGCATCGAGCGTGGCGTTGTTGCCGTTGGCGTTGCCGGTCTTGGCGATCACGGTGACTTCGCCCGGTGCGGGCGTGCCGCTGCCGGTAATTTTGCCGAAAACGCCGTCGCCGTTGAGATCGCGATAGCGCACGATTGAGCCGTCCACGCGCACGCCGATCAAGTCGCCGTCGGGCGTGAACATGAGCTGACGCAGCTCGTCTTGTTTGTTCGAGACCGCGCGCACGCACACGCCACTCGTCGCGAAATGCTGACCCTGCGGCAAGCGCACGCCGGGACAATCACCCGCGACCAGATCCGGTGGCGCGTCATTTTCGCTACTGTTGTTGTTGCTGCTGCAGGCGAGCGCCCAAATCGGCAAGCTCGCGAGCAAGAGCGCGCGACCAAGCGAACGAGGCGAAGAGAAGTCGAGCCGCGGCGCGAAAATTCTTTGATTCATTTTGCCCTCGCATACGGAAATAGGCACCGACTCGATTGCGCGGCGCACTCAGCAATGGCGTAGAGCAAGAGCAATGCCTGCCACTCGCGCTCGCTCGCGAAAGTGGCAAAGCAGCGCGAATTTGGCCAGAATTCCGCGGAATCTCTCGTGCCATTTGCCACACTGAGGCACGGGTGAAAGTCGCAGCTCACCCGTCTACGAGGCACGCGAGACTTCGAATCTGCTCGCGGATCATACGAATTCAGCCGCTATGCGCGACGCATGAATTGGGTGCGCGCGTTTTTTTTGCGCGCGATCTTTTCGCGCGAAGCTCAGAGCGCGTCGTGAATCGCGCGCAAGAGCGAAGCGTCGCCGGTTGCGTCTTGGCCGAGGTCCCAGATCATGATGCCGCCGTACTGCTGCTCGGCGAGCTGCGCTTTGGCTTGGATCGTCGCTTTGCCGTTCAAGAAAATGGTCATGCCGTTTTGCATGATCTCGTCGTTGGCGACGGCCGCGCCGTAGGCCTTGAGCAGATCGGAGTAGATCACCGCGGTGCCCGCCGTATCGCCCGGTTTCCAGCTGTAGCCGTAGAAGGGCACACCGAACACCGCCTTGTCTTTGCTGAGCCCGCGATTGACCCAGTAGTCGGCTTCGGCCTTCGCGTCCGCGAGCGACGACGACTGCACCGGCGTCGCGCTGCCACCCGGATTGTGGAGGTCGTAGGCCATGACGTTCACGAAGTCGAAGGCGCCGAGCGCGTTGGCCGTGATCTTGTCGCCGAACCAGCTCGCGACGGCGGCGGTGGTTTGCTTGCCTTGCGCTTTCAGCGACGCACTGAGCGCGGTCACGAAGCCCTCGTAGTCGGCGTTGACACCGTTGCCTTCGAAGTCGACGTCGATGCAATCGAGGTTCGCGCTGGTCGCGTAGCTCGTGAGCTTTTGCACGAACGCAGCGCGATTCGCGCTCGAGATTTGACTCGCGATTGGCCCGAGATCGCCGATCGTCGAAGCACCGCCGAACGACATGCAGACTTTCGCGCCGGCCGCGTGCGCCGCACTGATGAACGTGGGCAACGTCGCATCCATGTACGAGATGTCGCCGCCGTCCGCGATGGTGCCGAAGCACACGTTCACGTAACTCACGAGCGAGAAGTCGAGCGTGGTCGCCCAAGTGCTGAGCGCGCCACGATAGTTCGGCAGATAGCCGACCGTGCGAATCTTCGGACGCGAAGTGGCACCCGTGCCGCCTGCGCCCGCGCTGCCGCTAGCGCCCGCTGAACCGCTGCTCGCGCCGCCCGTGCCGGCTGCCACGGGCATTCCAGCGCTACCCGCGACGACGCCAGTGCCGCCCGTTGCGCTGCTCGCTCCGCCGGTACCGGCTTCAGCCGCGCCCGCGCTGCCTGCGGTCGGCGCCCAACCCACCGCTTCACCCGAAGGCGAACAACCCGCGACCGCCGCGATCAGAGTCAGAGCCGCAGCAAGCACGCATTTTTCGCTTCTCATTTCCTATTCGGTAGCATTCGGCGCCCGCCTTGCGAGGGACGAAAATGCTCATCCTGATGTCCATCGCAGAGCACGACGCGCGACACGTCGAAGGCCGTCTGATAGCGTGCGCGCGCTGTGCGCATCGTCGAATGGGCTTGCTTCACGTTCAGTCTGTCGCTCGTAGGCTGCGCCGGCCACAACACGAGCGAACCCGTCGCGCCGCCACGCCAGGCGGAACAAAAGCCAACGCCGAGCGTGCCCGCCGGCACGCCGCGGCTCAGCGCGACCTCGCTCGCCAAGGTGCCCGCCGGCACATTCGGTCCCTACCTCGGCATGAGCTCGCATGGCGGTGTCGCCGTTTGGGCTGCAAGCGAAGGCGACGCGCGCGGCTGGTACACGCATCCGTTCACGGCCAGCGGCGAAAGCGCTGGCCACGCGGCGCGCATCGCCGATGCGCCGAACGACCTCGGCTTGGTCAGCGTGCGCGCGCTCGGCACCGGCTTCGCGCTGGTGAGCACGCACCAAGTCAGCGACGGCGAAGTCGTCGAAGTCTCGCTGCTCTCGGATCGCGGCGTGAAGCTCGCGGGCCCGACCAGCGTCGGACACGCGGCAAACAGCGTACTTTGGCTCGAAGCCATTCCGAACTCAGGCGGCGCGGCGATCGTTTGGGCCGCGAGTAGTGCGGGCCACGCCGAACTCTGGACCGCAGAAATCAATGCCCGAGCCGAGCTCGCCGGCAACGCGCGGTTGCTCGCGCGCGACGCAGGCGCGTGGCAAGCCGTCGCTTTCGGGAAGGGGTTTGCGCTCGGCGTGACTCACGTCGGCAAAGCGAGCGGCGCGCACGGCCCAATCGATGTCTCGTTCGTCAACGAAAGCGGCAGCGCGGGCGCGCCGATCGTCGTCAGCGCCGAAGCAAGCGCCGACTTGGACTTGGATCTGGCCGCGATCGGCGACCAGCGCGACGAGCTCGTGCTCGCCTGGTCCGATCATCGCGGCAGCGAGAGCCGTGTTTTTTCCGCGGCGCTCGATCAGAGCGGGAAGATCGTCGCGCCCGCGGCGCCCGCGACGCCACCGCTCGGCGAGCAAGCCATGCTGCGCATCGCAGCACCGACGAGCGGCAGCGGACGCGGCTATTTGGCCTGGGAAGCCGTCGATGCGCAGACCGCGGCGCATCGCACATTTCAGGTCGCCGAGCTTCGAGCGAACGGTCGCGTGACGAACCCGCGCGGCTTGTTCGAGTATTGGAAGATGGACGGCTCCACGCCCGAGATCGCCGCCAGCGCGAACGGCGTCGCCGTGCTCACGCTCGCGCCAGTATGCGAACGCCGTGTCGCGTGCGAGCAGAGCGCGCTGATCGCACCCGAGTTCGTCGAGTTCGACGCGAGTTTTTCGCCGCGCAGCACCGAGCCCGTGTGGCCGCTCGATGAAGCCGAGCCGGCGAGCTTGGCCTGGAATCTCACTTGCCCGAGCGTCACTTGTTTCGCGCTCAGCGCGGCGAGCGGCGACGAATCTCGGGTGAGCTTGACGCGGCTCGAGCATCGCTCGGATGCGTATCGCGCGCCCGCCGCACGCGTCGAGTTGCCGCCGCCGCCACGCATCGTCGGCGATGAAGCGCTGGCCGCGACCGCTCCGCTAGCGCAAATCGCGCTGACCGAGACCAGCGCCGGCACGCTGCTCGGCTGGATCACCGACTTCGATCCCACGACGCCTTGGGTAAAACTCAAAAAACCAACCGCGGATGGACGTTTCGAGCCACTCCGCGCGCGCATCGATTTGCAGGCATTCGCCGCGAGCGAGCCGTTCGCCGCGCTCGCCGCGAGCGAGACTCTGTCGCTGCGCGCGCACTCACTGGGCGGCATCGCGCTCAGCAGTAGCGCGCATCAAAACGACGCGCTCGCCGCCTGGGCCGGCCTCGACAACGGCCAGCCGCAAGTCTTTCTCACGCTCGTCGACAAGCTCGGCAAGAAGCAAACGCAGCGCATGCTCACGCACAAGAACGGCGACCTGAGCGATATCGCGCTGCTCCCGAGCGGCAACGACTACTTCGTAGCTTGGGTCGACGAACGCAACTCCGATCCCGAAGTCTACGCGACGAAAGTGAACCACGCGCTCAATCGCATCGCGCCCGAGCAACGCATCACGCAAGCCCCCGGCGCCGCGACGGACGTTTCGCTCGTCTCGACCAGCAACGGCGTGCTCGTGATTTGGGCGGACGCGCGCGACACCGAAACGGCCGGCGCAGCCGACATCTACGCCGCGGCGCTACGGCCGAACGACGCAGCGCGCGTCGCGCCGGAAATCCCGCTCGAGAAAACTCGACCTCATTCGTTTTCGCCCGCGTCGCGCGCGTACGGCAAAAACGCGCTCGTTGGCTGGCTCGAAGCAGCGGCAGACAGTGGTGAAGATCCCGCTGCACACGTCTACTTCGCCGTCGTGGATGGCGCGGGTCGCGTTGTCGGCAACGTGCAGAGCGTGGCGTTGCCTGCCGGAACTCCATCGACGCTCGCGCTCGATTGCAGCGACACGACGTGTCATGCCGTCGTCAGCGCCGACGACGGCGGTCGCACCGATCTTTACGCGCTCAGCTTCAAAGACGAAAAAATATCGAGTCCCGTGCGCATCCGTTCGGTCTCGGGCGCCGGTTCGAGCGTCCCGCCCGTGCTGCGCGGCCGAGAGCTGTACATCGCGGACGCCCAGCAAAGCGGAACGCGCGTGCGTCGCCTTTTGCTCGACTGGTGACGGCAGCGTGAGCCTGACGCCGACGAGCCGCAGCTCGAGCACCAGCGCGGCACACGAACGCTACCTTCGGCGAAGCTATTTCTCGTCACTCGACGGCTTGCGCTGTTTGGCCATCGTGCCCGTGATTTGGCATCACTCGACGCCCTATCCGCTGCCCGGGCTGCTCGGCAAAGGTCCTGCTGGTGTGGATTTATTTTTTTGTATCAGTGGGTTTCTGATCACGAGCCTGTTGCTGCGCGAAAAAGCGCGCACGGGCACGATCGCACTCGGCGATTTCTACGCGCGCCGCGCGCTTCGCATCTTTCCTTTGTTCTACCTGCTGCTCTTCGGTTACGCGGTCTTTGCTTGGTTCTTGCCGCCGAGCGCGGCAATCCGCGCGCACTTCTTCCGCACGTTGCCGCTTTACGCGACGTTCAGCGCGAATTGGTTCGGCGACTTCGGCGTCGCCCATGCAATTCTGTTTTCGTTTGCGTGGTCACTCTGCATCGAAGAGCAGTTCTACGCGTTCTGGCCATGGCTCGTGCGCGGGCTTTCGTCGCTCGCGGCGCTCACGTCGATGCTAGCGATCCTCGGTTGCGATGCGCTCGCCGAGCGCGGCGCGCTCGCCTGGATTTTGCCCGGTGGAAGCCTGGCGCTGCGCATCGTTACGAGCTTTGCCGCGCCGATCGGGCTCGGCGCAATCCTCGCGCTGTTGCTCGACGATCCGCGCGCGTTCAGCTGGCTCGAGCGCACGCTCGGTCGTACCTGGAGCGCGCCACTCGCGTTTGCCGTCGCGTTCGCGCTATTGGCTTGGCCGAGCGCGCCGCTATTCGCGTTCCACCTGGCGCTCGCGTCGTTCGTCGGCGCGAGCGTGATCGGCGAGCACAACTTACTTTCGGCGCTGTGGGAGGCACGCGCGGTGAGCTACGTCGGTCGCGTGAGCTACGGCCTTTACCTGTTGAATTCGACCGCGATTGGCCTCGTGCGGCGCGCGTTCCCGGCCCACGCAGCGGAGTCTGGCTTCGTGTTCTTGCTCTCGTTTCCGCTCGCCCTCGGGCTCGCCGCGCTCAGCCACCGTTATCTGGAAGCGCCGTTCCGGCGCCTGCGTCCGCGCTTTCGCCGGCAGAGCGGGGAACGCGCAGAAGCACGCGCTATAGTCGGCTAAAAATGCCAGGAGCGATCATGAGCAACGCCCTTCCACCGCCCACTGGACGTGTCGTCTGGATCACCGAACAGAGCCTCGAGCGCACGATTTCGGCTGCGAGCTGGAGCCCTCGCGCGCGTATGATTCAACCCTTTCATCGCAGCGCGGAATCGGGGCTGCACCGCATGTTCAACGCGGTTCAGCCCGGAAGCTACATCGCGCCGCATCGCCACCTCGAGCCACCCAAAGATGAGTCGTGGATCGTGCTGCGCGGAGCGCTCGCGTTCTTCACCTTCGACGAACAGGGCGTGATCGAAGAATGCCTCGAGGTGCGCGCCGGCAGCGACGTATTCGGCGTCGATCTCGAGCCCGGCGTCTATCACACGTTCTTTGCGCTCGAGCCGGGCACCGTCGTGTACGAAGTGAAGACTGGACCGTACGCGCCGAACAACGACAAATCGTTTGCGCCGTGGGCTCCCCGTGAGGGCGAACCGGGCGTCGCCGCATACCTTGGCCAGCTCGAGCGTGAATTTGCCGCGCGCGCGAGCGCGAAGTCCGAGTAGGCGCCGACGCGGTCGCCGTGGGTTTGCTTGCCCGATGAATGCCGGGACAAATCCGCGATCGGCCGAGCCCGCGGAGGCGAAATCGTCGACAACCACGAATTTGTCCGGCTTCGCGCGGCCGCGCTCTGCGCGATCGTGCCCCTGCCTGGGAAATGACCTAGGCTTCCGGGGTGTCGTTTCGCGTTTCTCGTCTCTGCCGCAGCGCGGCCGCGTTCATTTGCGTGTTGCTTGGAGCCGCGTGCAGCCACGACGCTGGCCCGTCGAGCTCGAAGGCCAGCGCGGCCAGCGCGAGCGCCAGCGCCACACCGAACGTGCAACCGCCGAGCTTCTTGCGTTATCCGGGAACCGCTGGCGCGATCGAACCTTGGATTCAACAACAAGTCGAGCTCGCCGATGCCGCGCACTTGCAAGTCTTGGTCTACGTGGGCGCGAGCTGGTGTGAACCCTGTCAGCGTTTTCATCAGGCGGTCGAGCGCGGTGAGCTCAACGGCGCATTGAACGGCCTGCGCTTTCTCGAATTCGATCAAGACCGCGACGCGAGCGCGCTCAAAGTCGCCGGTTATGTCTACCAATACATTCCGGTGCTCGCGCTGCCCGATCCGGACGGACGCAATCACGGCCGCATGATCACCGGCTCGATCAAGGGGCCGAACGCGGTGCAGCAGGATCTCGTGCCACGCTTGCAGGCGCTGCTCGCAGGCAAAGTCGTCGACTAGCGTATCGCTCGTTAGCTCAAAACGCCCGAGACGACGCTGCCCGACGTGATCTGCGCGTTGATCACGCTCGAATCGACGCCCACCGCAGCGAGCAAGGTTTGACCGTACGCTGCCAAAGTATCGATCGCGACGATATCCCCCTTGGCGCTCGACTGTCCGCTCTTCGAGTCGACGTTGGTCGCGCCGTAGTCTTTGTCGAGCGGGGCGATCCCGCCGACGACGCCGCCGCGAATCGATTTGCCGATCGTGATCGACACTTGGTGGTTCTGGTTGTGCTGGCGCCCGTCCGTATTGCCCGGCCCGATCGTGCGACCGAACACGTTGAGCGTCGCGAACATGACCTGGTCAGTGAGGCCGGCGCTCGAAAGCGCGCTCATCAAGTTCGCAATCGTGGCGACTCCCGCAATGGTTTGCGCCGTTTCGGTCGCGAGCCCGACGTCGCGGTGATTGTCGCCGCCGAACGGGATGTGAATCGAGATCACTGGCGCGACCTTCATTTGAATCAAGGTCACTGCCGCCAGCACCTGCGAATCCGCCGAATTGTCTTTGATCGACGAGAGCGCGTTCAGCAAATCCTGATTCAAATTTCGGACCTCGGCTTGCGAAGCAATCAGCGAATCGAGGTAAGCCTTTTGCGCCGTGGTCGCGTCGTTCTTGTACAGCTCGTAGAGTTGATTCAGCGTTTGGTCGCGGAGCGGTTGCAAATCCGTGAGCGGCCCCGCGGGATTCGTGAGCGTCGATTTGAGCGCGAGCGCAGGCACGATCGGCAGCGCCGCGCCGCCGAAGCTCAGACTCTCGGCCGGCGTAGTCGCGCCAATGCAAAGCGGTTCGGTCTGAATCGTCCCGAGGCAGGGCGCAAGCTGCTTCGCAAGTAACGAGGGCAGCATTTCGCCGGCAGTGGTCGCACCCATCAGCTTCAACACATCGGGCTCCTTCGGGTGCACCGGCGTGTTCGTCATGGTGTGCCAGAAGCACGTGCGATCGAGCACCGCTTGCGGCAACGTCGACCAGGGCATAGCAGCAGTGAAGGATTGGCCGTTGAGCGTCAGCGCTGTCGGCGCCATCATCGGATCCATGCTGTGCACGACGTTCGCGTCATCGTAAGTGCCGGGCACGCTCGCATTGATCGGGTCACCCTGACCGGACGTATTGAAGATGATGAACTGCGCCTTGCTCGGATCCGGGCAGCCCGACGCGGGCATGTCCGCAAGCGCCCGACGCGGGTTGAGCAAGAGCGAAGCGGGCAAGCCAGTCGCGAGCGCGCGCAAACCGACGAGGCCGGTACCGAACAAAGTCGAAAGCAGAGCTTGGCGGCGAGAGATCATCAGCTGAATCCTTTCAGAGCCCAATTGAAAGCGAAGAAGGGGCGAGGCACGCGGCGACGAAGGTCGACTTCAAGGCATTGCCTGCGGTCGCGCCAGCTTGCGTCGCTTGCATGAAGTGCGATTGCAGGATGCTGCTCGCTTGGCTCGCGCGCGGATCGCTCGCTGGCAACGCCATCACGATCGAAACGAAATCCGCGATCGCGCTGTTCGGATCGCCGCTACTCCATTGCTTGACGTTCGCTTGCTGGTTCGCGGTCGCAACGTCGATGGTTTGCGAAGCGACGTTCTCGCAAATGTTTTCGAGCCCAGCGCGATAAAACAAGGTCGGCTGATTGGGCAACACGGGCGCCACCGAGCCGCGGCCATAGCCGTCCGACGGCAATCCGGCAGCGATCGAAGGCACGAGCGCTTTGGCGGCTTTGGCCGTGACTGCATGCAAACCGCAGATGTCGTCGAAGCCGAGCCGAGTATCGAGCGCCGCGCACAAGTGATCGCGTCGCGATACGGCCACGACTTCGCCATTCTTGTCGTAGGTCGCCGTGCGCGTCGCGTTCGTCACGAGCGGCGACGACAGCAACTCGCTGACCAGCGTGTTCCAAGCAAAACCCGAATTCTGAAACACCGACACGACACGCTGAAACTCCGGATCCGTATCGACGCACGGCGACGAGTTCACGTAGTAGCAAAGCTTTTGCACCCAAGCCTTGGCAAACAGTGGATGCGAGCTCAGCACCGCACCGAAATCCGACATGCTCTTGACGGGCTGAGTCACCTTTTGAAAGGAGAAGATGCCCGGCTGTGTCGACCAAGTGCTGTCGAGTTGGTTGTGATAGTTCCAAGAATAAGTCGCGGAGAAAATCGAGCGCAGCGGGTCGAGCGATTGATGACAGCCGAAGCACGCGCCACTGCCCGCGTGCGTTGCGTCGAGACCCGGCGGTGGATTGCCGGGCGTCAGCGTGGTGTCGGTGCCGTCGACTTGCGCGCCGAGCGCCACGATCAGGCTTTGATTCAGCGTGACACGCATTTGGTTGCTGATATTGGTTTGCCAATTGGCGAAGAACGCCGGCGTGGTGAAAAAGCCGAGTCGCGGAATCGTGAGCACGAGCTCGGTCGCGCTGCGCAGCGCGGGCAAATCGTAGAACGCGGTCACGGCTTCGCCGCTGTTCGGCGCGCGCAGACTGACCATCGCCCAATCGTTGAAATCGTCGTTTGTGAGCTGTGCCGCGGTCGCGCTGCCGGCAACCGGAGGACACGCGATACCGGTCGCGCTCTTGTAGCCGTCGAGCGAGCCATAAAGAATGCGATGTACGGACATCGCGCTGCTCGGAAACGTGATCGGATCCGAGGCGCAGTCACTCACGTCCGAGTTCGCGGTCGGCACATCCGGATCGTAGAAGTGCATGAAGTTCGCGTTGGTCGGATCGACCGAGTCCGCAATCGGGATCGCACCGGCCGCCGATTCGGCGACGATGCTGAGCTTTGGAAATTTTGCTTTGAAGCCGTCGGTGACTTTGCCGTCGTCGTCGACTTCCCAAACGTCGAGGAACGCGTACAGCTCTTTCAACGCGGTCGTCATCATCAGCTGCTGGGTCGTCGCGATGTCGGTCAGCGGGCGGCCTTCGGAAATCAATTCGAGCATCGTGCGCGCGAAGCTCTGCGACGCGGCTTGGAGCAAGAGCGGCGAAGTCGTCTGATTGATCACGAGCTGCTTCGGGTAGGCTTGGTCCGCGAAATCAGCGATCGAGATCTGCGTTTGTTGCAACGCAAGCTCGAAGAAGCGCTGCATTTT
>DATATR010000065.1:0-2574 GCA_036268695.1 Polyangiaceae bacterium | reverse complement strand
CGATGCGCCCGAGCGTTTCACGCACTTCCGCTTCGCTGATTTCTCGTACGACCAAGCTCGAAACCAGCGCGCATGCTTCGGCGATGCTTTGCCCTTCGCGCACGCCGTAACGCCGCGCGCTCTCGTTCACGGCACTGAGCTTGGCCGTGGCGTCGATTTGTTTTTGCTCGACTTCGGTTTCGCGCGCACTGCCGCTATTCGGTTTGGTCGCGCCGCGCTGTTTGGGCTGAGCACCCGAAACGAGCACCACTCCGAGTGGCTTCACTTTCTTCGCGTTGCCGCGTAAACCCCCAAATAAAAATCGCTCTTCGGCCAATTCACAGAGTAATTCGGGCAAAACCAAGGCGAGCACGCGGCGCGCGGGCCCGGATTTTTCAAGCGAGCCGGCGGACATCCGGAAGCTCCCGCACAGGACTCGACCCGCGCTCGCTGGCGCGCTCGTTCGGTTTCCAAACTGGCCCGGTGCGCACCCAAGCGATCGAGCGCGGTGACGACACGCGGCCGTGTTTGTCTTTCGCGACGCGAACGGAGAGCTTGCCTTCGTTCGGGCGCTCGAGCTCGATACGTTGCGCGACGGGCAGCGGCAAAGGACGCGGCTCGCTCGCATCCGTGAGCAAGATCACGCTGTGCGACGTGCCGTCCACCCCCATGGCCAAGCGGCGCACGACGCGCAGCCACGCCGTGAGGTTCACGCTGAGTTTTTGCCCGGGCACGCCGAGCAGGTCGATCACGGTGACGGCACACACCGCCGATTCCACGATGCGCAGCGCGACTCGGCCGAGTGCCTCCACGGACGGCCGCACGACCAAGAGGCGCTCCAAATCCACCCCTGCAGCAGCGACGCCCGGGCCATACAAAGTGCCGGACGGATCCAGAAAGGCACACCAAGGGACGCTTCCCCCTTGAGCGACGGCTGCTTGCTGGGCAGCCCGACACGCAGCAAGCCCCAAACTCGTGCCGAGAGCGGACCCGCCCTGCACGGCGAGCTCGACCACCGCACCACGCGGCAGCCCTCGATCCGGCAAGACCCGATTGAGCGCCTCGGTCCCGAGCGAGAGGCTACAGTTGGCTGATTTTTGGCTCGAATCCTGACCAATGCTCACCCCATGCTGCCTCAAAGAAGCAGCGGGCAAGCGATCGAGGAGATGCACCGGGAGAGCCATTCGGTTACTGAACATATTAACAGCTCTCGTGCTTCCCGCCAGGGATCCGAACCTGCTGGCTGGACATAAAATGTCCGACCAAGCCGGCTCGAGGCCAAGCAATTCGAGAGCTTGAACCCGTAAGCACGTGAGCAATTTTTTCCGCGCTTTTGCTCACCCCCTGCTGTTCGGCCGGCAAAGGCGGCCAGTTCACTCCAAAATGATATGACTCTCACGTGAATTCGACCGAAGAGAAGCTCGCCGCCCTGCGCGCTCTATTGCGCGAGATGGGCTCGGTGCTCGTCTGCTACTCAGGCGGCATCGACAGCGCGTTCGTGCTCGCCGTCGCGACCGCTGAGCTCGGCGAACACGCGATCGGCATGACTGCAGTCAGCCCGAGTCTCTCCGCGAGCGAGAAGGAAGACGCCGCGCGCATCGCTCGCACGCTCCGCGCCGCGCATCGCTTCGTCGAATCGAACGAGCTCGCGCGCCCGGGCTACGTGCAAAACGGCCCGGATCGTTGCTTCCACTGCAAGAGCGAGCTCTACGAAATCGCCGCCGCCAAGCGCGACGAATGGCAGCTCGCGTTCGTACTCAACGGCACCAACACGGACGATCTCGGCGACTATCGCCCTGGGCTCGAAGCCGCGAAACAAGCCGGCGTGCGGAGCCCGCTGGTCGAACTCGGCATGAACAAACAAGCCGTCCGCGAAGCCGCCAAATTGATCGGCATGGACGTCTGGGACAAGCCCGCCGCGGCTTGCCTGTCGAGCCGCATTCCGTACGGCACGAGCGTCACCACGGAACGCCTCGCGCAAATCGCTGGCTTCGAAGCGGCGCTCAAAGCTTTGGGCTTTCGCCAAATGCGCGTGCGCTGGCACGACAAAATCGCGCGCATCGAAGTCGCGCTCGGCGAGCTCGAGCTGATGCTGGCGCCGGGCGTGCGCGAAGCTGTGGTCGAAGCCGGCAAAAAACACGGCTTTCCGTACGTCACGCTCGACCTCGCTGGCTACCGCACGGGCTCGCACAACGAAGTCTTGGTCGGGCGCGCGCTGCGCATCGTTTGAGCGCGAGCGTTCGACGCAACGCGCGCTGAGATCCCAGCCTGGAACCGAGAAAGGCCCAGCATGAAGTATCTGCACACGATGGTCCGCGTGGAAAATCTAGAAGCTTCGCTGAACTTCTACGTCAATCAACTCGGGCTCCACGAACTCAAGCGCACCGAAAATCAAAAAGGCCGCTTCACGCTGGTCTTCTTGGCCGCGCCTGGTGACGAATCGGCGCAAGTCGAGCTCACTTACAATTGGGATCCGGAAACGTTGAAAGGCGGCCGCAACTTCGGTCACCTCGCCTATCGCGTCGACAACATCTACGACACTTGCCAGCGCTTGATGGACGCTGGCGTCATCATCAATCGCCCGCCGCGGGACGG
>DATATR010000064.1:0-9344 GCA_036268695.1 Polyangiaceae bacterium | reverse complement strand
TGTACGTCGCGTTGTTGGTCAGCGCTTCGCCGTCGCTGCTCACCGCGCCCACGTCTTCGGCGCTCGTGCCGTTCGGAGCCGCGCCGCAACCGACCAAAAACGCCAAGGTCGAAACTGCGAGATACGATTTCTTCATCAGTGATTTCCTCTCGACGGCCGCGCGCTCGGAGCGAAACGACCAACGGTGTTCGGGCGGGCAACCTCGCGACGTTCACGTGGTCCGCGCCCGAGCCATGCAGACCCCTCCAGCAAGCATGATGCCAAGACTGGAATCAAAATTTAATTATTGATTCCAGCTAGTTGTGGCAGCCCAAATGGGCGAGGTACGCAAAGCTCGTACCCCTCGCAAAAATCATGTCGACGAACCGCGCATTCGCGCGCCGCGCCGCTCAATCACCCTCGAGAGTAACGAACGGAATTTTCCAATCTCGTCTCGTGCAAAATTCCAAGCGCAAGCCGGCCCGCGACGTCGTCGCGATCGGGACGTGTCGCGATCCGCGTTGCAGTCGCTTGCGTTGCCCCCACCCGTCGTGCTCGCCCGCTTCGCGGGCTGCGCGCGCCGACCTCCCCCAAAGCCGTGCTCGCTTCCTGCCGGAAGCTGCGCGCGCCAGGGGGAGGTGCGCACAGGCCGCGAAGCGGCGACGAAAGGCCCTGCGTTACGAAATTCGGCTGCGCGTGCGCAGTCGTTCTGCCCAGGCGCCGACGAGTCGCTTCGTGGTTTCATCGTGTTCGATCAGGAGCGCGCTGAGGGCGCTGGTCGCGCGCTCGGCTTTGAACCACGCGGAGCGGTGGCCGAGCGTGTCGGGCCGCGCGCGAGACAGCTCGAGTGCCTCGACGAGCCAAGCGCTGACTTCGCGAATGCGATCGAGCTCGGTGCGGGCCGCGCCCTGGCTTTCGCGCACGACGTGCAGCGCTCGGGCGATGCCGAGCAAGTCGCGGATGGTTTCTCGCGGGAGTTGTTTTGCGCTCACCCAAGCGGGCTACTGGATTTTTGTTCAGCCGTAAATGGCGGCGCTTTGCCGGCGAATTTCGGGCCCCCGCGGCGGGCGGAGCCCGGCGCTTGGCGGGCCCCTGCCGCGCGCAGCCCGGCGAGCACGGCAGGCCGTGGCGTGACGTCACGCGGCGGGGGCATCACTCTTGAGAGTTATTGATGGCTTAGCGACGGTGCCAGCCGCCTTCGTGGAAATGCCAGTGCCCGCGCCCGCCTTCCCAGCGCGGCTCGCGATAGATGAAGCCGGGGCGATTGGCTTCGTAGCGACCCGGAACCCAGTAGTGTGCGTGGCCGTTCCAGCCCCAGTAGCCGTGAACCCAGAAGTGATGCGGCGAGGGGCGCGCTGGAATCACTTCGACGCGTGCGGGCGGCGGCGCGATGCGCACGTCCACCACTGCTGCCGAGGCAGTGTGCGGCGCGGCGATCATGCATGCGCCAGCGAACACGCCGACCGAAAGCCACTTCGCGAGGCTACTCTTGCGTTCCGATGAAAAGAACATGCGAACCTCTCTTTGCTGAAGAAACCAACCTCTCGTCGGCTTCATTCCGAATTCAGCAAGTTCGATGCCAGTCGCCGGGACGCGCGCGATCGATTTGCCGCCACGCGGCGTCTTGGCCTATTTCGGCGCGAATTGGCAGCAGCCAGTGACGCAATATGCGCCGTCGGCGCAGGCGGGTTCGCCGGGTTGGCCGCAGGCAGGCACGTTCGGCGCGCAGCGCGCGCCCGCATTGCCCGTGCAAGAGGGCGCTGGGCTCGTGCGCCCGACGCACACCTCGCACGCATCGCAGGCGTTGAAACACGAGCTCACGGGCGTGCACGGGTGACACGCGCTCGGGTCGTCGAGCGTGCTCAAAGTGCACGTGCCGTCGTTGCCGTTCGCGGAACCGAGCCAAACGAAATGGTTGCTGTCTGCCGGCAGCTCGCAGCAGCCGAAGCAATCGCAGCCGTTCGGCGTGAGCGGCAAACAGAAGTCGAGGCAGGCCGGAGTTTGCATCAGCTCGAGCTCGGCGCAGCTCGAGGAGGTGCCGGGCGTGTTCGCGTTCGCGTCGTAGGCGCAATGCGAATCGGCGCTCGGTGGATAGTCGGGCGCGACGGACAGCGCGTCGCACGCTTGGTTCCAATAGCAATCGTCGTCACCCGAGCCGCTGTTTTGATCGAAGTAGCAGTCTTCGTGGCACGGGGCGTTGTTTGCGCCGGGAATTCCGCCGAAAAAGGAGTCTTCGGTGTTGTCGCACGCGCCCGTGCATTCGGGATCGGCCGAGTCGATCAAGCCGTCGCCGTCGTTGTCGACGCAATCGCCGCAAGCGTACACTTTGCCTTGGCAAGCCGTGACGATGCACGCGGCGCTGCCCGCGTCGGAGCCCGCCGACCCGCCGCTGTTCGAGCCCGCAGCGTCGCTGGCAGTGCCGGCGCTCGACGTCGCGCTGCCGCCCGCTGGCAGATCTTCGCCGATGCGCACGCTTTCGGTGCAGGCGAACAGGCTCGCGCAAATGACGAGTGCTACGACCGCGCGAGTGACGCGCGCGAGCGTCATGGGGACGCTGCGCCGTTCACCGCGGGTTGATGCGCCGAGTTCGGATACGTTCGATCGAATGCCTGCGCGCGCCGCTCGGCTTCGGCAGTGCGGCCCAAGCGGCGCAGCGCCGCGATCGCGATCACTTCTCGTTCTTGGACCAGCGCGCCGCGCGGGAACTCTTTTTGGTGTTCGTTCGTCAATTGCAGGGCTGCTGCCGGATTCGAGCCGAGCGCAGCTCGCGCGCGCTCGAGCAGCGAAGCTTCGTCCGCAACCGAATTCGCGGCGGAATTTCCGGGGCGATGCAGTGCGGCGTTGGGCACTGGGCTCGGGTTCGGGCTGGGCGCGGCGAGCGGCGCGGAATCACTTGGCGGAGTTTCGCCGAGCGCGCTCGGCGCGGCGTTCGCGTTCGGTTCCGCGTTCGACGTCGCGGCACTCGGCGTTGTCGCGTTCGCGTTCGACGTCGCGGCACTCGGCGCTGTCCCGTGATTCTCGCCGCGCGTGCCGAGCGCATGCACGCCCGTCAGGCCGAGCGCGAGCAGCGCGGCGCCAGCACCGACTTTTACGAGCAACCCGGATTTGCCAGCAAGCTGTGCCGGCGCGCCGAGCTCGGGCCCGAGCTTCGCGGCAAGCGCGCTGAGCTCGACTTCGCTCGCGCTGTCCGCACGCGCGGCGTCGAACAGCGCGCTCAGGCGCGAATCGGTCGCTCCGTCGGCGAGACGCGGCGGATCTTCGAGCTCCGTCATCGCTCGGCTTTCTCTTCGCGTTCGAGGGCGGCGAGCATCAGCTCGCGCGCGGCGTGGAGGCGCGAATACGCGGTTTGCATCGGGCAGCCCACGATTTCCGCGACTTCTTTCATGGTGAAGCCTTCGATCTCGTAGAGTACGACGATCTCTCGTTTCTCATCGTCGAGTAAATCGAGCAGGGCGCGTACGGCGGCGCGCTGCTCCACGCGCGAATCCGGCTCGGCGCCGGTGCGCTCGCCGGTCTCGGCCAGTGGCTCGGCCGTCGCGCGTTCGCGTCGCACGTACGCCTTGCGCCGGTGATCGGACGCGACGCGAATGCAAATCCCATAAAGCCAGGTGCGAACACTGGAGCGCCCTTCGAAGCTTGGCAGCTTGCGCTGGACGGTGATGAATACTTCCTGACAGACATCCGGAACTTCCGCTTCAGCCACGCCCAAATAGCGAAGTGTTCTCCAGACATATCTGGCGTGTTCGGCGAACACTTCCGGCAGCGTCGGGCCGCTCTTCACGGGCACGGCAGCTGCTCGATGCGATCGGGGCGGTTGTGACTTTTCATCGGTGAGTGGGCGGAACAGCTCGAGATTATCACCGCCACGAAAACGCGGGTCCGAGTTCGAGCGCGCCAGCGACGCGCCCGGTTCGATAAATGCCCACGTCGCGATCGTCGGTCGAGCCGTAGGTGAAGACATTTTGTTCGAGCGGCACCTCCGCGCGGGCGTCGAGGCGCAGCGCAAGCGAGCCGTAGAGCCGCGCGCTCAGGCCGGCACGCGCCGCCAGCGCGAAGCGCACGAGCGCGGCCGACTGATTGCGATCGAAACCGAACGCACGAGCTTCGAGCCGACCCACGACTTGCCCGGCACAAACGAACGCGCGCAGCGGCGCGGGCGCCATGCTTTGCCAAGGACAGACTTCGAGTCCGACATAACCAAAGTCGAGCCGCGCGCCGGCCGCGCCGCCGTTGATCGTGCTGTCGCGCGCGGGATCCCAACCCAAGAACAGCCTGAACTCCGGCATGAACGCGGGCTTGAATCCGAGCGCCGCTTCCACGCCGAGCGCCACGCCGGGCAGCACTCCGCCGCCGAGCGTCGCGCCGAGCGAACCGTCCGCGTGCCAGGGTTCGCGCGCCGCGAGCGTCGAGCGCGGCAGCTCGATCACGGTTGGAGTTGCCGCTTTTGGCTGATTTTCCGGGCCTGCGGCGTCGGCGTCGGCGGCAGGCTGCGGCTCGCTGAGCTCGCGTGCGGCGGGCGAATCGACGAGCAGCGCCACGACCAGCGCGATCGAATCGTCGAGTGCCGAGCAGTGCGGCGCGCTCGTGGTGAGCCGCCTTTGCCCGAGTGACTCGCCGCTCGCGTTCCGCAGATCGAGCTCCGCCGTCCACGCGCCGTTCGCGCCGTGCTCCAGGCGCAGCGAGATTTTTAGGGGGGTGCCTTGCTCGGCGAAGACGACGCGGTGAAGTCGCGCTTCGACTGCCCGCGCGAGCGCCTCTTTCTCGATACAGTCGTCCGTGCCCGGTCCGCGCGTCACGCTGAGCTCGGCGCGCGCTCGCTCCTCCGCCGATGCCGATGAAGCGCACGAGCAAACGAATGCAAGCCACGGCGTGATACGTCGCATCGAGGGCGCCGGCCACCATATCAGCATCGTTCCAAGGGCCTAAGCGGCGGCGCACTGGCGGGAAAAGAGCGCGAGATTTCGTCGCGCTGATAAAAACGCACGCTTTGCCCCACTGACACCAGCGAGCAACGCCCGGCGTAAGTCGCCGGCCAAACAATACGGAGAGCGAATGCGATTTTCGCGAAGCATCGCCGCCACGTTGATCATCGCGGCCGGCATCTGGACCGGCTGCGGCGGTAGTTCCTCGATTGGCGGGACCGCGGGCAGCGCCGGAAGCGGACCGGGTGCAGGGACCGGACCGGGTTCAGCGGGGAACGCGAGCGTCGGCGGTTCCGGAACCGGCGTCGCGGGTTCGGGCGCGAGCTCGGCGGGCGCGACGAACGGCAGCTGCGTCGCGGTCGGCGAAGCATGCACGGCGGGCTCGGATTGTTGCTCCGGCGCGTGCGACGCGAAGACCGGCTGTGTTTCTTCGCTCACGACCTGCGCGAACTCGGGCGAGGCGTGCCAAGCGAGCACGGATTGTTGCTCGCTCAGCTGCGTGTCTGGAAAATGCTCGGCGACTCAGTGCGTCTCCGACGGCGCAGCCTGCAGCAGCAACGACGAATGCTGCGGCGGCGACTGCGGCACGACCAAGAAATGCACGCCGCTCAGCGCGAGCTGCAAATCCGCCGGCAATAGCTGCAGCGCGAACGACGACTGCTGCTCCGGTTTGTGCGACGCGAGCAAGCATTGCGCGCTCGGCGCGTCGTTTTGCGTGCAGCCGGGCGACGCATGCGCACGCGACGCGGATTGCTGCACCGCCGATTGCGTGATCGCAGCCGGCCACAGCGTCGGAGCTTGCGCGGATCCGCCAAAGGGACCCGCGTACTGCAACAAGGTGGACGGCGAGCTGTGCTCGGGTTGCGGCGACTGCTGCAGTCGCTTGTGCGCGCCCGGCCCAGCCGGCGTGCCGATCTGTCAGCCCGCGAGCGGCTGCCACGTCACGGGCGACCTGTGCCTCAAAGACACCGACTGCTGCGGCGGCGATCCGGCGAGCGGATTGCCTGGCGCCGGCAACGGCAGCTGCGTGATCGCGGCCGGCGCGAAAATAGGCATTTGCGGCAACCCGCAGAACGGCAGCGGCAACGCCTGCAACCCCGAAGGCAACGTCTGCCACTATTTGCAAGACGCGAACTACGCCTGCACGAGCTCGTCGGCGCGCTCGGATTGCTGCGGCCCGGAAACACCGAAGTTCATGATGTGCATGCTCGATGCGCTCGGCGTGCCGCGCTGTCTTGGCGTCGGAGCTTGTCACGCCGCGGGTGACGTGTGCGCCGCCGCGGCCGACTGCTGCGACAACGCGCCGTGCGTGCCGAACGATCAGGGCGCGCTTCACTGCAGCGCAGAGAAGTGCGTGGCGGGCGGCGGTGCTTGCACGATCAACGCTGATTGTTGTCCGGGCGGGCTGTGCCATCGCGCGGCGGGCTCGACCGTCGGCAGCTGCACCACGACCGGCGGTGGCGGTGCGGGCGGAGGGTCCGGCGTCGGTGGTGGTTCGGGGAGCGCGGGCGCCACGAGCAGCGCGGGCACTGCGGGCACGCCGAACTCCTGCGCGGAGTACGGCCAGATCTGCGCCCAAGACAGCGATTGCTGTAACGGCGTGCCGTGCACGCTCGGCATCTGCGCCGAGCCCGTCGTGAAGTGACGTGATTTTGCCTGCCGGCGAGCGCGCGTGCGGAGGGGCGCGCTGGCCGGGTTTTACTGGAGCAGCGAGTTCGTCTGCGCGTCGTCTCGTAGCGGCACGACGCGCACGACGCTCGCGCCTTTGTCGTTCGCGTGATCGGCGACGAACGCGCGCTGATTGGCGGCGTCGTAGGCGATGCCGCGCACACGGTGAAATCCGGACGCGACGCGGGTCGTCTTGCCCGTGACGTCGATTTCGATCAGCGTGCCGCCGGCGCTGCCGGTGAGCACGGTGCCCTGTGGACCGGCCGCGAGCAGATCGGGTTCCGGCACTTTGGCGAGCACGCTGAACGCTCCTGGATTTTCCAATTGCGCGCGCAGCACTTCACCCAAATCTTGATCCGAGACGAACAGCATGTCGCCAATCGCGAGCACGCCGACCGGCTTTTTCAAGCCGCTGATTTTGTCGGTTTCGATGCCGTTCAAGCTGAGCTCGGCGACGGCGCCCGCGCGCTCCCCGGAATCGCTCTTCAGGAACCAGGTGTCGAACACGCGGCCGTCGTCCGTGAGCGTGAGGCCGATCCTCCGGCGCTTCACGTCGAGGGCCGGAATCAGGCTCGGCTCGCCGTTTCTCGGCACGAGCGCGACGCCGCCGGCTTCGCCCTGACCGAAGCACGTGACGAGCAGGCTGCCGTTCGCCATGCGCACGAGTTGGCCCACGCCGTCACCCTTTTGAGTGACACTCGGCAGCTGTCGCACGACCGCTGCGCCGCGATCCGCGTTCCAGCTCAGGATGCGATTTCCGTCGTCGTCCGCGATGTAGAGGGTTTGGCTCGGGTCGTCCCACCATAACCCATTCGGATCGCCGGTAACCGGCAAGACACTCGGCGTGCGGCCGCCGGCCAGCACGCGCGCAACTTGCGCCGCGGTCGGTGCCGACGGCGCGGGCTCGCTCGGCGCGTTACTTCCGGCACATGCGGACAGAACCAAACCGAGCGCGAATGAACGAGAAGCGAGCAGGCGCGGCGCGCGCGAGACCTTTGGCAGCATGTGAAGCTTCGGCGAGTATGCGCTACTTCGCGCGCGTGAACCAAATGCCGGCATTCTTGCCATTCGGAATCGCATACGCGATGCCTTGGAGCGGGTAGCTCGTGCCGAAAAAATCCGAAACACCGGCTGCGATGCTCATCGTCGAACCGAGTCGTTGATTGCGCACGTAGAGCGTGCCAGTGAGCGCGTTCGCATCCCAATCCGCGAGGTAGCCGAAGCCGTCGAGCGGAATGCCGTCGAGCGTGTCGTATTCGAGTGGCGCGACGCCAGTCGCGATGGTTTCGTCGACGGCGCTCCAATCTTGAATCAGCGTGCCGGTCGTGCCGTTGAAGTCAGCGAGGCGCAGCGAGATCTGTAGCGTAGGGTCGACCAGTTGGTGATCGACCGGCGGAGAATGGGTATGCTCTACCTCGATCATGCCGGTTCCGGTCAGGTACACGTCGTCACAGGAGTGACCATCGAAGTTCGCGCACGCGTTCTCGCCGTAAACCCTGTCGTAGAGCACGTTCTCTGCCAGGGTTTGGATTTGGCCGCTCCAGTTCCAAGTCACCCAGCGCGCCGTGCCGAGCGTCGCATCCGCGTCCACCACTGCAACGCCAGCCACGTCCGCGCCGAGCGATTCGAACTCGGCGTCGTCGAGCACCGCATTGTCGCCGATCCGCACGGGATCTCCCGTTTCATGCGCGGCCCAAAGCGTGCCGAACCCAGTTTGCGGATCCGTGTCCGTGAGAAAAAGAATCTCGTCTTCGGCCCCGCCGTCGTTGCTGTAATTCGAACCGAATCTGGTCTGGCTGGCGTCGGCGGAGGCTGCGAACGGTTCGGGCGCGTCCGGATCAGTGAGACCGATCGCGACGACGTGGTTCGACGCGCACGGCTGCTGCACGATCACCGTGGTCGATTCTCCGTCCGTATCCTTGCGCAAGTTGCACGCGTCCGTGGCGATGAGTGAGCACGTCGTGCTCAGTGTCGAAGTCCCAGCGCTGTAGTCGAGCGTGCAGGAGTGCAGTCCTTCGTCGTCGCTGAACACGAGCGTCGTCGCGAGAGCGGCGAGCGCGGCGGAGCTCACGTTGCTGCCGGTGCGCACGAGCTCGTTGAAATCCTCGTCCAAAATCACGATTTGCGCATCTCCCCAGACGCCGAACCGATTGCTGCTCAGCGTGTACAACTGCTTTACGTCAGCGACGACCGAGCGCGTGGTGCCGAGCCAAGGGTCGACGACTTCCAGCGAATTGCCTGCGCGGATCAAAAAGCCGAGCGTGGTGCCGCGCGCGATCATCACGGCGTTCGGCACCGAAAACGCTTCCAGTTGGCAATCCAGGTTGGAAAAGTGGAGCACGCGGTTCGCGTCGTTGCTGTCGATATAAGGCAGCAAGCGATACGGCTCCGCCGATGGCAAATCCGGAAACCAGGTGTACACGTTCGGGCTGAGCGAGCAGCTGCTCAGGCCATTGGCGCCGAACAGAGTCAAACTCGTGCCGTTGTCGTCCGCGCGTCGCGCTACCAGGTGCGCGCTCGTGCTCTCGGTATAGTCGAGGCGAACGCTGCGATACGCCCCCTCGGCGAGGCGCGTGCCGGGCCCGTCGAGATAACTCTTTTCGTTCGGGCTGATGCCGTTGACCGCGTCCGTGATGCCGCGCGATGGGTCGCACGCGGCGACAGCAACGAGCAGCAAGAAGGCGGCGCGCACCGAGCTGCATTCGCGATCAGCCAACCCCAGCGCGCACATACTCGGGCCAAGTGTCGCCCATTTCCTGGAGCTAAGCCATGCTC
>DATATR010000063.1:0-16102 GCA_036268695.1 Polyangiaceae bacterium | reverse complement strand
CTCGGCGGCGGCATGCCGACACGCGTGTCCGTGCCTCGTCCGCGGCTCGGCGAAGTACTGCGCGCGCTCGGTGTCGACGCAGCCGCTGCTGGGATCGACGTATGAAAAAAAATCAGCGCCAGCGGGCGGTATTCGCCGGCGTTTTGCTGGCTTCTGCGAGCTTCGGATCGCTCGCTCGCGCGGCCAACGTCGTCGCGTTCGCGCCGCCGGGCGCGGGTCAAAGCGGCATCGCTGTCGGGTTCGACGCGGCCGGCGCGCTCCGCGCGGTTTCGTGCAATGCGCCCGGTTGCAGCGTCGATCGCGGTAGGGAGATTCCTTTTCCAGCCGAGCTTCGCCCCGCAATTCCGAGCGCGCAATTTTCGGTGGTCGGGATTGGCGCGGGGCATCGCGCGATCGTCGTGGCCGTGACGGATGCACACTCGGATCGAAGCTTTCACGCGGTGCTCGCGGGGCCGCTCGGCTCGGGCGAACCGAGCGTGATTTTTTCTGGGCTGACCGGGTTCGTCGCGGGCGAAGATGGCATGCGCCATGGCAAACGCGTGGAGATTTCCCCCGCGGACGAAAACGGCGCACACAGCATCGTGATTGGAGACGTACAGGAAGATCTTTCGCTGTGCGGGCGTCCGGCATTGCTCGCGCCGGAGCTGCTCTTGAACACGGACTTGAAGCTTCACCCCGCGAAGGTTCAACGCCTGTCCGTCGAAGAGCGCGCGCACGCCCATCACGTCACCGCAACCCGCGCCGACGCGAGCCAAGCGGCCGCGAGCAGCAGCGTGCTGCGCGCGGTCGTTGCCACGAGCGCGATCGGCAGTCCGGGTGCGCTGACCGACGGCAACCCCGAAACATCGTGGGCCGAGAACCGTGGTGGCGCCGGGCGCGGCGAATTCGTGCTCTTCAACGTGCCGCCCGAATTGCCGATCGCTGGCTTGGATTTGGTCGTGCGCCCGCCGACGACCAAGCTCGAAAACGGCGTCGCGCCGCGCGAATTTTGGCTCGCATCGAACAAGGAGCTCACGCTCGTCACGATGCCGGAAGATGCCTGGAAGTTTCCGGGCGCGCACTACACGATCAAGCTGGATCCGCCAATCCAAGGGGATTGCCTGGCGCTCGTGACCGAGAGCGCGTTCGACGAAAATCCGCGCGCGCGCGTCACCTTCTCCGAGCTCAGCGCGCGCACCGAGTTCGATTCGGCATCCGTGCCGGCGCTCGTCGCCGCGCTCGCTGGCGGCGGCGAACGCGCCCAAGCTGCCGAAGCGATCTTGCGTTCACAAGGACAGCCGGCATTCGACGCGGTCGCAGAAGCCTTTCCGTCGCTCGATGAGGGCGGCCGGCGCGTCGCGCTCGAGCTGCTCGATCAAGCGCCGTGCGAGACGAGCGTGCCGGTTTATCTAGCGGTGCTCGGTGGCGCTTCGCAGGCGCAGAGCATCCACGCGCGCGATCACATTCGCCGCTGCGGAAAGGCTGCGGCGCCGCTCTTGGCGGCCGCGGCGCAGAAAGCCCGCGCTGGCGAACAGCTCGAGATTTTGGGTGAGCTCTTGTTGGCCGATCCGGCACGATGTGTGGACGTGATCACGTCGCTGCTCGACGTGGACTCGCGGCCGCGCCGCGCCGCGCTGCGCGTCGCCCTCGCGCGCGCGAGTCTCTCCGCGCAAGCCAAACCCAAAATCGAAGCCGTGCTCGCCGATCCCAAATCGAGTGACCGACTGCTCGTCGAGGTGCTGCGCTCGCTCGGCGATCGCATCGCCGATTTTCAGCCGCTCGCCGGCGCGGCGATCACACGCTTGCTGACGCCGAGCGCCAGCTTTCGCACGCGCTTCTTGTTGCTCGAGCCGAGCGCGGAGCTCGCGGTCAAGGATCCGGCCGTGCGCGCGTCGTATGCGCAAGGTTTGAACTCGGATCCGGATCCGCGTTTTCGAGCGCAAGCGCTCGCGGCGCTGAAAGATCCGGCCGATTTCGCGCCGCAGCTCACGCGCGCGCTGGCCGATTCGGACGTACGCGTGCGCGAGGCCGCAGTGCGCGCTGGCGCGACATTACCGAGCGCGGCGCCCGAGCTCGCGCGGCGTTTGCGCGACGATGAATGGCCGCTCGTGCGCATCGCGGCGGCCGATGCGCTCGCGGACTCGACGGATACGCGCATCGCCGAACCCGCGCTCGCGCGTGCACTGGGTGACGATTCGCCGCACGTTCGCGCGCACGTCCTCGTCGCGCTCGGCACGCATCACGCGACCGCTGAATTGCCGAAAATCCGCGAGCGTTTGCTGGACACGGACGAACATCCGCTGGTGCGCGCAGCGGCTGCGCAAGCGCTCGCCGCGCTGTGCGACACGAGTTCACTGCCCACGTTGACCAAGTACGCTCAGAAATTGGCCGATCCGCTGGCAGACGCGAACCAGCACATGGTCGGCGCTGCGTCGCTGCTCGCGCTCGGTGACTTGCATCCGCTCGATTTGGCTACGCGGCTCGCGCCACTACGCGCGAAAGGCGCGCCCGAGCAAGCCAAGCAAGCGGCGGACGCCGTGCTTCGTCGCAACGGCGGCACTTGCGGTCGCGCGCAGCCTGCCGGTCCGCAGAAAGCGCGCGTTCCGGCGAGCTGACGCAGCCGCGCTTTCGGTGTACGAAGCGCGCATGCAGTCTTTCTCGCTCGTGACCGGCGCGACCGGCTTCATCGGTTCGCATCTGGTGCGCGCGCTGCTCGCGCGCGGTGAGTCGGTCAAGGCGCTGGTGCGACCGGGTTCGAACCTCGCGGCACTCGAGGGCTTACCGAACGATCGTTTCAAGCTCGCGGTGGGCGACGCGCGCGTCGAACAGAGCGTGTTTGCTGCGCTGTCCGGCTGCCAGCGGCTTTATCACGTCGCGGCCAATTTCAAGCTCTGGGATCGCGACCGAGCGCGCGTCATCGCGCCGACGGTCGAAGCCGTCCGCGCGACCTTGCGCGCCGCGCAGCGACGCGGAATCGAAAAAATCGTCGTGACGAGCAGCGCGAGCGTGCTCGGGGTTTCGCAGACGAAGGAATCGATCGACGAAACGCACACGTTCAACCTGGACGATCCCGAAGCATATTTCGCCGCCAAAATTGCGGCTGATCAGATCGTCAGCGAGTTCGTCGCCGGCGGCGCACCGATCGTGCGCGTGTTGCCCTCGACGGTCGCTGGCCCCGGCGATTGGAAACCGACGCCGAACGGCCGGCTCTTGCTCGAGTATTTGAAGACGCCGCCGACGAGTCACTTTCCAGTCGCGGCCGGCGGCACCAACGTGGTCGACGTCGAAGACGTCGCGAATGGGCACGTGCTCGCGATGGAACGCGGCGCGGTCGGCGCAAGCTACATTCTCGGTGGCGACAACCTCACGTTCAGCGAGATCTTCGAAACGCTTTGCGACCTGACCGGACTGTCCGAACCGAGCGTGCCGAAGAGCAAAGGGCTGATGCAGCTTGCCGGCACGTTCTTCGAATGGCACGCGCGGCTGCGTGGCGACGAGCCGCGCATCACGTCGCGTCTCGCGCGCGACTACGTCGATGCGTACGCGTACGTCACGAGCGCGAAGGCGGAGTCGGAGCTCGGCTATCGACATCGTCCGGCGCGCGAGGCCTTGGCGCGCGGCGTGCGCTGGTTTTTGGCCAACGGCTACGTTTCCGAGCGTGCGGCAGGGCGCGTGCGGCTGGAGCTGCGACCGATTTGAAGGCGCGCGCCGGATTTCTGGCTGGGCTGATCGCTGCCGCGCTCGCTGCTTGGCCCGCGGCGATGCGTGTGGAGTCTGGTTTGGTTGGGCAAGCCTTTTTCGTCTTGTTCGCGAGCGCGGCGTTCGTCATGGCGCCGCTTTCGGCGGCGCTCGCGGCCGCCGACGCGCCGAGTCGATTCACGCGCGCGCTGACGGTCGGAATGCTCGTATCAGCCGCCCCACTCTTGCCCTTCGCGACGGTGTTGAAGACGAGCACGCATCATCGCCCGCTCGGCGGCGTCACGTTCGCAGTGCTGGCGGGTGTGATCGTCGTCGGGTTGAGTTTGAGCAGCGTCAAGCTCGTCACCTGGGCGGGTGAGCAGGCACGGCTACCGAGATTGCTGGGGCGCGCAGCAATCCTCGGGCTGACGGCTCTGGGTGCCGCAGCGCTCGTGCTCGGTTTGGCGCGCGGTCTGACCGGCGATCCCGCGTTCCGCGTCGGTTTCTTCGATGCGTTGCGAATGCTCGGCCTAGCGACGCTTGCCGCGTGGGTGCCGATTCCGGCTGCGGCGCTGCGCTTCGCGCGCGGTTTCGGGCTTGCGGCATGGATTGCGGTGGTTACGGTCGGGGTGTGTCTCGGCCGCACTCCTTCGATGCAAGCCGAGCTCGCGGCGCATTGCCCGGTGCTGCACTGGCCGTTGCAGTGGCTTGGCGGCTGAGGGGCGCCGCGCCATATTTCGGAGCGTGATGAGTCGCGCTGCCGCTCGGCTAGTCATCTTCTTCTTGTGCTTGCTCCTTTCGGTGCCGGCCTCGGCATTGCCCGGAGACGGCGCGAACGTGCGCCAAGGCACGACCGAAGTCGACGCGCCGGGAGTGGACGCGCCGGTGCCGGATGATTCCGCGGACGCAACTCCGACGGTGCCGACCTTGCCGTCGTCCGTCGCGGACGCGCCGCGCACGGCGAGCGGCGCGCTGCGCATGCCGCCCGTGCCCGCCGGATTCAACAGCTATGACGGCGGTTGGATTCGCTTCATCTATCATCCGTCGAGCCGAGAGCGCGTGCAGCCGCTGATCGCGCAAGCAGATGCCGTGCGTCACGAATTGATCCAGCGGCTCGGTTTTCCGGCGCTGTCGAGCGTGCGCGTCGAAATCGCGCGCACGCCCGGCGAGATGGAAACCTTCGCGCCAGCGGGCGCGCCGTACCCGAAGTATGCGGCGGGCGTCACCTACTCCGAGCTCGGTTTGGTTTTGCTTTCGCTCACGCCGGTTCATCCCGGCAGCGAACAAGATTTGGGCGAAGTGTTCCGCCACGAGCTCGCACACGTCGCGCTCGGAGATGCCACTTTCGGCCGCGAAATCCCGCGCTGGTTCAACGAGGGTTTCGCTGTGCTCGCATCGGGTGAATCGGCATTCGGGCGCATGAAGCCGCTCGCGTTGGCGAGCATCGGCGGCTCCTTGATTCCGCTGCACGATCTGGAGCGCGTGTTCCCCGACGACGAAACGCGCGCCAACCTCGCTTACGCCGAAGCGGTCGACGTCGTGCGCTTCCTCGTGCGCCGCGAAGACGCGCATCGCTTTCACGCGTTGGTCCAGCACCTGCGCGAGGGCGAAGCTTTCGAGCGCGCGGTCTTCGTCTCATACGGCATCGAGCTCAACACGCTCGAGTTACAGTGGCGGGACGACGTCTCGCGGCGCTACACCTTGTGGCCGATTCTGCTGAGCGGCACTGGTTTGTGGGTGGTTGCCTTGGGCGTCTTCGTGTGGGGATGGAGGCGGCGCAAGCGTCGTGACCGGCTCACCCTGCAGCAATGGGCGCGTGACGAAGCCGCTGAAGACATGCTGCGCGCACGCCTCGCTGCGCGGCAAGAAGCCGCACGCGTGCACATCGTGCTGGCGCGCGGCCCGGAACCACAAGCCAGCGAAGCTCCGCCGCCTGCGCTCGAAGTCGAAGTCCCGCGCGTCGAGCACGACGGTCAGTGGCACACGCTGCACTGAGCCGGCGCGCACGAACTCAAGGTGGAGGCGGCGCGATGCTGTGCTGCTCGATGCGCCGCGACTCGTCGATCAAACGCTCGAAAATGCGGCGCACGGTCTCGGCGTCGAGCGGATGCTTGGCCTGAGCGCACAAGCGGTCGAGCATGCGGCGTTCGCGCTCCGGGTCGTACACGGCGATCTTGTTTTTGCGCTTGTATTGGCCGACGGCCAGCACAACCCGCACGCGCTCGGCGACCAAATCCAAAATGCGGCCATCCAAATCGTCGATGCTGCGACGTAGCTCTTCGAGCTCGGATGAGGGATTCACGAGCCGGAAGCTAACATCAGACTCTGCCCGAGTCAGGCGTCAGCGCGGAACAATCGTGGGACAACCGGCTAAGACTTGGACGTTCAAGACATTGCCCGAGGTCAAGCTGGTGCAAGCTGCCCCGGCGAACGTGATGCTGCTGTCGTCCGAACCCCAGCTCCAGCCGTTCGTGTGATCGAAGGGCACGGCCTGGTCGTCGAAGTAAACGTTCACCAAGCTGTCGTCGTCCGGTTTTTGCGAGAGCGGCAAATCACAGCTGATCGCTACTTGCGCGCCGATCGCTTTGAGCGCATCGCTGAGCTCGTCCGTGTCCGAGACGGCGTAATACGGCGTCGAACCCACGCGCGACGTGTTGCCGACGGTCGCGAGCCGCCCGAGCAAATCCGCATATGCTTCGCTGCCCGGCATGCCGACGACGTAAGTATCGATCCCGGCATTTTCATAGTCAGTGACGGCCGCGACGGTCGCGGCCGCATCCACGCAATAACCAACCCCGGAGTCTCCGACTTGGCGTGGATCGCAGCAGTTGACCGGCGCTTCGCAGGCCGTGTTGCCGAGCGAATCGTCTTCGATGTTGGGGATGCATTGATCGGCCGTGCAAGTCAGATCCACATTGCAGTTCGGCGCGCCGTCGGTCATCAAGACGACGTAAGTCTTCTTGCCGGTCAATCCGAACACGGTTGGCTCGAGCGTTTTGAGCGTGACGGCGGTCGGCGTGCCGCCTTCGGGCGCATAGGCGCCAAGTCGGCCGAGCAGATCTTGCAAGATCGGTCCGTTCTCGCCGGCCGCGGCGTAACTCGGAGGATCGCCATGCTCGGTCGGGAAGATTTGCTGGCCCGTCGTGCAGCCGTCCGGGTCGGTGAACGCGGGGAAGACCGCGGCGCCGTAATTGACGCGATGCCCGACCGCGCGCAGCATCACGCTGATCGCGATGCGCGCGTTTTCGTATTTGCTGAAGGCGCTCCCGGGCAGCAAATCCGACATGCTGCCCGAGCGGTCGACGATGAAATAGAGATTCGGCGGATCGCTGATCGCGGGGATCTCTTGATCGCCGCACAGATTGGCGTCGAGGCCGGCTTCGACGATGCGGAGCCCACCGTCGCTCGTGCCGCCGCTGCCTGCCCCAGCGGAAGGGGGCAGGACGAAAGCCGGGGCGTGCTCCTCCTTCTGACAAGATGCGGCGACGGCCAGGCACAGCCCGAACCCCAATACTCTCGAAAACCGACGAAGCACCGCGCTTCAATCATAGCATCGCGCCGGAAGCCGACGCCCGCGGTCCGCGTTATGGTCCGCCTGTGACGCACGCGCGCCGCCCCAGCGAAGTTTTGACGCTCGTTTTGGCGGTGTTTGCTTGCCTCACGTTCGTGCTCGGTTTGAGCGACGTCGCGCTTTCGCCGCTGAAGGTCGCGAAACGTTTCGAGTCGCCGCCCGTTTCGACACGTGACCGCTCTGCAACATTGCGCGTCCAAGTCGTGCGCGAGGACCAAGCCGGCGTGGCGCAAGCGACTGTGCAAGTGTTCTGGGAGAACGCGGAGCGATTTCATTTGGTGGGTGCCGCGTCGACGGACGGCGCAGGCAACGTCGCGCTCGACGCGCTGCCCGCCGGCCGCGCTTGGCTACTCGCGGAAGCGCCCGGATTCGCGCGCGCGTCGAGTTCGCTCGTGCTGAGCGCTGAACGTTCGCTGCGCATCGTGTTGCATCCGGCGAGGTCGCTCGCGGTGACGGTGCAAGACGAAACCTCGACGCCGTTGCCGCGCGCGACGGTGCTCGTCGAGAGCGCCGATCCACTGCCCTTTGGCGCGCTCGGCGACGAACACGGCGTCGCGCGTTTTGCGCGTTTGCCGGCCGGCCCTTGGTCGGTGAAAGCTTCAGCGCCCGGCTATGAATCGGTGACGAAGAGCGACGTGCGCTCCGCGATCACGCTGAGCTTGCGCCGCTTGGCTTCACTCGAAGTGAGCGTGCAGGGCGTCGACGGAAAACCTGCGCCCGGCGCGACCGTCTTGATTGGGGGGGCTTCACTCTGGCCGGCGCGCAGCGCCGAAGCCGATAGTCAGGGTGTCGCGCGGATCGCCGGACTTTTGGCAGGAAACTACGACCTTCGCGCGAGCCTTGGTGGTCTGGTCGCGCCCACCTTGCTCGGCTTCGAGCTCACGCGCGGCGCGAACGAGAAACTCACGCTGCGGCTCGAGCCGGGCCGCACGGTGATCGCGCTCGTGACCGACGGCGAGGGCAAAAATCCGATCGTCGTGCCCAACGCGGACGTCGTGCTGGCCGAAGGCGGCGTGAGCTCGTTTCCAATTCGCGGTCGCACCGGCACGGACGGCACCGTCGCACTCGGCCCGATCGCCTCCGGTCCAGCGACGCTTGGCGCGCGAGCACCCGAATTCGTCGGCAGCGCGCTCGTCGCGGTGCCGGAAATGCTCGACGGCCCGGTGCGCGTCGCGCTCACTCGCGGCGGCGCGATCGCTGGTCATGTCGAAGACGCCCGCGGTTTCCCGATTGACGGCGCGACGATCGAGATCGTGGGCACGGATCCGAGCGGCTTGCCGATCGCCGAAACGCCGGGTTTGGTCGGGTTTCGACAAAATCACTTTGCCTGGGCTTTGCCTGGTCCGGTGCCGCTCATCCCCGCGGGTGAATTGGGCGTGATGCCCGGCCCCGTGCCGCCGATCCCAAAGCCCGGCGAAGACGCGCGCCTTGCGGTAAACTCCGCGGATTTCGACGAACCGCTCGCCGATCTCCCGCCCTGGGTCACGAATCGCGGCGGAGATTTCAGCGCCACGCCCGTCACGCCCGGGCGCGTGCGCGCGATCGTGCGCCATCCAGATTACGTCGAGGGCACGAGCGACTTGGTTACCGTCGGCGCGGGCGGTGAAGCCCAGGTCAAGATCGTGCTTTTGCACGGCGGTTCGCTCGAGGGTCGAGTGTTGGATGAGCGCGGCGACCCCGTCTCCGGCGCGGAGATCGAGCTCAGCTCGCCGCGCGCGACACGCACTGAGCTCGCGACCACGGCGAGCGACGGCACGTTTGCGTTCGCCGCGGTGCCCGCCGAAATCACGCTTTCGCTCGCGCGCCCGGATGACGTCGCGCGCGTCGTGTTGCGAAAATCTTTGCATGTCGCCGAGGGCGCACACGAGAACGTCGAGTTGGTTTTGCCAGCGGCGCGCGATCCCGTGCGCATCGTCGCGCTCGACGAAGACGAGCGGCCGATCGAGATGGTCGAAATCAACGCGACTTCGCTCGAGCCGACGCGACCGATGCGGCTCACGCGCTTCAGCGACGCCGAAGGCGCGGTCACCATCGACGACGCGGCGGGCGAGAATTTACGGGTCATCGCCGAAGCGCCAGGCTACGCGCGCACGGTGCAGACGCTCGCGTCGGCGCCAAAAGAGCTGAAGCTCACCTTGAAACGAGGCGTGATCGTCGAGGGGCGCGTGACGGCGGTGCGCGGCCGGCGCGGCGTCGAAAATGCGGTCGTCACGTTGCAGCAAGAAGGCGTGCGCAAAGTGACGACCACTGACAGTGACGGCATGTACCGCTTGCGCGACGTCGCGCCCGGCGAAGTGAAGCTGCACATCGAGCATCCGGATTTCGCCGACGAGAACGCGACCGCGCGCGTCGAATCGACCGGTCGCGCCGATCGCGCCTTCACGCTGCCAGACGTCGATCTGAGCGAGGCTGGCGAAGTCGAGGGTGAGGTGGTCGATCAACGCGGCGATCGCGTGAGCGGGGCGCGCGTGATGGCCGGCGAAGTACCGAGCTACGTGCCCGCCGGCAAGCTGCCACGCGGCGTGGCGCTGACCGACGATGACGGACACTTCACGCTCGGTGGCGTGCATCCCGGCAGCGCGCTGATCTCGGCGATTTCGAGCGTGTCCGGTCGCGCTAGCGTGCACGTCGAAGTGAACTCGGGCCGAACCGCGAGCGGACTCCGAATTCAGCTCGTGCCGCAGAACGCGGAGGCCGAACCCATAGCAGCGGGGAGCGTTGCGATCACGTTGGGCGAACGCGGAACGGCGCCGCAAATCGCGGTGGTCGTAGTCAGCGTTGCGGACGGCAGTGAAGCAGAACACGCCGGAATTCAAGCTGGCGACGTGATCACGGCGATCGACGGCGCGGCGCCGAGCTCGATGTCGGACGCGCGATTTCGGCTGAGCGGACAACCGGGCAGCGATCTCGTGCTCGAGCTGACGCGTGCCGGCGCGCCGCTCAAGTTTCGCGTGTTGCGTGAAGCCGTGCGCCGTTGACGAATCTTTGCGCGGGCTACCAGTGCGAGCCGCGACGTGCGCGCTGAACCCAAAAAATTCACTTCGCGTTGGCGCTGAACTCGATCATCAACGGGGCTTCTTGCGCGACTTTGCCCTTCAAGTTGCTGCTCAAGGCTTCAGTGACGGATTTGACGAATTTGCCCGCGTCGTCGCGCGGATTGACTTCGAATTCTTCGAGTCCGATCCGGAGCGGCTCGGTCGTTTTCACGTGGATCGATTGCGGCTTGTCGCCCGCGTAGTTGACGCTGAGCTCGACCTTGGCGCTCTTGGTTTGCTTGCGCCCGTGCAGCCTGAATTCACCACTCGCGGTCGCGGTGAGCGTGCGCGTCGCGCCGTTCGCGGCGGCGACGTTGGTTAGCGAAGCGCCGTCGATTTTGTCGATTTTGAATTCGACCCAGCGGTTGGCTTCGGCTTGCTCGGGCGTCACGTCGCCGTCGCGTGGCGTGATTTGCAGCCAATTGCGCGCGTGGGTGTTCTGCAGATCGCTCTTGCTGCGCGTGCTGTATTGGCCTTTGTCGTCATCGCGCTTTTGTTGGTAGAGCACGAGTTTTTGCAAGTCGACTTTGACCAGCGCGGTCGACTTGGAGATGTCCGACAAATCGACGAACAAGTCGCCTTGCAGCCCGCCCGACGCGTCACCGTCGATTTTTTCGAGCGGCGAGTCCATCAAGAAGCTCACTTTGCTCGAAGCCGAATCGACGCTGAAGTGCGTCGCCGTGGCCGCCGCTGGCGCGGCCGAAAGCGCGGCCGAGGCAACCGGTGCTAGGTCGATTTTGGGTTTGTCCTTGCAGCCGGCGATCGCGCCCAGTGCAGACAAAGCCGCAATCGAAATTCGAAATTTCAAGTCACGCATCCACCGCTCTCCCTCTGCTCGGCCGTTTGGGTTCCCGCGTAGTACGTGAGCCCGAGCGAGCGGTTTCTCGAACTTGGGTTTCGCGTTGCTACCGCTCGTCGAACCCAAGGAGAGCGCGTCAATCCCCGTCGAACGTTTCCTCGGGCGCCGGCTCCGACTTCGCTCCCGGAGCAAACAGGAAAATGAACGGAATGGTGCCGGCCGCGAGCAACAGCGTTCCGACGATTTTGGCTAGAGTGACGACTCCGAGTTCCACCATGGCGCCGCGACGATACCCGGCTCGAGCCGGCACGCAAGACCCCGGATCCTCGACTGCGCGAAAGAGCTCGAAAAGCAGAAAGCGAGCGATTTTGCTCCGGCCTGTGTTTTGCAGAAGAGCGGGTCATGGTGCCTAGCGAACCGCCGCCCTACTCGAGGGCCGCCCTGCGTCGCCCGCGAATTTTGCTGGTCGACGACGATCCCGCCGTGATTCGCGCGTTGTGGCGAACCCTGCGCGCGCTCCCGATTGCATACCAGGTCAATGCCGCGAGCAGCACGTTTCAAGCGCTGAGCGCGATCGCAGAGCTGCGCTATGACGTGGTGATCACGGATTTGCAGATGCCGGGCGGTGGCGGCGTGGCCGTGCTCGAAGAGCTCGCCTTGCATCACCCTGAGACGGCGCGGGTCGTCCACTCGTCTCAGCTCGAGTCGGGCGACGCAGCGCGAGTTCGCGCGCTTGCGCATGTCGTGCTTGCAAAGCCGGCTTCAGAAACGCAATTGATCGAAGCCCTCGACAGCGCGCTGGCGCGCGTCGCGGCGCGACGGCAGGACCAGGGCTGAGTCGTTCGAATTAGTCGAGCAGCTTGGCGATTGTCGCGAGCTGCATGTTGCTCGTGCCTTCATAGATCTTGCCGATCTTTGCGTCGCGATAGAATTTCTCGGCCGGGTATTCGCGCGTGAAGCCGACGCCGCCGAAGAATTCGACGCACATCGATGCGGTGCGCTCGGCGACTTCGGACGCGAACAGCTTGGCCATCGCCGCTTCTTTGACGAAGGGCTTGCCGGCATCCTTCAAACGCGCCGCGTTGTAGACGAGCAGGCGCGCGGCTTCGATCTCGAGCGCGACGCGCGCGTACTGAAACTGCACGCCTTGAAACTCAGCGATTGGTTTGCCGAACTGGACGCGCTCGCGCAAGTATTTCATGGCTTGTGAAAACGCGCCCTCGGCGAGCCCGAGCATTTGCGCGCCGATGCCGATGCGACCTTCGTTCAAGGCTTCGATCGCGATTTTGTAACCACGGCCGACTTCCCCGAGCACGTTTTCTGCGGGCACTTCGCAGTCGTCGAGCATGAGTTCGCACGTGCTCGATGCGCGGATGCCGAGCTTGTCTTCCTTCTTTCCCACGGAAAATCCCAAAAACCCACGCTCGACCAAAAATGCCGTGATGCCCTTGTAGCCTTTCGCCGGGTCGACGTTGGCGAACACGATGAAGAGCGAGCTCTCGTGCGCGTTCGTGATCCACAGCTTCCGGCCGTTCAGGACGAAGCGATCGCCGCGCCGTTCGGCGCGTGCCTTGAGCGCGAAAGCGTCCGAGCCCGAACTCGCTTCGCTGAGCGCATAGGAGCCGACCCATTCGCTCGTGAGCTTCGGGCAATAACGCGCTTTTTGATCGACGCTGCCCCAGCGCAAGAGCGCATTTTCAACGAGCGTATTTTGCACGTCGACCAAGACCGCGATGCTCGGATCGACGCGAGCGAGTGCCTGCACCGCGAGAATCGCATTGAAGAAGCTGCTGCCGCCACCGCCATATTCGGTCGGGATTTCGACGCCCATCACGCCGAGCTCGAACAAGCCGCGCACGAGCTCGGGCTCGAGCTGTGCCGCTTCGTCCATTTCTCGCACTTTCGGCCGTACGCGCTCGTGGGCGAAGGCATTGACCGTGTCGAAGAAGAGTCGCTCCTCGTCATTCAGCTCGCTCGGTGCGGTCATGTTCGCCTTAAAATGCCTGGTCGCCCTCAGCACCGCAACTGGTACACTGCCGAGCGGCGCCGCACTCGCTGGGCCGAACTTCGAACATGGCAGGTAACAGCTTCGGTCAAGCGTTCCGCATCACGACTGCCGGCGAGTCGCATGGTCCCGGCAACGTCGTGATCGTCGATGGTTGCCCCGCGGGGCTCGCTTTGTCGGTCGAAGATTTGCTCGTCGATCTGAATCGCCGTAAGCCGGGCCAGAGCCACCTTGTCACGCAGCGGCAAGAAGCGGACATTCCCGAAATTCTCGCCGGCGTCTTCGACGGCCGCACCACGGGCACGAGCATCGCGATTTTGGTGCGCAACGAAGATCAGCGAAGCCGCGACTACACCGACATCAAAGACAAATACCGCCCCGGCCACGCAGACTTCACCTACGACGCGAAGTACGGCTTCCGCGACTACCGCGGCGGCGGTCGCTCGAGCGCACGGGAAACGGTCGCGCGTGTCGCGGCCGGCGCGATCGCGAAAAAACTGATCGCGGAAGCCTTCGGCGGTGCCATCGTCGGCTACGTGAAGCAAGTGGGCAACGTGATCGCGCGCATCGATGAGCCCGAGCGCGTCACGCTCGCAGAAGTCGAAACATTTCCCGACGGCACGCCGAATATCGTGCGCTGCCCCGACGTACAGCGCGCGCACGAAATGATCGATTTGATCGAGCGCGTGCGAAAGGACCAGGATTCGATCGGCGGCGTCAGCGAAATCGTCGCGACGCACGTGCCGCCCGGCCTCGGCGAGCCGGTATTCGACAAGCTCAAGGCCGAACTCGCCAAGGCGCTATTCAGCATCCCCGCGGTCGTCGGCGTGGAGTACGGCTCGGGTTTTGCCAGCGCGACCCAACGCGGCAGCGAGCACAACGACGAATTCTTCGCCGCGGAAAGTGGCACCGGGGTGCGTAACATCCAAACTCGCACCAACCGCCACGGCGGCATGTTGGGCGGAATTTCCTCGGGCATGCCGATCGTGATGCGCGCTGCCGTCAAACCGACGAGCAGCCTGTCGCGCGAACAAAAGACGGTCACCAGCGAAGGCGAAGACGCAACCATTCGCACCAAAGGCCGCCACGATCCCTGTCTCTTGCCGCGCTTCGTCCCGATCGGTGAAGCAATGGTGGCGCTCGTTTTGGCTGACTTTTACTTGCGCTCGCGGAGCCAACGGATGGCTTGAAGCTGAATGGATAACGACGTTTTTTCCGGCACATTCGCGCTCGTCACGGGCGCATCTTCTGGTTTGGGAGAGGAATTCGCGCGCCAGCTCGCGCATCGCGGCTGTAACCTCGTGCTCACCGGGCGCTCGCGCGAAAAGCTCGAGACGCTCGCCTCCGATCTCGCGCGCATCAACGGCGTGGCGACTCGCGTCGTGACCGCGGATCTTTCGCAGCCGGGTGGCGCCGAGCAGCTCGCGCTGATTGTGGATGATCTCGGCATCACGATCGATCATCTGATCAACAACGCCGGCTTCGGCTTCGCAGGCAGCTTCGCGGAAAGTGATGCGCAGCGGCAGACCGGCATGGTGCGCGTGAACGTCGAGTCGGTCGTGTGCTTGGCGCGGCATTTTTTGCCGGGCATGGTGGAGCGCGATCGCGGCGGCATCGTCAACCTCGGCTCGACCGCGGCGTATCAGCCGACTCCATACATGGCGACGTACGGCGCGACTAAGGCGTTCGTGCTGAGTTTTTCGGCCGCGCTCGCGTCGGAGCTCGAGAAAACCAACGTGCGCGTGCTTGCCTGCTGCCCGGGCTTCGTGCCGACCGGCTTTCAATCCGCGGCGGGCGTGCCCCAAGGAAGCGCGCCCAAACTCGTGCAACTCGAGCCGAACGCGGTCGTGCAAGGGGCGCTCGATGCGTACGAGTCGCGCCGCGTCGTCTACGTGCCGGGTGCGATGAACTCGGTGCAGACCACGCTCTCGAAGGTCCTGCCGCGCGCGTTCGTCGTGCGCGCCGCTCGTTACACGATGCGCAAACTGGATCGACCGTGAGTGACGTCGTGCTCAGTCTTTCATGCACTTCGTCAGCTCGCTCAACATGCGATCGGCGAGCACGAGTCCATCGCCGAGCGCCTCGTGTTCGCCAGCGCGGCGTGTCAGCCGACCGTCGGGGCTCAGGCGATAAAGCGACTTTTTCTGAGCGACCAATGCGCTCACCTTGCTTGGATCGAGCGGCGTATCCGGCAGCAAATGCAAGGTGGCGGACTTGGCTGTCGCTTCGCAGCCGACAGCACGCAAGCGGCGAAGCTCGGTTTTGAGCCGCATCAATTCGACCAATCGACGCGCGACGAGCGGCGGCGCACCGAAACGGTCCTCCATCTCGCGCGATAAGTCGTTGACCTCGGCCTCATCGGCCGCGCTCGACAACCGCTTGTAGAGCGAGAGCCGCACGCCGACTTCGGCGATGTAATCCTCGGGCAAGAGCGCTTCCACGTCGAAGTTCAAATCGGGATCGACCTCGTGCGTGACGGTTTCGCCGCGCAGCTCGTGCGTCGCGTCCTCGAGCATCTTGCAAAACAGCTCGAATCCCACGCTTTCCACGAAGCCGCTCTGCTCGGCGCCGAGCAGGTCGCCCGCGCCGCGGAGCTCCATATCGAGCGTCGCGATGTGAAAGCCGGAACCGAGCTCGGTGTAACGCTCGAGCGCCTCGATCCGCGAACGCGCTTCGTCGCTCAACTGACTCGCTGGTGGCACCAGCAAATAGGCGTAAGCGCGCTCGCTCGAGCGCCCGACGCGTCCGCGCAATTGATAGAGCTGCGAGAGCCCGAACAGATCGGCGCGATCGACGATGATGGTGTTGGCGCGCGGAATATCGAGCCCGCTCTCGATGATCGCGGTCGCGACGAGCACGTCGTATTCGCCCTGCACGAAGTCGAGCATGGTTTGCTCGAGGGCACTTTCGCTCATCTGCCCGTGACCCACCGCGACGCGCGCTTCCGGCAAGAGCGATTTGATGCGCTCGGCTCGCTCGTAAATGCCCTCGACGCGATTGTACAAGTAAAAGACCTGGCCGCCGCGGGAGAGCTC
>DATATR010000062.1:0-10446 GCA_036268695.1 Polyangiaceae bacterium | reverse complement strand
CGTTCGCCGGCGCGACCGCGCACGGTCCGATTTCGGACATACCTCCGAGCGTGAGCGCGCCCGAGCCCGCGGTGATTTCGACCGCGCCGCCGCGCGCGCACCCGGCCGAGCCAGCTCGAGTGCCCGAGCCCGCGCCCCAGGAAAGCCGGCGCGAGCTGCCCGAGCTCGAGATCCCGCCTGCGCTCGCCGCGGGCGATGCAGTGCGCGCGTTCGCTCGCGTGGTGCGCGCGCGCTACACCGGCGCGCTCGCGTTCGAAGACGCGAGCGGCATCCGCCGCGTGTTGTTTCGCGACGGCGATTTCGTGACCGCGGCGTCGGGCGCGGACGGCGAATCACTGGTCGAATTTCTAAACCAAAGGGGTGATTTGCCGGACGAAGTGGCCGCGCGCATCGCGCGCAAATTGCCGCAATTTGGCCGGCACGCAGGCGCCGCGCTGATCGCGCAGGGGCATCTGCGTCAAGACGACCTCTGGCCGGTCTTGCGCGCGCATGCCGAGTGGCTGGTCGCGCGCATCGTATCGCTCACGCGCGGCGCGGTCAGCCTCGAAGCCGAAGCGCCGGCACGCTTGCAAGCCGAGCCCGCGGTATTCGGCGGCGCGACCGGCGCGGAAGTGCTGCTCGAGATCGTGCGCCGCGCGGTCACGCCGGAAGAAGCGCTGGCGCGGCTCGGCGGGCCGAACGCGCTCGTGCTCAAAGGCGCGAACGAAGCCCTGCTCGGTGAGTGCGCGCTGAACGACGCCGAAGCGACGCTCGTGCGCTCGCTCGGCGAGGAAGCCGTGAGCGAAGTCGTGCGCCGCGCGGGGCACAAGGATTTTGCGTCCGTGCTCTACGCGCTGGTCGAGCTTTCGGTGCTGGCCACGGCCAGCGGCGAGCGGCGCACCGCGCGCGGCCGCTCCGAAAAGCGCGAAGCGCCGAAACCGGATCGCTTGGACCACGCCGCGCTGCGCGCGCGCATTTTGGCGCGCAAGGCGCTGAGCGAAGAAGGCGATTACTTCGCGCTGCTCGGCGTCGCGCGTAGCGCGACGAGCTACGACATTCGCCGCGCTTACTCCGAACTCAAGGCGGAGTTCGATCCGAGCCGGATTTTGAGCGCGGAAGTCGTGGATTTGCGAGACGACGTGGATTTGATTTTGGAAGTACTCGCCGAAGCGTACGAGATCTTGGAAGACGATTTGCGACGCGACCGCTATCGCCGCGCGCTCGATGCGAGTCCTTAGGGATTTCTTGCGCTACGCTGGCTTTGGCGCTTGGCCACCCGCGCAGATCGCCGCGCGACGGGCGCCTGTTCGCTCAGGTCTCGTTGGCTCCCGCCTCCATTCGAGAACCGTGATCAGCCCGGCGAATCTGGTGCTTTGTTTTACTTCCGGGCATCTGGCCCGTGCCCTTCGCGCGCGCTTGGCGCGAAAGAACGAGATCTGGGGGCAGCGCTAGTCGCGACACGACGCCGAAGGCTATGACGCGATTCGACGTAATGCGTGACCATCAATAAAAAAAACAGAGAGCGCGAACGCCGCTGCGCTCGCTCAAGGTTGGAGTGGCGGCACGGTGACGACTTTGAAGGCGCTCGCCGGAATTTGTTTGAGCGGCTCGATGTCTTGGTCGTCGTTCCATTTGGCGTTGGGTTCGCCTTGGAAGTCGAACGAACTGCCGTTGTCCGCCAAGATCATGCCGTACGTTTGCATGGCGCTGACGACGGCTTGCGCGAGGCTGCTGCCGCCGCTGAGTTTGAAGCTCGAATCGAGCCGCACACGCAGGCCCATCGGCACGGCGTTCGGGTTGCCGGGGCAACCTGGCGGCTTCGAGGGCACCGCTTCGTGCGACGCAGGCTTCACGTAGCTCGGCAGCGTGCAGGGCGCGGTGAAGCGAATCGCGTGGTGGATCGCGCCGGCGGCGGCTTCGTCGTAACGGATCACGCCCGCCGCAACCGACAGGCCAGCGGCGTCCGCCGAAGTCCAGCCGATCGGGCGTTGGCCGTAGCTGTTCTTTTTGAGATCGAAGATCGCGCCGCTGCCGCACTGCCAGCCGTTTTGATAGCTGCAGCCATAGCCCTCGTAGAGCATGCAGGCGCCTTGCTCTACCGAGAGCAAGTGACAATCGCCGTCGCAAGAGGCGGCCGTGCCGCCTTCGAGCAGCGCAGTGCTCGAATCCGGGAACGCGTACGGCCCGGGATCGCTTTCGTCCGAGATGTCGAAGCTGACGGTGCTCTTGGTTTGCGTCGCCGGCACGACGTTGATCGGGATGCCGAAGTCGGGACCGTAGTCTGGGTGGATGTTGACCGCGCCGACCAAGGCTTGAAGCTTCGTGTTCCACGCGTCATTCACTGTTTCGTTCGCGACCGAGCTGTTCCACGCGTCGTCCGCGGTGAAGATGGTGCAGCCGCCGATCGTCGGCAGTGAAGCCGAGCTGGCGCCGCCCATGGCCGTATTTCCGCCATTTGCGCTCGAGCTACCCGCGTTCGAACTCGACGAGCCACCCGTCGAACTCGACGAGCCACCGTTCGAACTCGACGAGCCACCGTTCGAACTCGAACTACCCACGCTCGCAGTCGAGCTGCCCGCGCTCGAGCTCGGCGAGCCACCATGCCCGCTCGATCCACCAGAGCTCAAGCCGGAATTCGAATTGCTCTTCGCATTCGATCCATCGCTGCCCGAGCAAGCGATGAGTGAAAACAGAACGGCAGAGCCGCATGTCCAGGATCGGAGCGTCATGATCGAGGCCTCCAATTTACACCGAAGCTTGCTTGGGTGGATGGTGAACAAGAAAGCAGGCGAGACAAGAGGACTGCAACGGGGTGTAGCAATGTATCAGCACGATGCACGGTGCGATTTGCCAAAGCACTCGCGCGTGAGCAATCAGGGCGGAGCTGAAACCACATGCACTCACGCACACTCAGAACTGCTTGAAAAATGCAGCAATCGCGTCCGCCGCGAAGGACGGAATGGTGTGTCCCTCGCCTTCGACTGGGCACCACACGACCGGATAGCCCGACGCGCAACCTTGATAAGAAACGCACGGCGACGGATCGACTGGCATGGTGCCGGTGCCACAACCATTGTCCTTCAGTACTTGGTCGCGCGCGGCCTCGCCGCCCGAAATGTCGACCGTCATGTCCGCGGTGCCGTGTGTCATCCAGGCCGCGATCGGGTGGCTGCCACATTGGCTTGCGCCAAAGTTGAACAGAGCGCCGGACATCACGCCGATGGCGCGAAACACATCCGGCATTTGGCAAGCCAAGGTGTCCGACATGATGCCGCCGTAGCTCATGCCGGTCGCCATGATCTTACTTTGATCGATGCAGTAGTTTTGTTCGAGCCAAGTCAGCATGGCTTTCGTCATCGCGACGTCTTGGCCGTTGGTGTTGGGCCAACCGGTCATGCCCGAAGTAGCATCAGTGAGCCCTTGGCCCGCGACGTAAATCGCATCCGGAAAGCCTTTTTGCACGCCGTAAAACGCGCCGCCAAAGCCCGGCGCGATCAGCGCGCTCGCCGTGCCGCCTGCGTAGTGCCACACGGTCACCAGCGGATATGGCTTCGTGCCGTCGTAGCCCGCGGGTAGTGAGACGTAGAACTGTCGCTGTGCGCTCATGCCTTTGTTGTCGGTGACCGCGATGGTTTGCGGAGCGTCGGCGCCGCCGGGCGGCCAGGTCGCGGCGCCACAAGCCATGGTCGGAGTCGAACCTCCGGCTCCGCCGCTGCTCGAGCCGGCGCCGCTCGTTCCGCCGGTGTCTGCGCCGGCATTCGCGCTGCTCGATCCGCCGGTTGCGCTACTCGTCCCAGCTTGAGCAGCGCCGCCACTCGAAGACGTCGCGCTGCCGCCGCTCGAGCTGGCCGTCGCGCCGCCGGAGTTGGGCGTGCCTGCGCCTCCCGGGGCAGCGCCACCGCTCGGCGAACCCGCGTTGCCGACGGGAGTCGACGAAGTGAAGCCAGCATCGCTCTTCGAGCTGCACGCGACGAGCGCGAGCAAACCGAGAGCCGAACAGCGCGCGAGCAACGAAACACCACGCATCCGGGACCTCCGATCGCCGAACCCCAGTCTAGCCGGGTGCTCGCGCGAGGTCCCGCGATTTAGGCTGAAAATCAGCTCGAGCAGCCGCGCCGATGCTGAAATTGGTTCCAGTTTTTGGAACTTTACACTCGGGACGCGCGCTCACCGCACAGTGTGCTGAAATTACTCCGCAGCGCTGGCTTCGTCGAGCACGTCGCACTCGATCGCGTCGCCGACCACGGACAAGAGCGCGACGCTCTTCGGCCCGAGCTCGCCGCGCAGAATTTTCTCGGCCAGCGGTGCTTCGACCAAGCGCGCGATCGTGCGCTTCATCGGGCGCGCGCCGAGCGTGGGATCGAAGCCGCCGCGATCGAGCAAGAAGTCCACGACGTCGGCGGTGAGGTCGAGGCGAATGCCGCGTTGCGCGCTCAGCGCGCGGCTCACGCCGTCGAGCAGGCGACGCGCGATTTCACGCACCTCGTCGCGACCGAGCGGAGCGAACACCAGCACTTCGTCGATGCGGTTGTAAAGTTCGGGTGCGAGCGCGGCGCGCGCGGCGTTGACCACGCACTGCTCGAGATCCGCGCGCACTTCGGCGTCGTTGCCGAAACCGACGCGACGCCGCGGCGAGCTGCCACTCTCTTCGGCGCCGAGATTCGAGGTCATCAAGATCACCGTGTTCGTGAAATCGACCGTGCGACCGCGGCCGTCGGTGAGCCGACCTTCGTCGAAAACAGCCAAAAACGAGGTCAAAACGTCGGGGTGCGCCTTCTCGAGCTCGTCCAAGAGGATCACTTGATAGGGCCGCCTGCGCACGGCTTCGGTGAGCTGCCCGCCGGCTTCGTGCCCCACGTAGCCCGGCGGTGCGCCGATCAAGCGCGCGATCGCGTGCGGCTCGGAGAACTCGGACAAGTCGAGGCGCGTCATGGCGCTGTCGCAGTGAAACAAAACTTCGGCGATCGCTTTTGCGGTTTCGGTTTTGCCGACGCCAGTTGGACCGAGCAATAAGAACGTGCCGATCGGGCGGCGCGAACCGAGGCCCGCCGCGTTGCGCCGCAAAATGCGCGCGATGCGCCGGATCTGATCGCCGTGCCCGACGACGCGCTCGGCCAAAATTTCTTCCAGCCGAAGCATGCGATCGCCGTCGGCTTCGAGCAGGCGATCGGTCGGCATATCGGCGAGCTCGGCCACCACTTCCGCGACGCTCTCCGGCGTGACCTCGGTCTTGCCGCGACGCCGAGTGCGCGCGCCAGCCAAATCCAAAATCGAAACCGCCTTGTCTGGGAGCGCACGGCCCGGCAAATAGCGCACGGACCAACCGACGCAGAGCGCCACGGCCTCGGTTTGATAGCGCACTTGGTGATGCGCTTCGAGCCGCGGCTTCAGCGCATCCACGATCAAATAAGCATCTTCGCGGCTCGGCTGTTCGACTTCGACCAGCGAGAAGCGGCGCGCGAGTCCCGCGTCCGCCGCGAGCGCTTTTTGAAAATCTTCTGGTGTGGTCGCGCCGATGCACGGCAGCTCGCCACGCGAAAACGCGATCTTGAGCTCGGACGCGATTTCGTCGGCCGCTTCGCCGACGAACAGCTGATGAATCTCGTCGAAGAAAATCACGACGCGGCCCTTCGCGAGCAACACCTCTTTGCGCAGCGCACCGACGCGCGAAGCGAGCGCGCCGCGCACGCCCGTGCCGGCGACGAGCTCGCTCACCGGGATTTGGATGATCACGCGATCGTCGAGCGAGAGCACGTCTTCCGCGCTGGCAATGCGCTGCGCCAGCCCGCGCACGATGCTGGTTTTGCCGACACCCGCGCTGCCGACCAAGCACGGATTGTTGCCCTCGCGCTTGGCCAAGACGTCGAGCGCTTGTTCGATCACCGCGTCGCGCCCGACGACTGGATCGAGCTCACCGCGTGCCGCCGCCAAAGTCAGATTGCGACCGAGCGAGGTCAGCATCGGGAAGCGCTGCGGATCGAGCTCGAAACGCTCGAACGGATCGGGCTCTTTCGGCAGAGCGGGCGGCGCTTTTTCGGGCGCGGCGACGGCGCGCGTGAGCGTGATCCGCGCTGAATTCGCGGGCAGCGCCATCACCGGCACGATCACGCCCGCGCCGCGCGGTTCAGGCGCGACGGCAGGCTGCGCGTCGCTGCTTTGATTTTTTTTGGGGGGTGGATAGAGCGGCACTTTGATCGCGGTGGGGGCTCTGCGCGGCGCGGGCATTGGCGCTGGCAGCGTCGCTTCACGCACGAGCTCCCCCGGCGAGCGCCTGCGCCCAACCAACCCGAGCCCGACTTGCACGGCCTGCGTGCGAAGCCGAGAAATATCACAGCCGAAATTTTCGAGCGCGCGGCGCGCCGAGCAACGCGGCTCACCGAGTAGCGCAACCAGCACGTGCACCGCCGAAGCGTCGCTCTCACCCATGCGCCCAGCGATTTCCTTCGCGCGCTGGAGCAAATACTTCAGCGGTTCGTCGAGCTCCTCGTCGATCGCGCGGCCGAGCTTGAGCAAGTCGTCGACATCGAGTTTGCGTTCGCGCAAGAGATCGCAAGCGGGGCCCGGTCGTGCGGCGAGCGCGGCCAAGAGGTGAGCGCTCGTCGCGCGCTCCTTCTTCTGTTGCGCGAGCTCGTCCGCGATTCGTTTCACGAGCGCGAGTTCGGATTCGAAGCGGGCACTGGTCATCACCTTGGCTCAATGCCTGCAATCGATAAAACGGCCAACTTTCGGCCATTTGGCTCCGAGCTCGAGCCTTATTTAAGTGCGAAAACCTGCGCGCCCTGCGCGTAGTCCCAGACCGTGACCGCGTCTGGCCCACCCACCGCGACCAGCGGCTCGAACCCTGAAATGGCGAGATTCTTATCGCCGATTACGGCTTCGAGCCAATCGTCACCTGGCGGCGCGGGCTTGCTTTCGAGCTCGACTTTGAAACGCTCTCGGCCGTCCAAGCCAGTCACCAGCAACGTGAAGTGACGCGTCTGCTTGTCCGCCGGGGCGCTGACGAGCACGAACGCGAGCGCTTCGTCATTGGCGGCGGCGGCGAAGGGCGGCGCCGGCAACTGAAAACGGTCGAGCGCGGGCATGCCCTGCTCGAGCCGCAAGTGCACGACCTCGCCCTGCCGTGTCAGCGCAAAGAAGTCGTCGAGGCGCTTTGCCGGCAAAAGGCGCACGACATTTTCGACGCCCCTTGGCCATTTGAAGTGCGTTTCGCGCCCGCGCGGCGCGCGCCGTTCGACGCCGTCTTCGGTCGCGCAGAGGAACGCGCCGTCGTGCGTCAGCGCGGGCGCGCCGAGGCAGCCCGCAAGCGGAAAGCGATCTTCGATCGGCAGGAACGCGCCGGCCTCGGCCTCGAACGGGAATTGAAAAAGCTCGCCGTCGCCGCCGTAGTAAACGTAAAAGTGGCTCGGATCTTCGAGATCCGGAAACAGCGCCGCGCCCCGGAAAAACGCCACGTGCGGAAACGTGCGCGGCTTCGTCGACTTCGGCTCGAGCCGCGCGCCGTTCGTGGGCCCGAGCGCGAATAGCGAGCCGTCGATGCCTGCGGCGAGCGCACGCACCGCGCCGAGCTCGGCTTCGGCGATCACGCTGCCGTCCTTCGTGTCGCGAAACACGACTTTTTGCGGCGCCGCTTGCGCGAGCCGGCCCTTGCCGAACGCGAGGCGCGGCGTCTCGTCGCGCGACGGAGCGATCGCGGCTTTCTTTTCGTGCACTTCTTCGAGCGCTTCCGCGATCGGCAGCAACATCGAAGGCGCGGGGCGCGGCGGCTCGAGCGACCCGAGAGGCAGCGCCGAGCTCGACGCACGCGGCGGCGGCTTGTGCGCCGGACGCGGGCGCCCCTCGCAACCCGCGATCAACGCGGCGAAGCCGAGGGCTCGGAGCCAGCCGAGGCGCCGGATTGTTTCTGCGCCGCGCATGATGTTACGGTAAATTCTCCTCGGCACCGGCCGAGCGCAAGCCCAATGTTTCCGTCCGTCCGTTCGCTTCGGCGCCTGATTTTCCGGCTCGGTTCGTGCGCCCTGATCGGCTATCTCGCGCTCGCAGGCAGCGGCTGCAGCCGCTTCACCAAGACCAAGCAGTGCCGCAAATTGATCGCGGACGTGAACCCCGCGCTCGACGAAGTGCTCGCCCTGACCGACGCGGGCGCACCGACCGTCGGCGGAGCAGGCGGCGCAACGACCAAAGCGAGCAGCGCACGCTACGTCGCTGCCGCGAGTCGTTACGAGCGGTTGGCAAAGGATCTCGGTCCGCTCGAATTCTCGAGCGAACAAATGGCGAAGTACGTCGCCGAATATGCGGGCATCCTCAACGCAACCGCCCAAAATCTGCGAGCGTTCGCCAGCGCGATGGACGCGAACAATTATCCCGAAGAAGAGCGCACGAGCCACGAGCTCGAGCGCCTCGAGGTGCGCGAGCGCGGCGTCGTCTCGCGCATGGACTCGTGGTGCGCGCCGGATAGTTGATGCGCGCGCGCGTCGCGGTTTCGAGCGTGGCTTTGCTCGCGCTCCTCGGCACGAGCTGCGGCGCGCGCAGCGAGCTGTTCGTGTCCGGCAGCGCGATCGCTGGTGATGGCGGCGGGTCGAGCGGCACCGCTGGCAGTGCCGCAGCGGGCAATGCTTTCGGTGGCTGCAGCGGCATCACCACGTGCAGCACGCCGCTCGTCGTCTGCGGCGACGGCACCGTGCAGAGCCCGGAAGAGGAATGTGACGACGGCAACACCCGCGATGGGGACGGCTGCTCCAGCGATTGTGCTTGGGAACCCGTGGCGGTGAGTGCGCGCGGTATTCGCACTTGCGCGCTCAGCTCGAGCGGCCAAGTGAAATGTTGGGGCGACAACGAATTCGGCGAGCTCGGTCTCGACGACACCGTGCGGCGCGGCGCTGCGCCGCGGCAGATGGGTCGCAATTTGCCGGCTGTCGACCTGGGCACCGATCGGATCGCGAGCGCGATTTCCGCTGGTTATTTGCACGAATGCGCGCTGCTCGACGACGGCGGGATCAAGTGCTGGGGCGATAACCGCTTCGGCGGGCTCGGTTTGGGAGACAAGAACGCGCGCGGCGATCTGCCGAATGAAATGGGGGATCGCTTGCCGGAAGTCGCACTCGGCCGCGGACTCCACGCGACGGCAGTTGCGGCCGGCGATGCGTTCAGCTGCGCGCTGTTCGACAACCACCGGGTCAAGTGTTGGGGTTTGAACGACTCAAGCGATATCGGAGAAGCCGGCCAGCTCGGCTTGGGCGACAAAAACAATCGTGGTGACGAGCCCAACGAAATGGGTGATGCGCTGCCGTTCGTCGATCTCGGCGTCGCGCGCTCCGCCAATGCGATCGCCGCCGGCACCGACTCCGCGTGCGCGATCTTAGATGACGGCTCTCTGAAATGCTGGGGCGTAAATCAATTCGGACAGCTCGGCCAAGGCGACACCAACAATCGCGGCGACGACCCCAATGAAATGGGCGACAAGCTTGCTCCGATCCAGCTCGGCAGCGGACGACTCGCGACGGCGATCGGCATCGGTTACGGGTTCGCCTGCGCGGTACTCGACAACCGCTCGGTCAAGTGTTGGGGCCAAAACACGTTCGGCCAGCTCGGGCTCGGTGATACGCAAAATCGCGGCGATTTGCCGGGAGAAATGGGCGACAACCTGCCCGCGGTCGAGCTCGGGGCGGGGCGCACCGCAGAGCGAATCGCGGTCGGTTTCGAATCGGCCTGCGCCCTGCTCGACGACGGCGAGATCAAATGCTGGGGCGCGGGCAGCTATGGTCAGCTCGGGCTCGGTGATTCGCAGAACCGCGGCGATCTGCCGAACGAGCTCGGCAACAATTTAGCGAGCGTGAGACTCGGCACGAGCTTCGGCATCCGGGCGCTCACTTCCGGCTACAGCGCGGCTTGCGCGATCTTGTCGGATGCACGCTTGAAGTGTTGGGGACTCGGTCAATACGGCGAGCTCGGCCTGGGCGACGACGAGAGTCGCGGCGACGATCCCGGCGAGCTCGGCGACGCGCTGCCGGCAATCGACGTCGGGTTTTGAGCGCGCGCCTACTCGGCCTAGTGCTTCTTTCTCTTCTTCTTACTCAAGCTCTCGCGCACGCGATGTTCTTCCGCCGTGATCGCGATCGTGCCGTAACGATATTGGATCAAGCGCTGATAAGTGCCGGTTTCGTCGCCGCCGATCATCCACAGATCGCGCGGGTCGCGATCGGTCTCGACGCTCGGCAGCCAATGCCTACTCGAAGCCCAACCCAAAATGTGCGCCTGACCGAGCACGACGCGATCGATCACCACACCACAGGCTGGGCGCTGCCCGAGCCCCGAACAGAGTCGGGTCGCGAATAGCTCCTCGTTGCCGATCGGGTGCCATTGCCACTGATGATCGACACTGATTCCCGGACGCCCGCCGAGATCTTTTTTGGTTTCGTCGGGCAAGCTGTCGAGCACTTGAGTCAGGTGATTTTTGTCGATTTTATCGAG
>DATATR010000061.1:0-6887 GCA_036268695.1 Polyangiaceae bacterium | reverse complement strand
CGACGGGACCGCGCTGCGTGTCTCGCCCGATCCCGGCGCAATCAAAGATCCGCCCGGCGCGGTGCAATGCATCGGTTGCCACACGTCGACGCCCGACGGCAACGCGGTCGCGTTCACCGATTTGTGGCCGTGGAACGGCGTGATCGCGTCGATCCAAGCTGACACCGTCGGACAACAGCCGAGCTACGTCAGCGCCGGCGCGGCCACGCTGCTCAATCAGCCGTGGCTCGGCATGCTGAGCTTCTCGAAATCGCATTGGGCGGATGGCAAGCACTTGGCCGTCTCCGCGTACGGCGGGCGCACGACCGATGTCGGCTTCAGCTTGGGCAGCGCGACCACGCCAAAGACGACGATCGCGTGGTTCGATCTCGACACCACCGCGAGTATTCCGTGGTCGCCCGGCACCGAGGCCGCGACGGACACGGCGATCGCAGCCGCTGAAAAAACCGCGTGGGGCCGGCTCGCACTCACGGGTGAAACCGCGTCCGTGGTTTCACCCGCGTTCAGCCACGACGGCAAGAACGTGTTTTATACTTCGGCGGACGTCGAGCAAGACGGACGCATCGGCAGCGGCAACACGGACGTGAACATTCACGTCGTGCCGTTCAACGATGGCGCGGGCGGCACGGTGACGCCGCTCGCCGGCGCGGCCGAACCTGGCGTGGCCGAATATTATCCGAGCCTCAGCGTCGACGATCAGTTGGTCGCGTTCAACCGCGTCGGGCCGATCGATGCGGCCGCGATTTATTATCGCGCGGACGGCGAGATCAACGTCATTCCCTCGACCGGTGGCAAAGCGACGCGCCTCGCCGCGAACGATCCTCCGATTTGCGGCGGGCAAAAGAGTCCCGGCGTGATCAACAGCTGGCCGAAGTGGTCGCCCGATGTCGAAACTGACAGCGGCAAGAATTTTTACTGGCTGATCTTCTCGTCGGCACGCGCGTATCCCGGCCAATTCATGATGGACGACGTGCCCGGCGTGAGTCCGCCCGATCGCCGCTCTTCGCAGCTCTACATGACGGGCATCGTCGAAGACACGACGACGCACGAGCTCCAAACCTTCGACGGCGTGTACCTGTGGAACCAAGGCGCGATGACCACGAACCTCACGCCCGCATGGGACGAGTTCAAGATCCCGCCGGTGCCGCCACCGAAGTGAGCGCGCATTTTACGGCTTGCAGCAGAGCGCGTCGTGAGCCGCGGTGAATGCCGACGCGCCGGGGTTGAGGCCGGGATTTCCGCAACCTGCAAGAGTAGTTTGCGCAATCAGAACCGTGGAGCCGTTCGCGCTGTCGCTGCGATCGGCGACCCATGAGAACGCACAGGCGGCGAATCCGGCTGCCTGCGCGGCGGAAGCTTCAGCGAGACTGCAGAGTCGGCCGCCCTTGGCTTTGCAGGCACTCGCGGCCTGGAAATAGTTCAGCGTGTAAGTCGAGCCGTTGTCTTCGTGCCAGACGCAGAAGCCGTAGTTCGTGCGGGCAGCAGCGTCCGGACAAGCTGCAATCGTTTCGAGCGACGCGATGCGCGTGTCGAGCCCACCGCTCGCGGCATCCGCGGCGTTTGCATGCAGCGCGTTTCCAGCCAAGAGCGCGAATGGCACGCTCGACAGCTCTTGGCGCGGCGCCATTTCAGTGTCCGTGCCGATCGTGATGCCGAGGAACAAGGTGCCGCGGCTGCCGTCGAAGATCGTGGCGGGGAACGGCGTCGTTTCGCCGAGCCGCGCAGAAAAATAGCCGCCGTCCGGCGTGATGGTTTGCTTTTCGGTCCAGATTGCGGTGTTCGCTGCACCGGTCGCGGCAGTGTAGAGGGCGAAGGTGAATTCTAGGGCAACGCCGTCGACGGGGTTGCCCGCGGCGTCCAGCAAGCGGCCCTGTTGTGTGAGCGCGCCGGGCACCGAAGGCGCCGCAGCCGAAGCGCTTGGTGCGTAAGCCAACGCCAGTAAAGCCAACCCACTCACGAGCAGCACAGCATGCTTGGTCATCGACACGGTCGAACTCCTTTTGATGCGCGCGCTGGCGAATGACCGCGCGTCATCCTCTCAGATTATTCGACTCGCCGCGGATCGGAAGCCTGCTCGAGTTTACGAAGGCCGTGAACAGCAGCGAAACGCCGCGCTATGCACAACTCTGCCCGCGGTTGCGCGAGCTCGGCGGTTTTCAGGTTCCGATGCAAATGAAGGTGCCGCTGAGCGTGAAACCGCTGGTGAGGTACTGGCCCTTCCATACGTAGAGCGTCGTCGCCGTCACGGCGCGAATTACCACATTCTCGTTGTAGCCCGTGGCGTCCGGGGCGGCGTTCGTCGACGCGCAGGTCGGCGGCGCAGTGAAGTGGCCTGCGCTGATGTCGACCGGGCATTCCAAACCCGCCGTGGCGCAATCGTTGGTACCCGTAAAAAAGTAGCTCGAGCCATAAGCGTGCGGCGCGCCGCTCAGCGTGTTGACCGAACCTTGCAGCGTGCCGACATTGGTTTGCAGTGCGCTGACTGCGGTTTCCAAAGCGGCGATGCGCGTGTCGAGCGCGCCGGTCGCGGCGTCTGCTTGGGCGGCGTGGTTGGCGTTCAGCGCGTTGCCGGCGAGGAGCGCGAACGGCACGCTCGTGAGTTCTTGGCGCGGCGCCATTTCGGCGTCCGTGCCAATCGTGATGCCGAGAAACAAGGTGCCGCGGCTGCCGTCGAAAATCGTGGCGGGGAACGGCGCGCTCTCGCCGAGCCGCGCGGAAAAATAGCCGCCGTCCGGCGTAATGGTTTGCTTTTCAGTCCAAATGGCCGTGTTCGCCGCGCCGGTCGCGGCCGTGTAGAGCGCGAACGTGAATTCCAGCGCGACGCCGTCGACGGGATTGCCCGCGGCGTCGAGCAAACGGCCTTGTTGGGTGAGCGAGCCGGGGACCGAGGCCGCAGCAGCCGAAACGTTCGGCGTATAGGCCAACGCCAACAGGGCCAATCCACTCACGAGCAGCGCAAGATGCTTGGTCATTGACACGATCGAAGCTCCTTCTCCACGACACGCGCGCGGACAATGCTCGTTTATACACGTTATCCCGAGTCCACTGAATCAAACTATCGCTTACGAGTAGCGATAGACGCTTCGCTCGACTCGAGCGAAGCCAATGAGCGCCGATTCAAGGGCGTATGTTCGACGGGAACTTTGGTTGCGCAGCGGTGTAGGATACGCGAGCAGCTTGCGGCGCCGCGCTTGCCCGCGGTGTGGCAATGCCCACGCCCCCAAAAATCAAATCGACCGGATCAACCGCGATAGTGCCGGACGTCGGTCACTTTGCGCAGGTTCGCGGCGTGTTGTTCGAGCCCGCGCTGGCGCACGCCGAAGCGATTCGCGAGCCCGAATACGCGCGGTAAATGCTTCCAGAATGGGCCTTTCCAGCCGAGCGCGCGGAAGGCGCCTTTCATCATCGCGTTCATTGCGGGGCTGACCACGGTTTCGGCGTTGGTCATCCAATTCGGGTGCACGGCGGCGGCGCGCATCAACGTTTGATAAAGCTCGTTCAACTCGAGCTCGGGCGAGAGGAACCACGACGGCAAAAACAGCGGATCGTCTTCGGCGAACCAGCCCATGTCTTTGCAAGTGCGTTCGAGTGGCGTGCCCGAGTAGACGCGAATGCCGGTCGAGAACAGGACCATGTCGGTCGGCGCGATGTGCTCTTCGCAGAACGCGAGTGTCTCGCGCACGGTGTCCATCGTTTCGCCGGGCGCGCCGAACATGAAGAACCAATAGGTGGGCAAGCCGCCCTCGCGGAGCGCGTGCGCGGCGCGGATCACGGCGTGCTTTTGGAAGCCTTTGCGCAGCGTTTTTAGCGTGATTTCCGAGGCGCTCTCCGGCGTGCACATCACGCTCTTGAAGCCGGCGCGCTTCATCGCTTCGACGAGCTCGGGCGTGACGCCGGCGGGATTCAGGCCCATCGTCGATAGTTCGACGTTGAGCGGGCGGCGTTCGAGCTCTTCGCAGATCGCGCGCGCGTGCGAGAGCGGCAGATTGAAGGTCGAGTCGACGAAATCGATGGCTTTGACGCCGTGACCTTTGACGGCTTCCTCGAGCTCGTCCACGACTTCGACTGGATCGCGCAGGCGATACGCGTGGCCCTCGATGTTGTTGTAGACGCAGTACGAGCATTTCTGCGCGCAGCCGCGTTTGGTTTGAATCGAATAGGGGCTGCCGTGCGCGGCGTATTGTTTGAGATCGATCCAGTTCCAAGCTTCGCTGCGCGCGGATTTGGCGAAATCGTGCACGAGCGCGCGACCCGCGGGCGGTTCACCGCGCATGAGCCGGCCCGTGTCGAGAACGGGCAAGGCTTTCGTGCTGCCTTTACCGGGTTCGAGCAAGCCGCGCACGCGCGACAGCGGCGCGCCGTCTTCGAGCGCGCGCAGGAAATCGGGCAGCGCTTCTTCGCCCTCGCCGACGAGCGCGTAGTCGGCTTCCAGAAACGCGAACGTGTCCGCGGGCGAGACGTTCACGGCGCTGCCGCCGACCACGATCTTCGCGCGCGGCGACGCCGTGCGGATCGAGCGCAGCACTTGGTCGCGAATGTCCGTCAAGTAAAAATGCGGCACTTCGAAGTTGCAATTGTCGATATTGCGGATGCTGAGCCCGACGATGTCCGGGTCGCTCTTCTTCACGCGCGCGAGCGTCTCGCGCGCCGGATCGCTCACGAACATCAAGTCCAGCACTTCGACTTCGTGTCCCGCGGCGGCAAGCCCGCTCGCGACCGTGCACATGCCGACAGGAAGAGCCGGCCAAGGCATGCGCTCCCGGTTTGGATTGACGAGCAGGACTTTCACGCGCCGGCATAGTAACTGCTCGCGCTCGAGCCGCGAGAGATAACAACGAAAACGGGCACGTTTGGCCGGATAATGCGCGCTTGACAAGGACCGGGCGCGCCGAAAAGATGCGAACCGCTTCGGTTCAGAATGTCTTTTTTAGCGAGCACGCGCCCGTAGCTCAGCCGGATAGAGCAGCGGGTTTCTAACCCGCCGGTCAGGGGTTCGAATCCCTTCGGGCGTGCCAAATCCTTCAGCTTCAGCGGCCCGAAAGGATTTAGACGCTGCGCTCCGCGGGCGAATCCTTCGGGCGTGCCAACCCAACGACGCCGATTGTTACTTGAAGTTCGACACACGCCGCTCACGGCCGAAGCCGTCGCGCGGATGATTCGCGCCGCGTTCGCCTCGCCGGAGAAACCGTAAAAAGATGCCAATCTCCCCCTACCTCAAAAACCTACGCGACCACGTCGGCACCGATCTCTTACTCACGCCCGCGGTCGCCGCGATCATCCGCAACGAGCGCGGTGACGTTCTCTTCTTGCGCCGCGCGGACAACGGCGAGTGGGATCTACCCGCGGGCTCGCTCGATCCCGGCGAAACGCCGGCATTCGGCGTAGTTCGCGAGGTGCGTGAAGAGACGGGGCTCGAAGTCGAAGTCGTCGGCATCATCGGCGTGTTCGGCGGCGAGGCGTGTCGCGTGCGCTACCCGCACGGCGACGTGACCGAGTATTTGACCGTCGTGTTCGAGTGCAACGTGATCGGCGGCTCGCTCAGCGGCGATGAAGACGAAACGGCGGAGCTTCGTTACTTCACGCCGAGTGAGCGGCCAGCGCTGCAAGTTGCTTTCCCGGACGAAGTCTTCACGAACAGCGCTTCGAACGCGCTGTTCAATCGCTGAGACGCGCTCAAAAGACGCGGCCGTGTCCGCGCGTTTTCACGCACGCGCGCGCGCCACAAGATCTCGCGCTGCGAGGCGAGATGGCACGGCAATAAGGTCTCACACAGATTCATAATTTGCCGTAAATTCCCGGCGAAAAGCGCTCGGCCTCGGACTTGCTTAACCCGCTCGCGAGGAGCTCCATGAATCGCTTTTTTCTTCACTCGCTCGGCTTCGCATTGACGCTCTCGGGCTTGCTCGCATCGAGCATCGCTGCGGCGCAAGACACTCCACCATTGACCGGCCCTTCGACGGACACACAAGGCAAACCGCTCAATCCGCCCGCGCCGGCCTTGAACCCGACTCCGAAGCTCGTCGCGGTCGACGCCTTCGCCGGCGCGCTGATGATGGACATGGGCGACGTGAACGATCGCTTGAGCCAAAACGGCTACGGCAAAACATTGCCGATCGTGTTTCCGATCCTTGGCGGCCAAGGCTTCGGTTTGTTCGGGCATTTCTTGCTCGGCGGCTCTGGCGCCGGCGTGCTCGCGCGCAGCGTCGACGGCCCGATGGGCCCCGCGGGCGCGACCAAAGTCTCCGCCAGCGGCGCGTGGGGCACGGTCGATCTCGGCTATCAACTCTTGCGTGTGAACGGCTTTCTGCTCGCACCCGTGATTTCACTCGGCGGTTACGGCATGGATCTCGACATCAACTCCAAAGCCGATCAATCGTTCAACGACGCGGTCACGAGCCCGACCCGCAGCGCCAACCTCACGCGCCACGGCTTCGTCGGCGGCGTGTCGATCATCGCCAAAACCATCGTGATCGGCCGCGACTCGCACTTCGCGAATGCGCGTTCGGGCTGGTCGCTCGGCCTGCGCGTCGGCGGTTTGTACAGCATCCCAACGCGCGGTTGGAAATCCGACGACGCCTCGATCACCGGCGGTCCGACCTTCGGCCTGCGCGGCGGCTACGCTGCGCTCTCGCTCGGCGCGGGCACTTGGTGATTTTTATTGTTGGGGGTGGGGCGGCTTTGCCCGATTTTTATTTTTGATGGTCACGCGTCACGCCGCGTGGCGGCACAGCCTTCGGCGTCGCATTCGAGCTCTCACGCCGAGCCGCGCGCGGCCCACCCACTCAAGTCTTGAGTCGATAGCCCGATTTCAGCAGAAATCGCACCACGCCGAGGCACAAGAACATGAACACGAGCGTCATGCCGAAGCTGATGCCGACGCTCACGTC
>DATATR010000060.1:0-22422 GCA_036268695.1 Polyangiaceae bacterium | reverse complement strand
GATCTTTTTGTTGTTGTCGATGATGAACACCGAGCGCACGGTCAAAGTGTCGTTCGCTTCGGGGTGGATCATGTCGTAGAGCTTCGCGATCTTTCGATCCGAGTCGGCGAGGATCGGAAAATTCATCTTCGCGTCTTGCGTTTGCTCGATGTCCGGCAGCCACTTCTTGTGCGACTCCGCGTCGTCCACGCTGACCGCGATCATCTTCACGTTGCGCTTGTCGAACTCTTGCTTCAGGTTCGCCGCGCGACCGAGCTCGGTCGTGCACACGGGCGTGAAGTCTTTCGGGTGCGAAAATAGAACCGCCCAGCCATTGCCGATATAGTCGTGGAATTTGATTTTACCCGCCGTCGAATCCTGTTCGAAGTCCGGCGCGATGCTTCCGATATGTAGTCCCATCTGATTTACCTCCGCGTAGCGCGTGAGTATGCGGCTCGAACGGCGATCTGCCCATGCTGAATCCGTGTCCATGTCTCGGACATTGCGCCACAGCAGTTTGCGCCATAATTTTGCGGCTTTACTTCGGTAAACACAGGGCGCTCCGCGGCCCCGAAATCAGACGACACGAGTTCCGAAGCGAGCGACTAAACTCGCCGCTACTTTGCGCTCACTCGTCGTCGGGATTTCGCTCGTTCTGTCGTTCGGCGCCGGGAGCTGCAAGCCGAACGCGGGCAGCTCCTGCGAAAAAGGCGAAGCGCGCTGCATCGACGGCAAGCACGAGCTCGCGTGTGAAGCTGGCAAATTCATCGAAACACCGTGCAGCGGCCCGCGCGGTTGCAGCACGAGCGAGCAAGGCACGAGCTGTGACTTCAGTGGCGATAAACCCGGCGACCCGTGCAGCGCGGACGACGAAGGCGCCGCGACGTGCAACTCGAAGGACACGATGCTCGCGTGTCACGGCGCGCTTTACGGCATCGTGCCCTGTCGCGGCTCGAAAGGCTGCGCGCTCGCCGAAGGCCGCGCCGCGTGCGACACGTCGATCGCGCAGCTCAACGACGCTTGTCGCGACGAAGGCCTCAAAGCCTGCGCCAGCGACGGCTTACAAGTCTTGATCTGTAAAGACCACGCGATGAGCACGTTCTACCCGTGTCGCGGCGCGAACGGCTGCAGCACGAACGCGGGCAAGCTCAGCTGCGACACGTCGATCGCAAAGCTCGGCGATCCGTGCGACAAGAAAATGGAAGGCCAAGCTTTTTCTTGCACGCCGGACGGCGCGAGCATCTTGCAGTGCAAAGGCGGCGCGTTCACGCTCGACGAAACCTGCAAATCCGGCCAAAAATGCCTGGTAGACGGCTCGAGCACGCACTGCGCCAAGCCTGAAAAGAAGTAGCTCGGTTTTTGTTTTTTTATTGATGGTCACCGAAAGCGGGCGAATTTCGGCAAAGCCTTCGGCGTCGCGTTTCGGCTTGCCGTGCGCTCAACCGAGCGCAATCACGACTTTGCCGAACTGTTTGCCGCTCGCCAAATACTCGAACGCCGCGCGCGTTTCGTCGAACGCGAACACGCGATCCACGTCGGGTTCGAGCGCGTGCCGTTCGCACAGGGCAACCAAATTCAAAAATGTCTCTTTGCTGCCGACGAAGACGCCTTGCATGCGCACGTCTTGCATCAAGAGCGGCCGCAGATCGAGCTCGGTCTTCGCGCCCGAGAGCACGCCGATCACGCTGATCGTGCCGCCCATTTTCACGGCGCGCAGGCTCTGCGCCATCGTCCCCGCGCCGCCGACCTCGAGCACGTGATCGACGCCTTCGCCGTGGGTCAGCGCGCGGACATTTTTAGCCCAGTCCGGATTTTGCGTCGTGTCGATCCGATCTGCGACGCCGAGCGCGGCGGCACGCGCGAGCTTTTCACTGCTGCGGCTGGTCAAAATCACGCGCACGCCGAGCGCCTGCGCGATGCGCAGCGCAAACAAAGACACGCCGCCCGTGCCGATACAAACCAGCGAATTGCCGGCTAAAAGCTGACCGAATTCCACGAGCGCGCGATATGCCGTCACGCCGGCGCAAGGCAGGCACGCGGCTGCTTCGTGGCTCAGGTGTGCGGGCGCGCGCACGAGGGCGTCTTCATGCGCGAGGAAGTACTCGCGCAGCGTGCCGTCGAGCGGTCCGCCGAGACTGCTCTGCCGCGCGCGCGGGTCGAGCCTGCCGCGCTGCCACAGCCCAGCAAAAATCGGGCACACGCGATCCCCTTCGCGCCAGAATTTCACCTCATTGCCGCGCGCCACGACCTCGCCCACTGCGTCCGAGCAAATGATGAGCGGCAGCTGCTGTCGCGGATTGTACTCACCGCGCACCATCATCAAATCCCGCGCATTGAGCGAGACCGCGCGCACGCGGATCAGGACGTCGCGCGAGCCGCACTCCGGGATCGGCAAATCCTCGAACGCGAGCGCATCGATGCCAAACCCGGCTTTGAGCGAGACCGCGCGCATGCGAACACGAGCATACTCCGAGCACGCGCGAAACGCGCGCGAGTTCGCCTGCCGGAATCGCCTCAGCCACCGAGCGCGAGCTTTCGCTCGAGCTCTGCCAGCCGCGCGTAAGCCTCGACGTAGCCGGCTTTTCGAGCGCGCACGTAGTCGTGCAAAAATCGCCGCACCGCGCAGAGCTTTTCAGGCCCCGTGTTCGCGATGCCGGGCCGCGAAAATGTCGCAAAGACTCGGGCGAGCTCGCGTGGCGGTGCCGCTTCGAGTAGCGCGCGGAGCCGCGGCGTGGCTTCGTCGCTCGGCTCTGCGAGCGCGTGCTCGAGCTCGAGTGCTGCTCGCTCCGGCACGCGCCGCCACAAGCTCGCAAAAAACGCGCGGCTCTCGACACCGCGCTCGAGCGCCGTCGCGAGCACGTCGTCCGGTGCTTCGAGGAACGCGCGTTCGTCTTCGGCGCGAGCCGGCGCCGTGTCGATCGCGCGAAGAAAAGCTTGCCAACCCGAATCGGCGAACGACTCGTACGGGATCTTCGTCGCGCGCGCGTCGCACAACAAAGCCTCGAGCAGCTCGCTCGGCACGTGCGGCCAGAACCAAGACGAAAATGGCGAGTCCGGCGCGAGGAACGCCGCGCCGTCGCTTGGGCGCTGCGCGTCGTCCCAGGCTTCCCAAATCGCACGCGCAACGCTGGCGAAGGGCACGCTGCGCTCTTTTGCGAGCGCCTGCACGGCTTCCAGGCCGAGCTCATCCGCGTCGATGCCCGCGATCGACGACCAAGTGAGCACGCCGTGCGCGACTTCGTCCACAATCACGCCGGGTCGCTCGAGCAACTCCGGCGTGTCGACATTTCCGAGCGCGCCGATCTCGGCGCGCAGCCGCGCGATCAGCGAAAACGCGCGCAGTACCCACGGGCGATCGCTCGGCGTGCGCGGCAAATCACCCGCAATTTTCCGGCAAATTGCGGCGAGATCGGGGCTCGCTTCGCGCGCTTTCCAGGGCCGCAGCAAGGCGTGGCGCCGCCCCGCGCGCTGACCGAGTTCGCTCGTGACGGCAAACGCGGCCAAGTACCAAATGCCGCGCGTGAGCAGCGCGTCGGGTTCCGGCGCTTCGTATTCGATGCGCGGGCAGGGTAGCTCGCCCGGCAGTTCGAGTCGCGCTTCGATCACTTCGTCCCACAAAGCTTCGAGCGATTCGGGCGCGAGCTCCGCGCCCGCGAGTAGCGCCACGCCCGCGGCGCGAAACGTCATGTCCACGGCCGCCGCGTGTCCCACGCTGTCTGCGCTCTCGAGCTCGAGCAGATTATCGATGAACGCGCCACCGCGATCGGATAAACGCGCGACGAGCTCGCGCGCGATGCTCGGGGCGGCGTGACCGCGCAGCAGCGCTTCGCCGAAATCTTGGGCCGAGCTCGAGACCAAGGCCTCGGTCGCCTCGCGTCGCAGCGCGCTCGAAAACCAGCGCGGACCGAGCGCGAGTCGGGTTTCGGGCGCTTGATTCGCGCGTCCGCTCGCGACTGGATCGCGGAGTAGCTCCGCGCGCTGCAGCGCGCGCACGATGCGAAACGCGCCAGGCGGGATTTTGCGCGCGGCTTTTTCGATGTCGCTCGGACGAATCGCGGAATCCGCTTGGCTGAGTGACAAGCGCATCCAATCGAGATCCGGCTCGCGCTGATGTTCGTGCGGCACGAGCTCGAGCCAAGTCTCGAGCGCGCGCGGCTCGTCCCACGGCGCGTCCGAATCGGCCAGCAAACGCCGGCCAAGTCCGACTAGCGCGTCGTAGCCGTTGCGGCGGAGCCAGCCCGCGTGCGTCGCTTCGGGATCGAGCGTCGCGAGCAGGCGATCGCGGCAAAAACGTTCTGCGATTTGGCGCAGCGATTTGCGCTGGAGTGTGTGCACGCCGAGCTCGTCTGCGAGCCCGCACAAGCCGAGCGCGGCGCCGAGGCCGTCGAGCGCGCCGCTATCGAGCATCTCATCGCGCAGCCACTCGAGCGTTCGCGCGCGATCGAAGCGACCGTCCGCCGGCAAACGCTCGGCGATCCAAGCGACCAGATCAGAAAGGTACGCTTCGACGGGCGCCGAACGCAGCTCGTTCCAGCCAGAGTTGCCGGGTTCGAAGTCGCCCGCGACGCACAATCCGCCGCGCGGCGCCGGCGGCAGTGGGCCGCGCTGCGCATGAAGCTCGATGAACACCGGGCCACGCTCGGGCAAACGCGACAGCGCCTCGTCGAAGGACTGGGCTTCGAGCACCTGCGCCAGGCCGCGCGCTTCGAGAAATCGGCCGACCAGTGAGCGCCCCGACCCGCTGGGCGCCCGCCAAAATAAGCTTTCGAAAGCGCCCGGCGTGAGCACCGCGTGCGGGATTCCGGGACACAGCGGTTCATCGAGTAAATCGAGCGCTCGCGCGTAGCGCAGCGAGGTCAGGCGGAGCCGGCGCACGTCGCCGCGCGGCGAGCTGGCCGCTGCTGTTGTCGGGCCGCGCAGATCGTCCAACGGGACGCCGAGTACCTTGGACAGCACTCGCTGAACGCCGATCCGCTCGGCGAGCCAGTCGGCCTCTTGGTTTCGATCGAGCTTGCTGAAGATGCTGGCCAGCGAACGCTCACCCATCCGAGATTCGTTCGGCCAGTCGGAGCTTTTCAGGGCTGCTCGCGCTAGCTCGCCGTAGCTTCGGCAACCCGAATCGGATTGATCCATTAGGTCGCGGAGCCAGCCCATCTCTAACCGTGTGGTAGATAGCGCATTGAAAATGAATTATCGACAGATAATCTAAAAAGATGCAATAGCGGTAAGGCGATGCTGTTCGCCAGTGAATTGGCTTGGATTTGGCAGCGCGACTTTGTCTTCGTGGATGAAGTGTTGTGGCGCCGAACAGAGCTCGCCCGTGCGCCCCATGCGATCGCTCGCGCGTGAGAATCGGCCGAGAGACCGACTGATCTCGCGCGTGCTAGACGAAGCGGCCAATGGGCCGTAATTTTGTCGTTACGCGAGCAGAGTGCTCACTTCACGCGCCAGCCACCGTCGTTCAATTCGAGCACGTAGCGTCCGCCGGCACCCAAATGAAGGCCGCTGATGTGCTGGTAACGGCCGTCGCGGTCGAGCGCGCGCACGTCCCAGAGCCCGGGCTCACTGACCTCGAGTTTGATCCGTTGGCCCGCCCCGATCGCTGCACGACTGAGTAAATCCGGGCCCCAAAGGTCCTGCCCGCGCGGCGAATCGGAATCGAGGTCCTGGCCGGCCGCATTCACGCGCTCGGTCTTCGCCAGGTAAAGCGAATTGATCGGCACGTCCGTCGCGTTCTTCACGCTGAAATCGATGGCGCCGGAGCCGGTCGGGGCGTGCACCGTGCGAAGCCGCGAGTTGGCCCCACCGCAGCCAAGGCAGAGAGCCGCAGCCGCGAGCAGCGACGAAAAAACAACGGCGCGACGATCGATCATGTCCGTGATGTTACGCCCGAAGCGCGAGCGCCTGTCAAACGCGCGCGTTCGTGGCTTCGCGCTCGGCGGGTGTCGTGTGCGCTCGGTTCAGAGTACAACTCGACGGCGCGATGGCCATCCTGCCCGGTCTGCTGATTTGGTACCTGGTGTTTCTGTTCAGCACGACCTTCCACGAGTTCTCGCATGCCTTCCTGGCCTACAAGGGCGGCGATCTCACCGCGTACGAGACGGGTCACGTCACGCTCGATCCGATGCCGCACATTCGGCGCTCGCCGATCGGTATGGTCGTCGTGCCGATCCTCACGTACATCCAGCTTGGTTGGATGGTGGGCTTCGCATCCGTCCCATTCAATCCGGATTGGGGACGAAGTCACCCGCGCCGGCAAGCATTCATGTCACTGGCTGGGCCGTGCGCGAATCTGATCTTGGCCGCGATTGCGCTCGGCGCGATTCGAGCGCTGCTCGCGGCTCACGTCTTTCAATACGCGGAGGGCGCTGCGAGCGCGCAATACGTCGAGGCCGTGCACGGAGGCGCGCATTCGCCGCTCGGGGCTCTGGCATTTGGGCTCGGCGTGATGCTCAAGCTCAACGTCGTGCTCTTCCTGTTCAATTTGATCCCGGTCCCGCCGCTCGACGGCGCAGGCGTGCTGTCCGGGTTTTTCCCGGACTCGCTCGGCTCGCTTTACGACCGAATGCGCCAGAGTCCGGCGTTCGAGCTGCTCGGTTTGCTGCTGGCCTGGTACCTGTTCCCGTACGTAGCGCGGCCGGCGTTTGGGCTCGTGAGTAATTTGCTCTACCGCTGAGCGGATTTTCTGTGAGCCGGTGCCGGCTCGCTTCTTTTGCTGGAAGGCGCTAACCTGATTTGGTTTTGGTGCCGACAGCCGCGCAAATTGCTCGATTCGCACTCGCGTTCACGTTGGTCAGCGGTAGCGCTCGAATGGCGCGCGCGGAGGGCACGAATCCCGCGGCCGCGGAGGCCTTGTTCGACCAAGGCCGGGCCGCGCTCGCGCAGAATGACCTCGACACGGCGTGTGCTCGTTTTCGCGAGAGCGATCGGCTCGACCCAGCAGTCGGGACCCGTTTCAACCTGGCCGATTGCGAAGAGAAACGCGGCCGGCTCGCCAGCGCGTGGAGCCTGTTTCGCGGCGTCGTCGCTCAGCTGGCGGAGGGCGACGATCGCTTGCCGATCGCGCAAAAGCGGCTCGTTGCGCTCGAGTCACGCGTGCCGCGCTTGACTATGGTGCTCGGGGCGGGCGCGCCGAGCAACACGCACGTCAAAGAAGGCGAGACCGAGTACGAGAGCGCGAGCTTCGGCGTCGCGTTGCCGCTCGATCCAGGGATGCATCACTTGATCGTGAGCGCGCCGGGCTACCAAGCGCGCCGCATGGACGTCGCGCTCGAGCCCGGCGAAACCGCAGAAGTAAAGGTCAGACCGGGGCCGCTCGTTCCCCTCGAAGAACACGTCGCCCCCGCCGCGGCGCCGCGATCTGACAACAGTCGCACCCTTGGCTACGTCCTCGCAGGTGTGGGCGCGACTGGGCTCGTCGTCGGAGCGGTGAGCGGCGTGCTCGTGTTGCATCAAAAGTCGATCTACGACGCCAATTGCGACACTCAACTCAAAGTCTGCAATCAAACCGGCAAGGACGCGGGCACGACGGGTAGGGCGCTCGGCGTCGTGAGCGTCGCCGGTTTTGCCGCAGGCGCCGTCGCCTCTGCGTTCGGCGCGTACTTCATCCTTTCGAGCGGTCGCGGACGCGAGACGGCGCTATCCGGATCGATCACGCCCGAGGCTGCACTTTTCTCGCTGCGACGCACCTTTTGAATTTGGCTTCGAATCACGCGTCCGCGTGTGGAAGGGCGTGCAATTTGAGTTACGGTAGCGTGTTCTGCCGGCTTTCGTCATGACGTCGAAACTTCGCGCAAGTTCGTTGATCCTGTTCGCGATCGGGTTGCCGCTCGGCGGCTGCATGGTTTCGTTCCAGGATTATCCGCTCGCGAGTGGCGGCTCGAGCGGCGCTGGCACGGTGACGGCGAATGCCGGCGATTCGAGCAGCGCTGGTTCGAACGCTGCGGGTTCGACTTCGAGCGGCGGGGATGACAGCGGCTCTGCGAACGGTGGCTCAGCGAGTGGCGGGATCGACCAGGGCGGCAGCGCGGGTTCAGCACCAGGTGGCGCGGGCGACGTTGGCGGCATCGGTGGTGTCGGCGGCGTTGGCGGCATCGGCATGCCGCCGAGCAATTTGATCGACGACTTCGAGGATGGCGACGCGCAGCTGCTGCTCCTCGGCGGACGCGATGGCTCTTGGTTCGTAACGAACGACGGTCATGGCCAGCAAACTCCGCCGCCGAACGGTCCGACTCTGCCATCGCTGTTGATGCCGCCGCGTGGATTGAGCACGCGCGCGATGCACACGACGGGTTCGGGCTTCAGCGTGTGGGGTGCGGCACTCGGCGTCAATTTCCTGTCCGGGATGATGCCGCCGCCTTACGACATCAGCATGTATCAGGGGCTCACGTTCGCCGTGAAGCTCGGCAAAGAGACGGCGGTCAAGCCAATGCGCGTGTCGATTGCCGATTACGACACGACTTACGGCTGCAAGACCTGCGGCGACCATTTCGGCGTCAACGTCAATGTGGGCGACGCGTTCGCGACCGTTCAAGTGCCATTTTTGTCGTTCAAGCAGCTGGGTTTTGGCACGCCAGTGCGCGCGTTCGATCCCACGCGTACGTACACCGTGTATTTCTCCTGGACGCAAAATCAGACCTTCGATGTCTGGATCGACGATCTGAGCTTCTACTGAAGCGCCGAGCGAGCGTCGGCCCGCGAGGCTCGGCGGAATAATTTCTCCATGGCACCCAAGCTCGTTCGGCCCGCGCGAGTCTGACCTCGTGCATGGCGAAGGTGCAGGAGAGCTCCGGATTGCATTCGCTCGCGCAATTGCGGCTCGAAGCGGAGCGCGAGCAGCGACTCAGCGAAGCGCGCGCGCAAGCGGAGGCCGAGCAACGCGCGCGGCTCGAGCGTGAACGCGCGCGTGCTCGCGCCGAGCAGGAGCGCGTTCAGCGTGAGCTCGCGCTGCGCCGCGAGCGCGAGTCGGCTCAGCGTAGTGAAATTGCCGAGCTCGAAGCCGCGCGTGTGGATCAGTTCGAGCGCGCGGAGGTCGAGGCGCGCGCTCGGCGCGAGCTCGATCTCGCGCTCAGCGAAGCGCGCAACGAGCGGCGCAAGGCCGAGCTTTCGTTCAGCGCGCAAATGGCGAGAATGCGGCTAGTCCAGCTGTTTTCGAGTGCGCTGTGCGTGCTCGGTTGGTGCGGCTCCGTAGCGCTTTACTTCGGCGTGGTCGCGCCCGAGCACGCGCGCGCCGAAACCGCGCTGTCGAGCGCGCGTGCCAACGCCGAGCATGCGCGCGCCGATTTGGCGGCGAACAACGAGCGCGCGAATCGGCGCGAAGCCGAGCTCAATGCACGCATCGCAGAGCTCGAACGAGCGCCGAGCGAAGTACAAATCCCCGTGACACCGAGTCGGCTCGGCGACAAGCGGAAGCATCCGCCGCGCACACGCCCGATGCCGGAGCCGCACGGGCCTTGCGGCGACGCGTCCGATCCGCTGAATCCCTGCCTCAAACCTTGAGCGCGCATCTCATCGGTGCGGGAGCAGGGCTCGGTTTTGGGGTTGGGGCCCCGAAACCTGAGGGTGGGGCCCCGCTGGATTACGCGCTTCGTGATCCCCGAAGGGGGCACTTCAGCGGGGCGGGAGCTGCGCTCCCGATAACGAATGGCCGACGACGCGGCGTAGGCTTTCGAGCAAGAACTGCTCCGTTTCGTCGAAGTGATCGGCGTGTGCGGCGAGCTTCGCGACGTAGCTCTCGAGCGCGAGCAGGTTGGGATAGAGCCCGGCTTGAACCAACACGTGAATCACGTTTACGGCGTCTTCTGGCAGCGGCCGATTCAAGAGCTGATACAGCGCGACGGCATAGTTCATGAACGCCGCGTTGCGCGTTTCTCCGGCGAGACGCGCCGCCGAGACGACGACATGCTCGCAGAGCTCGCGACTACTCGGATGCTGCTCGAGCAAAATCTCGTGCACGCGCATCAAGATCGGACCGAGCCGGCGTTCGGCTTCAGTGAGATCGCCGGCGTTCAGCGCGTCGTCGAGGGCGGTGATGGATTTGGCGAGCGAATCACTGCCGGGGGGATTGCTGCTCTGGCGCGCGACGAGCGGCGGCGCCGACACCACGGGAGTGACGATTGGTTCGACACGCATGTTCATGCGCTGAGGTTGTGGTGGACGGCTCGTACCGGTGTGCAGCTCTTCGACCAGCGTCGTCTTTTCGGCGCCCGACGCGGTGTCGGCCGTGATGCGATAGCGATTGGGCTCGGGCTCGGGTGGCGCCTCGAGCTGTACGTCCACGAGCTCGAGTTCGTGCGTGCAAATGCGGAGCACGTCTCCCGAGCGCAGCTCGGTCGGGCCGTGAATGCGCGCACCGTTGACGTGGACGCCGTTTTGGCTGCCGAGATCCTCGACCACGATTTGCGCCGCGCTGACCCACAGCCGTGCATGTCGGCGCGAGACCGCGGGATCGCTGATCGCGAGCTCGCACTCCGGGCTGCGACCCAAATACAATTTGCCCGAGCGCAGCGTGATCAAGCACTGCCGGTAGCGAAGCTTCACACCAACGGGATCGCCGACGAGACGCTGCTCGCTGATGGGATCGTCTTCGGTCGGAGCTGGGGAAGGTTCGCTGATGGGCACGGACTAGAAAATCCTGATCGAACTAGGATTGCACCAGCTCGGCCTCCGCGACAACGGATCCTTTTGTTCGTTTTCGAATTTAATCTTCGCGCCTTTTTTATAGCGCCGCGGTGCAGGGAGTCGCACCGCGTTCGGCTCAAAAAAATTCGCGCCTACGCACTTTTCGGCGCGTAAACCGTAGCCGCTAATTCCAGGGAAATTCGGCTTGAGTTCGATAAGGACTCGAGTCGAAACTAAACCATGAGTTCGAGTGGACTGTGCCCAAATTGCTCGGGCTGGCGGAAATTGACGGCTGTTCACGACTTCGAGTAGGCGCATCGACCCAACTCGAACTCGAATTCAGCCCCACCACTTCGAGAGCCGAGACTCGGATTTTGCCGGCCGCACGCTGTAGTGAGAAGTATCGTTATAGACGACGAGCCGGGCGCGCACGGGATCTTTGAAGTCGAGCACGTTGAGGCAGGCGGGCGATTGGTCCAAACGATCGCGATAGCCACGCGCGTCGATGCCGAGCAAGCTGCACAAAACCAGGCGAATGGTGGCCTTGTGCGAGACGACTGCGACGGTTTTGCCACTGTGCGCGACGACGATTTTGCGGAGCACGGGCAGCGCGCGCGCCATCACCGAGAGCCCCGACTCGCCACCTTCTGGCGCGAACGTAAAGGGATCTGCTTCCCAGTTTTCGTATTCTTTGGGGAAGCGTTGTTCGACTTCGCGGCGCGTCAGCTGCTCCCAATGGCCGTGATCGATCTCGCGCAGACCCGCATCAACCTCAGGGGTGAGTGGATGTGCGCCGATCACGAGCTTTGCGGTCTCGAGCGTGCGGCGCATCGGGCTCGCGTAGACCGCGCTGAGATCCGCGTCCGCCAAGCGCTCGCCCAGGCTGCGCGCTTGATTGCGGCCTTCGTCCGAAAGCTCGACGTCGGTCGAGCCGGCGAAGCGATCTTCGGCGCTGAGCACGGTCGCGCCGTGCCGGATCAACATCACGCGCGTGGTCATCGCGACGTCTTCGACGTGGCGTTGCCGAGTTGGGAAATGTCGCGCACGGCGCCTCGCGCCGCGCTGGTCGTCATGTGCGCGTAAGCTTGCAGCGCGGTCGACACGAAGCGATCCCGGTTCGGGCGAAATGCGTCTTTTCCGCGCGCTTCTTTGGCTTCGCGGCGCTGCGCGAGCACGCGATCGTCGACCAAAACGTCGATGCGGCGCTTGGGAATGTCGATCAGAATGCGATCGCCTTCTTCGACCAGCGCGATCGCGCCGCCCTCGGCCGCTTCGGGCGAAGCGTGGCCAATGCTCAAGCCGGAAGTGCCGCCGCTGAAGCGGCCGTCCGTGATCAGCGCGCAGGCCTTGCCGAGGCCTTTGCCCTTCAAGAACGAAGTCGGGTAGAGCATCTCTTGCATGCCCGGGCCGCCCTTCGGTCCTTCGTACACGATCACGATCACGTCTCCCGCTTTGATCTGATCGGCCAGGATCGCGTCGCAGGCAGCGTCTTGCGAATGGAAGATGCGCGCCGGGCCTTCGAATTTCCAGATCGATTCGTCCACGCCCGCGGTCTTCACGATCGAGCCGTCGATCGCGATGTTGCCGTACAAAACGGCCAAGCCGCCCTCGGTCGTATACGCGTGCGGTACGTCGCGAATGCAGCCTTTTTCGGCGTCCGAATCCATGTCCGGGAAATATTTGTCTTGCGAGAACGCGACCTGTGTCGGCACGCCGCCGGGCGCGGCGAGTGCGCGCGCCTTGGATTCGGCGGTTGCGCTTTGACGGCGCACGTCGTTCTTGTCGATCGCTTCGCCGATATTTTTCTCGTGCACGGTGTGCACGTTTCGGTGAATCAAACCGGCGCGATCGAGCTCGCCCAAGATCGTGAAGATGCCGCCCGCGCGGTGCACGTCCTCGACGTGATAGTGCGACGACGGCGCGACTTTGCAGATGCTCGGCATTTTGCGCGACAAGCGATCGATGTCCGACATCTTGAAGTTCACACCAGCTTCTTCGGCGATGGCCAAAATGTGGAGCACGGTGTTGGTCGAGCCGCCCATCGCGATGTCGAGCGCCATCGCGTTTTCGAAGGCCTCGAACGTGGCGATGTTGCGCGGCAAGACCGAACTATCACCCTGAAGGTAGAAGCGTTTGGCCATGTCGACGATGCGCTCGCCGGCGGAGGCGAAGAGCTCCCAGCGCCGCGCGTGGGTGGCGAGCAGCGTGCCGTTACCCGGCAACGCCAGGCCGAGCGCCTCGTTCAAGCAATTCATGCTGTTGGCCGTGAACATGCCGGAGCAGGAGCCGCAGGTCGGGCAGGCCGAGCGCTCCATCTCCTTCAATTCCGCGTCGCTCACTTTGGCGTCGCTGGAAGCGATCATCGAATCGATCAAATCCAATTTGCGGATCAGCGGTTTGCCGTCGCGATCGTTCGTGCCCACGATTTTGCCGGCTTCCATCGGGCCGCCCGAGACGAAAATGGTCGGGATGTTGAGCCGCATCGTCGCGAGCAGCATGCCCGGCGTGATTTTGTCGCAGTTCGAGATGCACACGATGGCGTCCGCGCAATGTGCGTTCACCATGTATTCCACGCTGTCCGCGATCAGTTCGCGGCTCGGCAGTGAATAGAGCATGCCGCCGTGGCCCATGGCGATGCCGTCGTCGACCGCGATCGTGTTGAACTCGACGCCCCAGCCGCCTGCTCCGTCGATCACTTTTTTCACGCGCTGGCCGACATCGTGCAAATGCACGTGTCCGGGCACGAATTGCGTGAAGCTGTTGGCGATCGCGATGATGGGCTTTTCGAAGTCCGCATCCTTCATGCCCGTGGCGCGCCACAAAGAGCGAGCGCCGGCCATATTGCGACCTTGCGTGGAAGTGCGACTCCGATAACCGTTCATGCCGGTAAGCTAGCGCTTTTTTCGGGCGGCGTAAGTCGCTCGCGCGTTCGGGCGCGCAAAAATCAGGCTTTTTTCCGCGCGCTGGCACGCGGCTTCCGCACTGAAGGCGCTTTGGCCGCGCTCTTCGCGCGCGTTTTGACCGGCTTGTGCGCGGGCGTTTTCGCGGCGAGCGACTTCGGCGCGACGAGCGCGTAGCTTTCGTCGATCCAAGTCCGAAGCAGCTCGAGCGAAGGTTTGCTCGTGCCTTCGAATCGGGCGCTGACCCAGCCGCTCTTGCCAAGCCCGTAGCGCATCGGGGTCACGCCCGGCAATGCGAGCGCGCTCGCGTGCGAAGCCTTGAGCTTCACGCCGATGCCGAGATGTCGATCCATGTCCCGGCCGAGGAAGACGAACACCTTCTTCTTCACCTTCACGACGCGTTCGCCCCACGGCAAGTCTTCGTGTGCTTCGGGCAGGCCGAGTGCGTGGTCGCGCAATTTGCCTCGGATTTGCTGGATCGCGCTGGCCATGGCCGAAGCGTAACGCGCGCGGCGTGCGCAGGTCCATCTGTGCGGCGCGCGGCCTGCGGCTCGCGGCGCGCGGCCGTGCGCTTGACTGCCCAATTGCCGAGCGAGGGTGCTAGCGTCGCGGAATTGGGGCATGCCCGTTCCTTTGCCGCCCGCGGAATCTGCCTACGTCGCGCCTGCGCCGGAAAGCGCGACGGCTGCGAGCGCGAGTGTTTTGAGCCAACCCCAAACCAATAACGCTCCGGGAGCAGCGCCGACTGCGGGAGCGCAAGCGGGGGACGCGAAAGCGAGCGATGCGCCGATCGAAGTCACCGTGCAAGGTCAACGTGCGCGCGCAGCGCCCGACGCGGAATTGATCACGCGCTCTTCCGCGCGCGAGTTGCCGGGCGCGTTCGGCGACCCATTGCGCGCGGTCGAATCGGAGCCTGGCGTGACGCCGATCGTTTCTGGTTTGCCTTATTTCTATGTGCGCGGCGCGCCGCCGGCGAGCGTCGGCGTGTTCATCGACGGCATCGAGGTGCCGCTGCTTTATCACGCATTTTTCGGGCCTTCGGTGATTCATCCGGGCCTCTTCGATCGCGTCGATTTTTACAAGGGCGCGGCGCCGGCGAATTTCGGTCGTTACGCGGGCGCGATCATCGACGCCGAGACGCGCGCGCCGCGCTACGAGCTCAACGGCGAAGCGAGCGTGCGCATCATCGACGCCGGCGCGCTGGTCGAAGCACCGTTCGCGGACGGACGCGGCAGCGCGCTCGTCTCGGGTCGCTATTCGTATACCGGGCTCGTGCTTTCGTTGCTCAGCGCGACCAAGCTTCAATATTGGGATTACCAAACGCTCGACGCATATCGCTTGAGCTCGCACAGCACGCTCAGCGTGTTCGCGTTCGGCGCGTTCGATTTGTTTTCCTCGAGCGATTCGAGTTTGTCCGGGCAAATCGGCGGGGAAACTCAATTTCATCGCTTCGACTTGCGCTACGATTTCGCGCCTGACGAGAGCACGAATCTGCGCGCGGCCGTGACCGGCGGTTTCGATCGCACTGCCGATGAAGACGGCTCGGGCGCGCTGCGCGACGAATCCGCGCGCGCTCGGCTCGAGCTCCGTCACGAATTCGATCAGCGTGTCGGCGTCAATGCCGGCGCGGACGCGCGGCTCGATTCGGTTCGCTTGGACGCGTCGACGATGCGCGTCGATTACTCCGATCTGACCACGCTCTTTCCCTCGCGCGACGACCGCACCGGCGGCGCGTACGTGAGTCTGCGCTTGCGCCCGGAGCGCCGGATTCGCTTCGTGCCTGGCGTGCGCGCGGACGTGTACGCCGTCGAAGGTGGCGTGAAAGGCGCGATCGATCCGCGCTTTTCCAGCGAATTTTTGCTTTCGAAGCGCATCGTCGTCGAGCAGAGCATCGGGCTCTCGCATCAACGACCGAATTTCTTGCCCGGAGTTCCGGCGGCGTCCGTCGGCACATTGCAAGGCGGGCTCGAGAGCGGCGCGGTGTTCGACGCGGGCGTGCGCTACAAGCCGGGCGGCGATTTCACGCTCGCCGCGACTGGCTTTCGCACCGCGTTCTTCGACGTGGTCGATCCGATCGGCACGCAGCGTGACTTCAGCATCGATCGCTCCGCGCTGAACGATCGCGTCACGATTCAAACCGCGGGCGTCGAAGTGCGGATCAGTCGCCCGCTGACGCGGCACTTGGGCGGTTTCTTGGCGTACACGTATTCGCGCTCGGTTCGACACGGCGCGGGTGTTTCGTCCGTCTCGGGTTACGATCGGCCGCACGTGGCGCAAGCGGCGCTGACGGCTGATTTCGGCTGGAATGTGCGCGGCGGCGCGCGCGCCGTGTACTACAGCGGCGTGCCCGCGCTCTTGCTCAACGACGGCACGCCGCATTTTTCGGACAGCGTGCGCGGGCCTGCGTTCTTTCGTTTGGACCTGCGGCTCGAGAAGCGCTTCAACTTCACGGCGCCGCGCTATTTGAGCATCGTGGCCGAAGTGCTGAACGCGACGAGCAGCAAAGAGGTGCTGAGCGCGAAATGCGGCACGCTGTGCCAAGCCGACGAATCCGGCCCCGTCGTGTTGCCGAGCATCGGGCTCGAAGCTGGATTCTAGGGTGCGAAGCCAGTGCCCATCACGTCGAGCTCGGCGGAGAGCGGCTGCGAGCGTGAAGAGCCGCCAATCGCGATTTGGAAATGGCCGCTCGGCACGCGCCAGGCGTGTGTCGATGAATCGTAGATCGCAAAATCACGCGCAGTGAGCTCGATGCTCAGGGTTTGGGTTTGCCCAGCGTCCAAAGTGGCGCGCGCAAAGCCGCGGAGCACGCGCGGCGGCTCGCCCGCGTCCGGCGGAAAACTCAAATAAAGCTCGGCGATTTCAGTGCCGGAGCGAAGACCGGTGTTCGCGAGCTCGAAGCGCGCGATCAAATTACCGGGCGCGCTGCCCGCCGCAAACGTCAAGTTCGAGTACGCGAACGTGGTGTAAGAAAGGCCGAAGCCGAACGCGAACAACGGCTCTCTGCCCGCGGCGTCGAGCGCGCGATAACCGATCTCGAGCGCTTCGTCGTAGTTCACCGTTATCGACGTTTCGGGGCGCGGCAGATCGCTTTCGCTCTTCGGAAAAGTGAGCGGCAATTTGCCGCTCGGATTTTGCTCGCCGTAGAGCACGGACGCGAGCGCGTTGCCGTTCTCTTGCCCCGGATACCAGTCGACGAGCACCGCGCGCACTTGGTCGAGCCATGGCATCAGCACCGCGCCTGGCGTATTCAAAACGACGATGGTGTTCGGGTTTGCCGCGGCCACTTTGGCGATCACGTCGTCGAGGCCCGTCGCGAGCGACGGCCGATCCACGCCTTCGCTCGAAGGCACCGTGACGAAAACGATGGCCACGTCGGCTGCCGCCGCAGCCCTGCTGACGCTGTCCGTCGTGCCGTCGTCGTAGGTTGCGGCAGCGCCGATCCGGTCGTTTATGGCTGAAAGCGGCGAGATGATGTACGGCGCATTCACGAACGCGGAACCGCCGCCGACCGCGCTCGGAACCGTGTTCCCGGCTTCTCCCACAACCAAAACCGAACGCGCCGGATCGAGCGGCAAGATCTGCGCGTCATTTTTGAGCAGGGTGATGCTCTCGCTCGCCGCATCGCGCGCCAGCGTTGCGTGTTCGCTCGAAGTCACGATCGATGATGGCGTGCCGGTCGGCGGATCGTCGAGCACGCCGACTCGCGCGAGTGAAGCCACGATCCGCGTCACCATGTCGTCGAGTCGCGTCTTGGCTACGGCGCCCGAGTCCACCGCCGCGCCGAGCTGACCGAACCAGTGCCCGAGCGGCATTTCGAGATCGAGCCCCGCATTGGCCGAAGCTTCGAGGCTTTGCGTCGCGCCCCAATCCGAAACCACGAAGCCCGAGAAGGCGAGCCCCGTCTTCAAATCGCGGAGAGTTTCGGGGTTTTCGCAGGCGTAAACCCCGTTCACTCGATTGTAGGAGCACATCACGGAAGCCGCGCCGGCCGCGACGCTGGCCGCGAACGGCGCTTCGTAGATCTCGTGCAGCGTGCGCTCGTCGATGCGCGAATCTCCCCCGACGCGGTTGGTCTCTTGTTCGTTGCCCACGAAGTGCTTGGCCGTGGCCACGACTTTCTGACTCTGAATGCCGATCACATCGCGCGCCGCGAGCGCCGCCGACAAATACGGATCTTCGCCGAAACCCTCGAAAATACGGCCACCGGCGGGCGTGCGCGCGAGGTTCATCATCGGGCCGAGTTGGATCATCGCGCCTTTGCCGCGCTCTTCCGCAGCCATGGCCGAGCCCCACCGCTCCACCAAATCCAAATCCCAAGTTGCGGCGAGCGCGATCGGCGCCGGGAACGCGGTCACGCCGCTGAAGCGCGCTACGCCGGCCGGGCCGTCTTGCAAGCTCAACGCGGGTAGCCCTTCGACTGGCGCGACGTTCCCGACGTACTGCCCGGCGCTGCCTTGCACGAACGCCAGCTCGTCGCTCTCGGTCCAGCCGGCGATCAGGGTTTTGGCGCGCGCTTCGCTCTCGTGAACACCGTTCACATCGCCGTTCGCCGAGAGGCTCGCCGGATCGATCGGACACAGATCGAGCGTATCGGCGCTAAAGGACGCGGTGTTGCGGGCGCACACGCGCGGCGTCCACGGCTGATGCGGCGGGCCAATTTGCGAGTCAGTCGGCGAATCACAGCCAGCGAGGAGCAAGGCAAAACCGGCCAGTCCGACGAAGTTCCGCATTCGGGCGCGTATGGTAGCCGCAGGCGGAAATCGCGTCGAGCGTGTGTAGCTCGGCTAGGAGGTCTGTTCCATCGGGGGTTTCACCCCCGCACCCGCTGAAGTGAATTCAGCGGGGCCCCACCCCGGAGTTTGGGGCCCCGACCCCAAACAGTATTGTGAGGCAACTTTTACTCCGCGTGCGCTTCCGCGGATTCGAGCGCGGGCGCGTGCGTCTGGTAGCGCTTTTTGCGAGTGAAGCGATCGAGCGACAAGTAGGTGACGGGCGTCGTGTAGAGCGTCAAAAGCTGCGACAAAATCAAGCCGCCCACGATCGAGATACCGAGCGGCTTGCGCATCTCCGAGCCGATGCCAGTACCGAACGCGAGCGGCAACGCGCCGAGCAGCGCGGCCATGGTCGTCATCAAAATGGGGCGGAAGCGCAGGATGCACGCCTCGCGGATCGCGTCGTGCGCGCTCAGGTTGCGGTCGCGGCGGGCTTCAATCGCGAAATCGATCATCATGATCGCGTTCTTCTTCACGATGCCGATCAGCAGGATCAAGCCGACCATCGCGATCACGTTGAACTCGGTCTTGTACAAAAGCAGGGCCAAGAGCGCGCCGACGCCGGCCGAAGGAATCGTGGACAGAATCGTGATCGGGTGAACGTAGCTTTCGTACAGCACGCCGAGCACGATGTAGACGGTGAGCAGCGCGATCATCAAGAGCGTGGGCTGACTCGACAGCGACGACGAAAACGCCTGCGCCGTGCCCGCGAAAGCCGCGTGAATGCTGGGCGGCATGCCGATGTCGCGCTCGGCCAAGTCGATCGCTTTCATCGCGTCCCCGAGCGAGGAGCCGGGGCCGAGATTGAAGCTCAGCGTGATCGCCGGAAATTGCCCTTGGTGATTGATCGCGAGCGGCGTGAACGTGATCGAGGAGTGCGTGATCGCCGGCATGGGCACTTGCGCGCCAGTGGGCCCGCCGACGTAGAGTTCGTTCAGGCTCTCCGGGCCGACCTGGAATTCCGGCTTGGTTTCGATCACCACGCGGTACTGGTTCAACGGTCCGTACATGGTCGCGATCTGACGTTGGCCGTAGGCGTCGTAGAGCGCGTTGTCGATCGCGGCTGGGGTGATGCCGAGCCGCGCCGAGGTGTCACGATCGATGCCGAGCTGGAGCGTCAGGCCGGAGGTTTGTTGGTCGGTCGCGACGTCCTTCAAGATCGAAATCTTCTTGAAGCGATCCATCACTTTCGGCGCCCAATCGCGGAGCTCGTCCAAATCCGCGTCTTCGAGCGTGTATTGATATTGCGTGCGCGAGGAGCGACCGCCGACGCGGATGTCTTGCACCGCTTGCAAAAACAAACTCACCCCAACGAGCCTGCCGAGCTGCGGGCGGAGCCGCCCGATGATGCGGTCCGCGCTGGTCTTGCGCGGCGGGATCGGCTTCAAGTCGACGAACACGGTGCCGGTGTTGCCGGTCGAGCCGTTGCCCGAGCCGATGAACGAAACCACGTTCGCGACGTCCGGATCCGCTTGCACGATTTGGTTCACCGTGAGCTGCTTCTGGTACATCGTCTTGAACGAGACATCTTGTGGCGCCTCGGAGAAGCCTGCGAGCAGGCCCACGTCTTGCTGCGGGAACAGCCCTTTCGGCGAGATGATGAACAGGAACACGGTGAGCCCGATCGTGCCGAGCATGATCGCCTGCACAAAAAGGCGGTGATTCAAGACCCAATCGAGCGAGCGCTCGTAGCCGCGCAAAATGGCTTCGAACGCTCGTTCGGAGGCGTTGTACAGCTTGCCGTGATCGTGGCCGGTCGGGCGGAGCAAGCGCGAGCACATCATTGGCGTGAGCGTGAGCGAGACCAGCGCGGAGAAGCCAATCGCGATGCTGAGTGTGACCGCGAACTCGCGGAACAAACGCCCGACGATGCCGCCCATCATGAGCAGCGGAATGAACACGGCCAAGAGTGAACACGTGATCGAGACGATCGTGAAGCCGATTTGCTTCGCGCCCTCGAGCGCGGCTTCGATTGGCTTTTTGCCGTGCTCGATGAAGCGCGTGATGTTTTCGGTGACCACGATCGCGTCGTCGACGACGAAGCCGGTCGAGATCGTGAGCGCCATCAGCGACAAAATGTCCAAGCTGTAACCGAGCAAATACATCGCGCCAAACGTGCCGACTAGCGACAGTGGCACGGCGACGCTCGGGATCAGGGTCGCGCGGAAACTTCGCAAGAAGACGAACACCACGCCGACGACGAGCAGCACGCTCAAGACCAACGTGCGTTCGACGTCCGCGACCGAGCCGCGAATCGATTTCGTGCGCTCGACGGCCACTTCGGTTTTGATCGCCGGCGAAATCGAGCTGACGAGCTGGGGCACGAGTTTGGTCACACGCCCGGTCACGTCGATGATGTTCGAGCCGGGTTGCCGGCGAATGATCACGAGCACCGCGCGTTTGCCGTTGAACCAGGCGGCCACGCGGTTGTTCTCGACGTCGTCGAATACCTTCGAGACCTCGTTCAAGCGGACCGGTGCGCCGTTGCGATAGGCGATCACCAGGTTGCGAAACGCGTCCGCGCCGAACAGCTGATCGTTCGCGCCGATGACTTGAGCTTGCTGGCTGTTGGAGATGCTGCCCTTGGCCTCGAGCGCCGTCGCGGACGCGACCGAGTTCCGCAAATCCTCCATGCTCAGGCCGACGCCCGCGAGCGCCTTCGGATCCGCTTGAATGCGCACCGCGGGTTGCTGCCCGCCGCCGACGAACACCTGCCCGACACCCGGCACCTGCGCGATCTTCTGCGCGAGGATGCTGTTCGCCGACTCGAACACCTGGGACAGCGGGATCGTGTCCGATGTCATGGCCAGGATCAGCACCGGCGAATCGGACGGGTTGACCTTGCGGTAGGTGGGCCGGAACGGCAAATTGGTCGGCAGCTCGCCGCCAGCCGCGGCGATCGCGGCTTGTACGTCGCGCGCGGCGGAATCGACGTCGCGATCGAGATCGAACTGCAGCGTGATGTTGGTCGTGCCGAGCACGTTCGTGGACGTGATTTCGTTCACGCCCGCGATGCGCCCGAAGCGCCGCTCGAGCGGCGTCGCGACGGACGAAGCCATCGTCTCCGGGCTCGCGCCGGGCAAGCTCGCGCTCACGGAAATCGTCGGGAAATCGACGCGCGGAAGCGGTGAAACCGGTAGCAGTGTGTAGGCCCAAGCGCCCGCGAGCAGGACGCCAATGGCGAGCAGCGTGGTCGCGATTGGCCGGCGGATGAACGGCCCGGCGATGTTCATGTCGCTTCCGCTGCGGGCCGATGGCTCGGTGTTTTCTCACCCTGGTCTGGCTGGCCTTTGTTGCGAGACAAGAAGCGTCCGAGCCGCTCCATGTACAGGTAAATCACCGGCGTGGTGTAGAGCGTGAGCACTTGCGAGATCAGTAGACCGCCGACGATCGAGATGCCGAGCGGGCGCCGCAGCTCCGAGCCGGTGCCGCTACCGAGCGCGAGCGGCAAACCGCCGAGCAACGCCGCCAGCGTGGTCATCATGATCGGTCGGAAACGCAACAGACAGGCCTGATGAATCGACTCTTCGGGCGACATGCCTTGATCGCGCTCCGCTTCGAGCGCGAAGTCGATCATCATGATCGCGTTCTTCTTGACGATGCCGATCAGCAAAATGATGCCGATCAGCGCGATCACGCTGAACTCACTGCCGCACAACATCAGCGCGAGCAGCGCGCCGACGCCGGCGGACGGCAGCGTGGACAAAATCGTGATCGGGTGAATGTAACTCTCGTACAGCACCCCCAGCACGATGTAGACGGTGATCAGAGCAGCCAAAATCAAGACCGGTTCGCTCGATAATGAATCGCCGAACGCGCGCGCCGTGCCGGCGAAATCAGCGTGCACTCCGGGTGGCAACCCGATCTCGTTTTCGATCCGGTGAATCGCTTCGACCGCGTCGCCGAGCGAGCCCTTGGCCAAATTGAACGACAGCGTGACCGCTGGGAATTGCCCTTGGTGACTGAGCGCGAGCGGCGCGGTCGTGTTCGAGAAATGGACGAACGCGGAAAGTGGGATCGAATCGCCGTTCGGCGCGTGTACGTACAAGCGCTGGAGCGATTTCGGATCTTTACGTGCCCCGGGCTTCACCTCCAAAATCACGCGATAGAGGTTCAGCTGCGTGAAGATGGTGGAGATTTGGCGCTGGCCG
>DATATR010000059.1:0-5441 GCA_036268695.1 Polyangiaceae bacterium | reverse complement strand
ATTGCGGCCGCGAGCACTGCGGACGGCGCGCAGGTGCAAGAGTACAGCTGCAATGGGACGGGCGCGCAGAATTTTCAATTGGTCGCGCTCGACAGCACCTATTACAAAATCGTCAACACTTCGAGCGGGAAGTGTATCGACATCTCCGGCAACGGCACGGCGGATAGCACGAAGGTCGATCTGTGGACGTGCAACGGCACGACGGCGCAAGCCTTCAAATTCGTGCCGAGCGGTGCGAAGTTCAACATCGTCGGTGAGCAGAGCGGGAAGTGTTTGGACATCGCCGCGGCGAGTCCGGCGAACGGCACGAAAGTGCAGCTTTACACGTGCAATGGCACGAACGCGCAAGCCTGGAGCGCGAACGGCGCGGGCAGCGTGACGCCGCCTTCGAATCCGACGCCGCCGGCAGGCGCGGGCAATTTCCCGGCGCGTTTCAGCGCGCCGTACGTGCCGGAATGGGAAAACCAAAACCTGGTCAGCTTGGCGAACGCGACCGGACACAAGTTCTACACGCTCGCGTTCATCATCAACGGCAGCGGCACCTGCAACCCGACCTGGAACGGCGATGATTCGATCACGGGTGGCAATCAAGGCAGCTACATCAATGGCCTGCGCGCGATCGGCGGCGACGTGATCGTTTCGTTCGGCGGCGAGGGCGGCACCGAGATCGGGCGCTCGTGCACCAGCGTGAGCAGTTTGCAGGCCGCGTATCAAAAGGTGATCAACCAATATAACCTCACTTGGGTCGACTTCGACATCGAGAACGGGGCCGAGAGCGACACCACTTCCGTCGATCGCCGGAACAAAGCGATCGCCGGGCTCGAAGCCGCGAACCCGAGCTTGCGCGTTTCTTACACGCTGGCCGTGGATCGCACGGGCCTGCCGGGCGCGCAGAAGAATCTGCTTTCGAATGCCAAGGCGAACGGCGCGCGCGTGGATGTCGTGAACATCATGGCGATGGACTACGGGCCCTGTTATTCGGACATGGGTCAAGCCGCGATCGACGCGGCGAACGCGACGCGCGGCAACTTGTCCAGCCTCGGTGTTTCGGCGAGCGTCGGCATCACGCCGATGATCGGCACGAACGACACGACCTGCGAGGTATTCAGCGTCGCGAACGCGCAGCAAGTCGTGGCGTTCGCCAACGCGAATAGCTTCGTGCGGCTCTTGGCGTACTGGGAGACCGGCGCCGATACCAGCACGGACTCCTATCTGAAGACGTTCCACGGCTTCGACTGAGAGGAGCGCGGGCACGGCTGCAGGCGCGGGTCGAGTGCGTCTTTACAACGTGCTCGGCCCGCGCGTGCGCGTGCGCGTGCGGCGCTTTCGTGTTACGTGCGCGCAGAGATGAGCGGACTCAGCATTCAAGACGCGCGCGACTTCGTCACTTTCGCCGGACAAACCTTGGAACGACTCGCACGAGCCGAAGCGCACTCGGGGCTCGAAGGCGAAGCTTACGACGAAGAACGCGGCTGGCTCGGCGCAGCGACGCGGCGCGTGCGTGAATCGCTCGAACGCGTGGAAGCCGCCTTGAACGATGCAGCCTTGCTCCCCGAGTTTGCCAGCGCGCGCAAGCTGAAGAGCGAAGAGCTCGCGAACGCTTGGGCCGACGCGATCGAAGCCGTGTTCGACGCGATCGTCGCAAACGTGTCGGCGAATGGGCCGCTCGTGGAAGCGCTGTTTCCGCATCAGCGCTTTATGTCGCTGCGGAAGCCCGGCAATAGCGCGCAGAATTTTTGGCGCGAATTCGAGCGCCGCGCCGAGTCCAGTTATGTGCGCCGTTTGTGCGCGGATCCGGCGTATTCGTTCTTGCCGCCGCTGCTCGAAGCCGCGCGCGCTTCTGAGCAAAAAGTACGCGAACTCGGCACGCCGAAGCCATTGCCGGAAGCCGAAGCGCTCGCTTTGCGCGAGGCCGTGAGCGACGCGGCTCAGGCGCTCGAGCTCGCGTTGCGCCAAGCGCGCGCGCTCGTCGAAGCGGCGTTTGCAGCGGCGCCCAGTGCGCCCGCTGAGCTCGCGCTCGACGCGAAGCCGAAGCGGCGCGCGCAACGCGCGGAGAAAGCGGCGCTACCCGCAAACTAGCGCTCTGTCCCAGAAGTAACAAAATCGTTACTTCTGGGACCTCCGGCTTCCGCCGGGCGCCGCTTCGCGGCGAGAGCACTAGTATCTTGTCATCGGGAGCGCAGCTCCCGCCCCGCTCGAGTGAATCGAGCGGGGCCCCACGCTTCTTAAGGAGCGTTTTGGGGCCCCAACCCCAAAACGATTGTTACTTCTGAGACGCGACACTAGCAGAGACGCGCGTTCACTTCGTCCCGAACAAACGATCGCCCGCGTCCCCCAAACCGGGGATGATGTAGCCGTGTTCGTCCAAGTGATCGTCGATCGCGGCGGTCCAGATCGGAACATCGGGGTGCGATTCCTGGAGGTTCGACAGGCCTTCCGGCGCCGCAAGCAAACACACGAACTTGATCGAGCGCGGGCTCGCGGTCTTCACGCGCTCGACCGCGGCGACCGCGCTGTTGCCGGTGGCCAGCATGGGATCGACCACGATCACGTCGCGGTCCGACATTTCGTTCGGCAATTTGAAATAATATTCGATCGCCCCGAGCGTCTCCGGGTCGCGATAAAGCCCGATGTTGCCGACGCGGGCGGACGGCAAAATCCGCAGCATGCCTTCGACCATGCCCGTGCCCGCGCGCAGGATGTTGAGCAAAACCACCTTTTTGCCGTCAATCACCGGGGCCTGCATGGTGGCGAGCGGAGTTTCGATCGTCTCGTAGGTCAGCGGCAAATCGCGCGTCACTTCGTAGACGAGCAGCATGCTGATTTCGCCGAGCAACGTGCGAAAGCCACTCGTGCTGCGATCTTTTTGGCGCAAGAGCGTGAGCTTGTGCTGCACGAGCGGATGATTGATGACGGTGACGTTGTTGGGCATGACTTGCTTTCGAAGGTCGTATCAGAAGACGGTGCCGTCGCTGTCGATCAGAAGTGGAGGGCCGCCGCCTGCGCGTTTTTCGAGGGCGATCGCGCGGCCTGCGCGCCAGGTACCGCCTTCGAGAATGCGCGCCAGCGGCAGCTCGGCTTCGGACACACCGAGCTCGGCGCGAACCGCTCGCGCGCTGCGATCCAAGAGCGCGATCGTGAGCGTGCGCCACTCGATCACCAAGTCCGAATCGACGGCATGGCGCGCGTGGACCGCTTCTGGATTTTTGAGCGAAAGCGCGCCGCCGTCGAGGAAAAGGCCGCCATTTCGGTATTCGGCGAGGCCGGTGAGCTCGCTGGCATCATCGATGGTGAGGCCCGCCGCTTCCAGCGGTTCGAATAGCGAATACGTGAGCCACTGCGAAAGCTTGTGAAACGGCACGAAGCCAAAACGCGAGTGACGCCACACGTCGCCCAAGCTTTTACCGGCCAAGCGCGGACGGCCTTGCCAGATTGGACCGAGCGCAGCGAGCACGGCACGCAAAATCTCGATGGCTGGCAAGCGCTGATTGCGCGCGAGGTTTAGCAAGTACACGCCGAGATTGCCGAGCCGCGGCGCGTCCGCGCCGAAATAGCTCGGCGAAGTTCGGACCACTTCAGCGAGTCGACGCAAGAGCTCAGCGCGACCTTCGAGGCCCGTCAGCGGATTTTCCGCGCTGACTTGGAACGCGCGTGCCAGTGCCTCGCCGCTCAGCTTCGACAACCCGCCGGCGTCAGCTCTCGGTGCGCGCTCGTCCCCGCCGAGCAAGCCCTGCATGAACAGTTCGTAACTGGCGACTGCCAAGCCTTCGGAGCGCGAGTACGTTCCACCGTCCGCACCGCGATAACGCCAATCACTCCCGGCGCCGGCGTCGAGCAGCACGCTCGTGATCACCAGCTCGAAGCGCGACGCGAGTTGCTCTTCTCCCAAAAAATCGCTGATTTGCGCCTCGAAATCGCGCAATCGCGCGACCCCGCCGGCATCGATGTGGCGATAGCGGCCGTGATACGGAATCTGCATCAAGTCTGGATAAGCTTGCTTCGTCACGGCGAGCACGCGCGACGCGATTTCGTCAATCCGCGATTCATCCAAACCAAAGTGCACGAGCTCGTCACGCTGCGCCGCTTCGAAGACGAGTTCGCTCCGTTCGCGGATCGCGCGCGGTGTTTGCAAATATTCGTACTCGAGATCGTCGGCGCTGGGGCTCACGCGCTTCACCCTTCGAGTCCGCGACCCTTGGCTTTCGCGAGCTCGTTGCCGTCCGGCACGGCGCCTTCAGTGAAGTAGCCGGCGGCCATCTTGGCATCCATCTCCACACGCGCGTCCGCCGGGATCAGCTCGTCTGGGATCGGCACGCGCTCTTCGATCCGAATGCCAGCGCGCACGACCGCGTCGTGCTTCATGTTGCTCATCGACACGAAGCGATCGATTTTGCTGATCCCGAGCCAATGCAAGACATCCGGCATCAGCTCTTGGAAGCGCATGTCTTGCACGCCCGCGACGCACTCGGTGCGCGCGAAATATTGGTCGGCACGATCGCCGCCGGCCTGGCGTTTTCGCGCATTGTAAACGAGGAATTTCGTCACTTCGCCGAGCGCGCGGCCCTCTTTGCGGTTGTACACGATGACGCCCGCGCCGCCGGCTTGGGCCGTGCGCACGCACTCTTCGATGCCGTGCGCCAAGTACGGGCGACAAGTGCAGATGTCCGAGCCGAACACGTCCGAGCCGTTGCATTCGTCGTGCACGCGTACTGCGAGTGGCTGCGCAGGATCGGCAATGCCGGACACGTTGCCGAACATGTACACGGTCGCGCCGCCAATCGGCGGCAGAAAGACCTCGAGGTCCGAACGCGTGACGAGCTCCGGGAACATGCCGGCGGTGTGCTCGAACAACGTGCGCCGCAGATCGGCTTCGTCACAGCCGAAGCGCGCGGCTACACCGGGCAGATACCAAACCGGTTCGAGTGCGGCCTTCACGACGACGACCGAACCGCCCGGTTTGAGCACGTGCCCGTCCACTTTGAGCCGCCCGGCTTCGACCGCGTCGACCAATTCGGGCAATTGGATGTGCGCGCGCGTGACCGCGATGGTCGGGCGAATGTCGTAGCCTTGGACGAAATAGGGCTCGAAAACTTGGCTCACGATCGCGCCGAACGGATCGAGCGAGACGATCTTCGCCGGGTCGAACCAGGCTTCGTGCGGGCCGAGCACATGCGTCGGCGCGGTGTTCGTGAGATCGGGTTTGCGCAGCGGATCGAGCGCGCCGGCAGCGACTGCGACCGCGCGATACACCGAGTACGATCCGGCGTGCGTGCCGATCACGTTGCGCTGCGCCTTGTTGGTCACGGTGCCGATCAAGGGACCGCGCGTCATCGGCTCGCGTGCGCCCCAGACGATGGGAATGGGTTTGGGGCCGTGCCCGCCGGGGTGCGACGTGAGCACGATCGCTTTGGGTCTCTTGCGCGGTGATTTTTCGGGCACGG
>DATATR010000058.1:0-52905 GCA_036268695.1 Polyangiaceae bacterium | reverse complement strand
TTTGGCGCGGCGGACCGAATGCAAACCCCAAACCCTTGAGCACCGCGCGCGCCTGCGACTCCGGCGAGCCGAACAAGAGCGCGTATTGCGGAATCGTGGCCGCGAGCATGGCACCGAGGTGGAAGCGTAGCTCCGGCGTTTCCTGACGCACGTCGCCCGACAAGATCACCGCTGGTGGCGAAAGTAGCGCCAAATTCACGGTGATCGCGCCCGCGCTCCGGCGCTGGAACAAGGGCGTGCGCGTCAGCGCGAGCGCCCGAGCCGCGCCGGCGTAGACGCGCGCGAGCGGCGTTTGCGCGCCGAGCTGCACGCGCTCCATGCCGGTCACCCCGTAGGTACTCACGTCGCGCCGGAACACGTGTTCGGCGCCTTCCCAGACAATCGCCAGCGCTTCTTGCACCGGACCGACCGTGTCGCGGAACAGCATCGCGCGCACGGCATCCGGTTGCTCCACTTGCTCGGCGAGCGGCGGCGGTTCGACGCGCTGCCGGCCCGGCGCGAGCAACGCGAGCACGTGTTCCACCGCGCGCGCGTAAGTAAAGTTGCGATCCGCGAGCGCGGCTTCGTGCAATTTGCCGACGGCCCAAGCGTCGCCCGGCACCAAAAGCGCGACGCGCCGGCAAACCAGCACCAGATCTTGCGTGCGGCTGGTGCGATTTTCGAGCTCCTTCACGAGCTCGATGCCCGCCTCGAGCGAGCCGTCGGTGAGGGCTTGAAAGAGCGCGGATTCGCCAGAAGTCGCGGCCGGAAAATAGCCACTTTGGCGTTCCTGTTGACGCGGTGACGGGGGCTGCGCCGCGCTCGCAACAGGTGGCATCGCCGGCTCGCGCAAGCTCGCAATTGGCGATGCCACCGGCTGCTCGGGCACGCGCTGTGCGGCGATCACGGCTTGTTGCGCATGTTGTGAAACGTCGAGCGTCTGGGTCTGTGGCTGCGGGCGCACGCTTTGGGTCGGCTGCGGACGAATGCTCTGCGCGCGTGGCGCGGGCGCGATCACTTCTTCCGTCGGCGGTGAGAGCGAGTAACGACCCGAGACGTTGGGGCGCGCGCCAGCCAGGCTCGCGGGGGTGGGTTTGTCGTAAGTCGGGCTGGGCGGTGCCGCCGTGTTCGGTGCCGAAGCGCTTGCCGCGACCGGCTGCGGCGCGGGCGTGGCTTGACGCATCGCCTCCCGCGCCCAGCTCTCCTCGACTGCGGGCAAGCTGCTCGAGCTTTGCTCTGGGACTGCGCCGCCACGCGAAGCGAGATCGGCCGCAGCGACTGCAGCGGCATCTCCGGCGTCCGACGAAAGCAACGTGCGCACCGGCGCCGGTTGCGGCGTGCCGAGCCCGCGTTCGGTCAGCACCGAGCCGTCTTCGGGATCTTCGCGCGAGAGCAAGGTCGAGGTTTGTTCGCGTGGCGGACGATGGCGCAGGCTCGCCTGGCGCGCCTCGTCGCGAGTCTCCGGCTCGCTGCTCGCGATCGCGAGGTAGGCGCGCGCGCGTTCCTGGTTACCGATTTGGTATGCGGTCTCCGCGGCGTAAAGCGCGGTTTTGCCGCGCGAGCGCAGGCCGCGCAAATCGCCGCCGAGCGCGATGTCGAACAGGCGCAGCGCGCCGTTGGGCTCGCTCTCGGCTTTGCGTTCGGCCAAGCCGAGCGCGACGAGCGGGCGTTCGCCGATTTCGGTCCACGCTCGCTCGAGCTCGGATTCGCCGGCACCATCACCAAACGCGATGTCGAGCGCTTCGGCCAAGAGGAACGAGCGCAACTCGGCCTGATCGGCTTCGAGCGCGCCTTGGATCCCGTTCAGCTCGGCGATCGTGACGCGCGCATCCGCGACGTCACCCGGGCCGTGGCTCAGGTATTCGAGCTGACGAGCGAGCAACTGCGCCGGCGGCGAACGCGGCGCGATGCGCGCGGCACGCGTCGCCTGCGCCAGTGCGAGATCCGGCGTGCCCGCCGAAAGCGAGGCTTGCGCCGCTTCGACGAGCCAACTCGCGCGCTGCTCTTCGGAGGCCGCCGACGCGGTGGCGAGTTCGTCGAGCGCTTCGGATAACGCTTGCGGGTTATTGCGCCGGCGTTCGACCTCCACCACGAGCTCGAGCAATTTCGGCGACTGTGCCCACGCGCCCATGCCTTCGAGCACGCGCCAAGCCGAGTCGACGTCGCTGCCGTTCAAGTACGCTTCGCAAGCGCGACGCGACAAATCCGCGGCTTCCGCGCGATCCTGCGCAATCGCGCTGGCGCGCAGCCAGAGCGGCGCCGCGCGCAGCGGCGCGCCGAGCCGCTCGTTGAGATCGGCCAGCACGCGCAGCACGCTCAAATTGTCACCAGTCGCGGCGGTCAATGCTTCGAGCTCGTTGCGCGCTTCGTCGGCGCGACCGAGGCGCTGCTCGAGCACCGTGGCGCGACGCAAGCGAATCCGGCGCACGTCGTCGACCATGCTCGCGAGCGAGGCACGCCGCGCGAGCAATGCGACCAGCGCTTCGTAGTCGCCGCGGTGCTCGGCGTCGCGTTCGAGCGCGCCGAGCGCGCCCATGTCGTTCGGCTCGAGCTCGAGGATTTGCTGCCAGCGCGCGAGCGCGCGCGCTTCGTCGCCGCTCTCGTCCAGAAATCGAGCGACTTGGCGCAGCAGCGCGAGCCGCTCGTTCGCGTCCCGCGTCACGTCCGCGAGCCGCGCGAGGGCCTCGATTTGACGCGGTTTGTCGCCCGCTTGCCGCGCGAGCGACACGACGTCATTGAGCAGCGTTTGGTCGTCTGGGCGCTCGGCGATCAATGGCTGCAGGATTTGTAGCGCGCGCTCGGGTTCGCCGCGCGCGCCGATCAGCGCGGCGAGCTCGCCGCCGACCTTGACTCGCTCGTCGACGCTCAAGTCATCCGAGCTGAGCTCGGCCTCGAGTGTGAGCTCGAGCTCATCGCGCCGCCCCGCGCGGCGCAAGATGTCGCACAGGCGCGCGAACACGAGGCGCCGCGCTTCGTCGCTCAAGCCTTCGATCGCGCGGGCGCGGCGGAGCGCGGCGACTACGCCTTCGGTGTCTTGGTTTTTCTCGGCAGCGTCGGCAATGGTGAGCAGAGCATCGACGCGTTCGCGCGCGGGCACCGCGTCGAGCACGGCTTCGAGCAACTCGGCGTCGCCGAGCGAACGCGCGCTCGCTTCGGCGCGCCGGACGAGCTCGACCTTTTCGGGATCCTTCTGAGCCGCGGCCACCAAGAGCCGCGCTTCAGCCGGGCGCTCGCCGAGCGCGGCCGCGATACGCGCCGCGAGATCGAGCACGGTCGGACCGGCACCGCCAAACTTTTGCCCAGCCAAATCCAGCATGCGCGCGACGAAGTCCCCGCTGCCAGGATCGGCGGACAAAGCGGGCGCATCCTCGAACAGCTGCGCGAACTCTTCCAAATCCCCGTCGCATTGCACGGCGCGCTCGAGCGCGGACAAAGCGATCCGCGCCGTGCCGAAGGTGCGCAGCGCGGCGAGCGCGCAGGCGAGCGCGATGCGCGCGCCTTCCGGGCCATCCACTTTCGGCAACAGCGACGCGAGCGCGCGTTCGAAGCGCAATTGCAAGATCTCGCGATCGTCGATCGCCGTGGACAAGAGCTCGCGGAGCGCGTCCGACAAGGAATTGACCAGCTCGACATCGGGTCTCACGGCGAGTGCGCGCAAGAGCACCTCGACGCGCTGGCGCCTGCCCTCTTCGCTCGGGCCAGCAAACAGCGCGGCGCGGCGCAGCCACGACGCGCGTGCGTCCGGCGCCGCGTGTTTCAACGCCACACGTTCGATCGCTCGGACCACTTCCGCGCCCTGCGCGGAGCGCTCGGCGAGACGTGCCATGATCACGAACGCGACGCCTTCGGACGGGACGGCCTCGAAGGCATGCACCGCGTGCGCGAGCGCCCGGTCGATCGCGTTGCGCTTTTCGAGCTGGCGCGCGGCACGATAGTGCACCGCGCGTTCACCGTACGGTCCGAGCGCGGCGTCGGAGAGCTGTTGATATAGTTTTTCGAGCGCCGGAACTTGCTCGTCGCTCGCGCTGCGTTCGGCCACGGCCAAGACGTCGGCCCGCGATGGGTCGAGCTCGAGCGCGCGCGATGCGACCTGGAACGCGATCTCATTCTTCGCCGCGTGGAGCGCGATCGTGGACGCGACGGCCAGCACGCGCGCCTGCTCGCTGGGCGAGGAGCGGCGTTCAGCGAGCTCGAGCAGCACGGGCAGCGCGCCGTCCGGGCCGGCGAACGAAACCAAATCCGCGGCGAAGCATTCGACTCCGCGCTCGGGATTGAGCCCGATGGCGCGCTCCCAGGCGCGCACCGCGCGCGGCATGTCGGAAGCAAAATCGAAGTGCGCGGCGCCGACTTCGCGCCAGGCCAGCGCCGTGCCGGCCTGGTCGGCGTCGAGCGAGCCGCTCAACGCTTCGGCGCGGGCTTCGAGCAGCGAAATTTCGCCATCCGAAGACTTGGTTGGCGGCGCGACGTCGAGCTCGGCGAGCACGGCGGCCGCGGGCGCGCCTTCGCGCACCGCGCGGAGCAGCGCGCGCGCCGAACCATCGGCGTCGCCCGAGGCGCGGCGACGGCGCGCCAAATCGAGCAAGAGCTCGGGGCGCTCGGCACCGGCAGAGCCCGCCGCCAAAAAGCGCTCGATCGCGGCGATGCCGAGCCCGCGTTCGCCGGTCGCGTCGGCGACCGCGAGCACCGCGTTGCGCAGCGGGGGCGCGCGCGGACCGACCACGTCGAGCGCGCGACGCGCGAGTCCGCCGGCGCGCCCGGGATCGAGCTTGGCCAGCGCGCGGAGCGCCGTGTCCAGCAAATCCGAAAGCCCTTCGAGCGGCTCGGGTTGCGACAAGAGCCAGGCCAGCGCATCCGCGAGCCGCGAGCCGTCACCCGCGTGGGTGACTCGCTCGAGCCGCGCGCGAGCGGCTTTGAGATCGCCGGGCCGAAGCGCGATCAAGCGCTGCGTGAAGGCCATCGCCAAAAGGGGTTCGCCGAGCGCTTCGTAGGTCGCAGCGAGCGCGCGGCACAGCTCGGCGCGTGGCACGATCACGCCCATCGCGCGTTCCATCGCCTCCGCGCCCCAGCGGTCGTTCGTGGCCAGGCCGACGCGCGCGCGCGCTGCGACGGGCCGCGCCAGCGACGGATCGGCGTGACACGCCTGATCCGCGGCGGCGCGCGCCGCCGAGAGCTCCCCCACCCCCAACAAATCTTCGGCCGCGACACTGCTCAAAATCGCGCGGAACGGCGGCGCGAGCTGCGCCGCAACGCGGAGTAGCGCGCGCGCATGCACGAGCCTCACGCCCTCTTGCGCCGCGATCAGCAGCGCCAGACTCCAGACCGCGACGTGCGAACCCGACTCGTCGATCAACGGCGTGAGATCGGCGAGCGCGCCGCCGAGATCGCCGCGGCGCCGGCGCACGTTCGCGCGGAGTAGCGCGAGCCGCGCGCGCTCGACCACCGAACCCGCGCGTTCGCCCAAGCGCTCGAGCTCGGTCTCGAGCTCGGCGTAGCGCCCTTTGCGCATGAACACGCGTTCGAGCGCGGCCTGATATCCGCGGTCGCCCGGCGCGAGCTGACACAGCTCGCGGAGCACGTCGCTCAGCTGTTCCGCGCGATCCGGCCGACCTTGTAAGAGCGTGGCGAGGGTCGACAAAAACTCGATCCGATCGCCGCCGTGCACGCGCTCGAGCTCGCGCTCGGCGGCCTGCAACGCTTCGTTCTGCGCGGCCAGCCGCGGCGCGAGGCGCTCGCGCGTCGCGACCAAGCTTTCGTCGGACTCGTGCTCGAGCACGCGCTCGATCGCCCAGCTGGCAAGGCCCGGATCGGCCAGGCGCTCTTCGGCCAAAATCGCGAGCTCGCGCAAACAAGCGCCGCGCTCGTGGCCGCCGTCGCTCTCACCGACGCGGATCAAGGCCTCGACGAGGGGAGCTTGGTCGCGCGTGGCGCTGCCGTGATTGCGCAGAAAAGTCTTGGCCTCGAGGTTCCCCGGCTCGGCCACGAGCGCTTCGATCCAAGCATCTACCGCGCGATCGAGCCGGCCGAGCGGTCCCGCGTAGAGCCGGCCGAGCGTGAGCCGAACGCGCGCGCGTTCGCGGCCCGCGAGCAGCTCGCTCGCGAGCTCGAGTCGCGCCGCATAGAGCTCGTGCAAGCCGGTGCGTTCGAGCAGCTCGTCGAAACCGATGTCGCTGGCGAGCGGCGCGCTTTCCTTGCGCTCGATCGCCGAGAGCACGCTCTTCAGATCGACCTCGGCTTCGAGCCGCGCGTCGAACGCAGCGCCGAGCGCGCGCGGCAAATCGCCGTCCGTGATCGCCGAGCGCATGCGTTGCAAATGCACGGCGCGACCGGCCTCTCCGAGCGCGCGGGCGTGTCCGCGGCGCACTTCGTCCGCCGCGCCGGCGCGACTGCGCAGCGTGAGGATCGTGGCCAAGCGCTCGGCGGCGGGCGCGAAATCGGGAGCCATTTCGTAGGCGCGCAGCAGATTCTCGAACGCGCTCGAGCGCTCGCCGAGCCGTTCGCGACGCTCGGCTGCCTCGAGGTAGGCGTGCGCCGCGCTCTGCCCCGGCACGACCTCCGGCGCCCACGCGCCAATCGCGCCGATCAACTCGAGTGGCTGAGATTCAGCTGGATTTTCGGCTGCGGCTTGGGTCAAAGCCTCGCGCTGGCCTTCGGCGTCACCGGCTCGGCCGAGCAGCACCGCGAGCCGCGAGTGGAGCGCCGCGGCGTCCGCGCCCTTCTTGCCGGCGAGCAGCGGGCGCAACGTGGCCGCTGCCAGCGACGGCTCGCCGAGACTCGCGAACCAACCGGCGAGCTCTTCACGCAGCACCGGATCTTCGCCGAGCAGGAGCGAGCGGCGCGCGTAGCGCGTCGCGAGTTCGAGCTCGGTGCCGCGCGCGGCGAGCGCGCGCGAAAGCGAAGCCGCCGCGACACGCTCGCGTTCGCCGTCACCGCTCGCGCTCGCCGCAGCCAGCCGCGCAGCGAGTGACGCGAGCTCCGCGCGCGGCCCGACCCGATGCGGCACCGGCAAATCGAGCTCGTAGCGTTGCAAAGCGAGCGACGCCGCCGAGCGCGGCCCTTCGTGCGCTTGCCACTCGGGGGGCGGCAACGTGCGGCGCTTCGGCACGGCGCTCACGTGCGCGCCGTCGCCAGTAGCGTCCGGAGGCGCCTCCTCTACGGGCTCGTGATCGTTCGGCAGGTCAGGGTTCATCGCGATCGAACAGGAACGAAAAGGATCAGCTCGAAGGTGGCGAAGCCGAGGCGGTCAACTGTCGCTTGCGGCTAGCGTTCAGCGTCAATCGGTGCCACCCGGCCGGGAGACTATAGCGAAACCAGGGCTGTCCCCGGCATCCATAGCGGACAATCGGCCCAAGCGAGGTTCGGCCGATTGCGACCAGAAAGACATCGACTGACAGACTGCGGGGACAAGGAGAAAGATTTTCGGTCCTCGCCCGCTGGGGGCCGAAAATTTCTCGATCAAGGCGCGCGGTCATCGGTGTAGGCTCCCCTAGCCGCACTGGGCTCCCGGGCGGCGGAGGCATCATGCGACGTTCCACCCCCTTTGCGCCATTTTCTCGTCTCGTTCTGCTGACCGCGCTGCCGGCACTGACCGCGCTCGGCGTCGCTTCATTTGCGCCGAACGCCGCCGCCGCCGATACCAAAGCGAAGCCGGCCGCGGCGGAAGCCGCCAAGCCCGACAAGAAGACCCGCGACGCCGCGCGCAAAGCCTATGCGGAAGGTGAAAAAGCCTACGCCGCGAACGACTTTGCCGGCGCCTACACCAACTTCCAGAAAGCACTCGAGCTGATCCCGACGCCGGCCGCGGCGTACTGGTCGGCCAAGGCGCTCGACCAACAAGGCAAGACGGACGAAGCAATCAAGGCCTACGAAGCGCTCTTGGCCGACCCGAACGTGAGTCGTCTCGGTGACGAAAAGCTCGGCGACGCACAGACGCGCGTGGCGACGCTCAAAGCCGGTCAAGTCGGCGAAGTGAAGATCAGCAGCGCCGCCATCGGTGCGCAGCTCACGGTCGACGGCGCGGCGCAGCCTGGCCCACTGCCAATCACGCTGAAGCTCGCGCCCGGCCCGCATAAAATCAGCCTCGTCGCGCCCGGCTTCGACGCCAAGGAGCTCGACCTCGACGTGAAAGGCGGCACGAAGACCGAGCAAAAGATCGATCTCGCGCCGCACGTCATGCCCGCGCCCGAGCCGCCGCCGCAACCCGAAGTCGCGCCGGCTCCTCCGCCTCCGCCGCCGCCTCCCGCCGAGCACAGCAAGGTGCCGGCCTACGTCACCTTGGGCATCGCCACCGGTGGTGCGATCGTCGGCACGATCTTCGGCGTCAAAGCGCTGCAGTCGAAGAGCGACTTCGATAGCAACCCGACCACCGGCAACGCCGACGACACCGAGCGCAACGCGCTGATCTCGGACATGGCCTTCGGCGTCGCGGTCACGCTCGGCGTCACCGGCATCGTCCTGCTCACCAGCAGTGACGACACTTCGGCGCCCGCCAAAGCCGCCAAACTTCACATGCCGCCCAAAGGCACGTTCCACGTCATCCCGTACGTCGGCCGCGAAAGCGGCGGCGCAGCCGCGCGCCTAACGTTCTAGTCACCCATTCGTTTTGCTCGATGCCCCGCGCCGTTCTCGGCGCGGCGCGGCCCGCGTGCTCGTCCGCTTGCGCGGCCTGCGCGCGCGGGGCCCCCCAAGCGTCCGGCTACGCCGTCCGCGGAGGCCCTGCGGCACGCTCGCGCTTTTCGGCGCGTTTTCGCGATGCGCCGCCTCTGTTAAACTGCACGCATGGAGCCGAACGCCGACGATTCACTCGTTCCCCCGCCGGAGGACTACGACGAAAACGGCGTCGATCGCACGCTCACGCGCTCGTTCTTGAAGAACACGCCGCTCGAATGCTTGGAAGCGCTCGAGGACATGCTCGAGCTGGCAGAAAGCGTGAAACGCGTTGGACAACCGCTTCTACCGACTGATTGAAGCGCTCACCCGCCACCAAGTGCGCTTCATCGTGGTCGGCGGCGTCGCCGCCGTACTGCATCGCGCGCCGATCACGACCCAGATTTCGATCTGGTGCACGATCGCCGCCCGGAAAACGTCGCACGGCTCTTGGCAGCATTGCGTGAATTGAACGCAGTCTATCGGGATGATTCCGCGAAATCTCGCACCGAACGAGTCGCACTTGAATAAACTGATCGAGCTCAAGCGAAAACTGACACGCCCCAAAGACAAGCTCATGCTCATGCAACTCGAAGCCGTGCGCGACGAACTCGCCAAAGCTCGTCGCGAGTGATTGGGCCTCCGCGGACGGCGTAGCCGGACGTTTGGGGGCTCTGTCGTCGGGAGCGCAGCTCCCGCCCCGCTGAAATAAATTCAGCGGGGCCCCACCCTCAGGTTTTGGGGCCCCGCCCCCAAAACGAAATAGCTGCACGCCCCCGTCTCGCGTCGTGCTCGGCGCGGGGCAACCCCAAAAAACTCAACCGAAGCGTTTGCTGATCGCGTCCATCACGTCGCCGTATTTGGGCGGGAGCATGATCGGGGGATTGGCGAGCGTGGATTTGACGCTCGGGATCGTGCCTTCGTGATAGCCGACTTTGAATTCGGTGAATTTGAGGCCGTTCGCCGTCGAGACGCAGACCACGCGATCGGTTTTCTGGATCACGCCGCGAGTGACGAGTTTTTCGAGCACCGCGAGCGCGACCGCGGTGTGCGGACACGTGTACATGCCGGTGCGATCGGCGCGCGCAGCGGCGTCGGCGAGCTCTTGCTCGCTGGCTTGTTCGACGATGCCGTTCATTTCTTCGAGCGCGACGAGCGCGCGCGGCGCGCTCACGGGATTGCCGATTTGAATCGCGGTCGCTTGCGTCGGTTTGGCTTGGATTGCTTCGACTTCGCGCTTGCCGGCGGTCCACGCGCGGTACATCGGGTTGGCGTTTTCGGCCTGCGCCACGACGAGCCGCGGGTAACGCGAGATGATGCCGAGCTCGCGCATCATCTTGAAACCGGCGTACATCGCCGAGGCGTTGCCCATGTTGCCGCTCGGCAAGATGATGTAGTCCGGGATTTGCCAATCGAACTGCTGCACGATCTCGATGCCGACGGTTTTCTGCCCTTCGAGGCGCAGCGGGTTCATCGAGTTGGCGAGATAGACCTGACCTTCGGCGGCGAGCTCTTGCACGATCGCCATGCAGCCGTCGAAGTCCGTGTCGAGGCCGAGCACGAGCGCGCCGTGCGCGACCGGCTGCACGAGCTGCGCGGTCGAGACTTTGTTGCGCGGCAAGAGCACGACCACGGGCAAGCCCGCCGCGGCGCCGAACGCCGCCAAAGACGCGCTCGTGTCACCCGTCGAAGCGCAGGCAATCGCCTTCACTTTGAGGCCTTCTTGCATGGCCATGCGCACGACGCTGACCAGCACGGTCATGCCCAAATCCTTGAATGAACCGCTGTGGCTATTGCCGCACAGCTTGACCCAAAGATCGGGTAACCCGAGCTCGCGACCGTAGCGATCGGCCCAAAAAAGGTTCGTGCCGCCTTCGTACATCGAGACGATCAGCTCGTCCGAGATCTGCGGCATCACCCATTCACGTTTGCCCCACACGCCGGAGCCGTACGGCCACTGATTGTGCCGATAGCGATCGTCGAACAGCTTCATCCAAGCGGGCCCGCTGCGATCCTTCAAGGCTTCGATATCGTGCACGACTTGGAGCAGGCCATTGCACTTCGGGCAGCGGTAGATCGGTCGCGTGACCGGCCACGATCCTTCGCAGCCGTTGAAACAGCGGAATTCAGAAGAGTACGGCACGGGCGGACTATAGCCGCTTCGCTGCCCGCGACCAGGAGCCTTCGAGCACGCGCGCGACGGGCACGAAATACGCGGCAAACCGCGCCGGATTTTGCGTATCTTACGCGCGCCTCATGACTCGAAGCTTCGCGCTTTTGCTCGAATCGACGACCGCGGACCCGCGCCGCGTCGTCGCCGGACTTTCGCTCGCGCTGCGCCTCGCGCTCGACGCGCAGCAAGGCGGCGCGAGCGCGATCGTCGTAGCGAGCGAAGCGAGCGCACTCGGCGACGCTTTGCGTGACGCACGGTTACGAATCCCCGTACTCGCGGAGCCGCCGAAGGGCGCGCATTTACTGCGCGTGCCGGCCAATTTCGTGATCCACCGCGGGCTCGTCAAATACTTGATCGAACGCGACTCGGCCGATCCGAGCGCGCCGCGCGAGCGCGATCTGACCTGCGATCCGCTGGTGCAAAGCTACGACGCGCCGTACGCTTTTTCACCCTTCGGGGTGATTGACGCGAGGACGGCGCGCGAGGCCGAGCGCAAGCTGTTCCGCGCGCTCAGAAAGCCGCAAGACGGCTGGACTTCGCGCTATTTGAACCGTTACATTTCGCTGTCGATCTCGCGCTTTTTGGTCAAAACGCCGCTCTTGCCGAACCAAGTTTCGATTGGGATTTTGGGCGTGGGCATTTTGGGCGCAGTGCTCGCGGCGCAGGGCGGCTATGGCAATTTGCTGATTGGCGCCTTTTTATTCCAAGCCCAAAGCGTGCTCGACGGCTGCGACGGCGAAATGAGTCGCGTCACCTATCGCGGCTCGCTCGCCGGCGAGTGGCTCGACACGGTCGGCGACGATCTGACCAACTACGGCTTCTTCACCGGCGCAGCGCTCGGCCTCTACCGCATGACCGAGAATCCGCTTTACCTCGCGGCCGGCGCGGTCACGGTGGTCTCCGGCCTGATCGGCAGCGGGCTCGAATATCGATATCTGATTCGGATCGGTTCCGGGGATTTGCTCAAGTATCCGCTGAGCCAAGGCCAAGGCACCGGCAAGTTCGCGTTCATTCAGCCGCTCTTCAAGCGCGACACGTTCGTGTTCCTCACGCTGTGCGCAGCGGCCCTCGGTTTTCTCGGTCCGATGTTGTGCATCTTCGCGGCCGGCGCGGTCGGCGTTTTGATCGGCGTGATCAAGACCGAGCTCCGGCTCGCGCGCGAGGCGCGCCACGCGAGGGCCGCGCGGTGAACGCGCGCGCGGGGCTCGTCGCGCTCGCGACGATGCTCGCCGTCGCGCCGCCCGCGCGCGCACAATTGCCGCCCGATGGTCAACCGATCAAGACCAATCACTACAGCATCGATCTCTACCAAGGGCCGGTGCTGGCGAGCACGCGCGTGATCGGCCTCGCCGGCGCGTTCGTCGCGATCGGCGAAGGCACCGAGGGCGATCAACAAAACCCGGCCGCGCCCGCCGTGCGCGTGCCCTGGTCGAACGGTCACTTCGACTACGATCTCGGGCTCGGCGTCACCTTCCCCGCGACGCTCAAAAACTCGGATTTTTTCAACTCCGGCAGGCGCACCGATTTGCCCAAAGGCACGACCGGCGGCTTCGTATTTTTGGACGCGGCGACGAATTTGCAGCTCGGCAAGTGGGGCTTCGGCCTGACCACGGATTTGCAGGAGTACGCGCTGAACGGCGCGAACGCGTCGACCGTGCCGGTCAAGGATCGCGTGATCGCGCAGATCTCGGTCACGCACATCCAGCTCGCGCGCGCGTTCGCGGACGGGCAAATCATCGTCGGCGCGGGCGATCGCATCGCGACGTTCGCGGTGCAGCACCAAAATGGATTCACCTCGAACGAGCAGGATTTGTTCAGCACCGTCGGCAACGGCTACGAACTCGGCTTGCTCTTGCGGCCGAACAACGAGCAGTTTCGCATCGGCGTGGCGTATCGCTCGGAGGTGAATTCGCGCGCCTCGGGCAACACGATTCCGGAGCCAGTCACGGATTTGTATTTGCCGGAGCGAGTCACGGTGCCTTGGGATTTGGATTTGGGCATGGCGATTCAGCTCGGCCCGAGGCCGCTCAATCCGCGCTGGGTCGATCCGGTGCTCGAGCTCGAACGAATCAAGCGGTTTTTGCACTGGCGCGAGCTCGAGCGTCAGCGTTACAAAAAATTCGAGCTCGCGCGGGTCGAAGCCGCGCACGGCGATGTTCAAGCGGCCGCCCGCGCGCTCGACGCCGAGCTCGAGACCGAAGCCACGCTCGACGACGCCACGCTGAGCCGCGCCGAAGACGAAACCGATCAGCAAATCCGCCGCCGATACGCCGCGCTCGAGCGCTTTCATTTGTTGATCGTGAGCTCGCTCGTGGTGAGCGGCACGGCGCAAGAAGCCGTCGGCATCGAATCATTTCTCGAACGCGCGACGCAGCGCTCGGGCACGGCGCAGAGCTATTCGCCGCGCATCGGCGTCGAGACGGAGACGGTGCCCAATTGGTTGCGCTTGCGCGCCGGCTCGTACCTCGAGCCGAGTCGCTTTCCGAGCAACCGCCAGGGCGCGCGCGTGCACGGCACGCTCGGCTTCGACGAGAAATTATTTCCTTGGGACGTGTTCGGCTCATTTCCCAAAGGCACGCACTGGCGCGTCGGCGGCTCGCTGGACGCCGCGCGCGACTATTTCGGTTGGTCGGTCGCGATTGGAGTTTGGCATTGAAACGACTCGCCTCGATCAAGCGGACCGCGCTGCTCGGCGCGCTCACTTTGAGCGCAATCGTCGGAGCAGGCTGCACCCCCAAAAAAACAAAACCCGTGCACACCGAGCCCTGGCTCGCGCATCCGCCGGCGAGCGCCGAGGCCACGCCCGACGCCGCGATCGCGACGACGCGCTACGTGGTCGGCGAACGCAGCGTGATTCGGCTCGAGCTTCCGACCCAGCGCGGCAAGCTGCGCGCGAAGCTCACGCGCGTGCACGGCGAGTTGCAAATCGCGCTCGGAGCGCTCGCGCAAAGCCGCGCACAGATCAGCGCCGAGCTCGGCTCGCTCGCACTCGACGGCGATGACGACGACAGCGCCGGTGAATGGCTCGCACGCGCACAGCGAGCGCTCGGCATCACCGATGGCGGCGCAAGCAGCGCGCTCACGAGCTTCGAGGTGACTGCGCTCGACGACGTTTCACCCGAAGCCATCGCGCCCACGGAGCCGAGCGACGCAGGCCGAAGCAATACTCGACGCGTGCGCGCGAACGCGGACGGCGATCTCTTGCTCAATCACTTCCGCGTGCAAAAGCGCGCACCGCTCGAGGCGGAATTCGCCTTCGGCGCCGATCGCGCGGTTCCGGAATCGGTGTTGATCCGAAGCCGCGGCCCGCTCGTAGTTTCCCTCGAAACGCACGAAATTCAGCTGCGTGACAGCGAAGACGCGCGAGAAAATCGCGACAAACGCCGGCAAAAGGCCGCGCAATCGCCGCACGAGGTACGTGTAAGTGTGGAACTCTACGGAACAAAGGAATGAGCTTTCGGCAGCGCTCCACGATCGTCGCGAGCTGAAACCGTCCGCCGCGGGCAGCGTACCCGCTATGCACGCCGCGAAATCTTGAACGGGAAAAACCAGGCGCGACCGCGTCGGCTGGCGCTTCCCACGATTGACCGCTACTTTCGAGACTTTCACACGCGCTGATTCAGTCGCGTCACGTCAAGGAGAACCGCTCGATGTCCCAGAAACTCAGCTTCAGCTCGATCGCCGTCACGCTCGCCGCACTCAGCGCCACCGGACTCATCGCTTGCGGCGGTTCGACCGCGCCTGCCGCGAGCCCGGCTGATGCCAAAGAGGTTCCGGCCGCTGCTGCGCCTGCCGCGATGGATGCGCCCGCGACCGCTGCCGCGACTGACGAAGCCAAGCCCGCTGCCGATGCGCCCGCGCCGAGCGCCGCGAGCAATGCGCCCGCTGCCGCCGCAACCCCGGATAGCAAAGTCGTTGCGACGGACGCGCCGAGCGCAACGCCGGCCAAAGCGACAGACAAACCGAAGCTGGCTGGCAAGAAGAAAGCCGCGGGCGCGAAGTCCGGCTGCGGCGCTGGCACCTGCGGCTGAGCCGTCATGGCCCACGAGCCCCAACGCGAGCCGAGCGCGCGCAGCGAGAAATCGGCGCTCAGCGGCGTCGGGTTGGGGCTACGCTGGGATTTTCTGGAAGAAGTGCTCGACGCGCCGAAGCTCGAAGTCGCCTTCTTCGAAGTGTCGCCGGAGAATTATTTGGGCCGCGGTGGTTATTACCCGGCCGCGCTCGCGCAAATCGCCGAGCGCTATCCGATCGTCACGCACGGGCTCACACTCTCGATCGGCGCGATCGACGAGCCGGATGCTGCGTATTTGCGCGCGCTCGAAGCCGAAGTCGCGCGCCTCGGTTCGCCCTGGCACTCCGATCACTTGTGTTTTTCGAGCGCGGGTGAGCGCATGCTGCACGAGCTTCTGCCCTTGAAATTCAGCCTCGAAAACGCGCGCCGCGTGGCCGAGCGCGCGCGCCGCATGGAAGATTCGTTGGCGCGACCGTTCGCGCTCGAGAACATCACGTACTACGCGCATCCGGGTGAGCCCGAGCTCGCCGAGCACGAATTTATCGACGCGGTGTTCGAACGCTGCAACGCGAAGCTGCTCCTCGACGTAAACAATGCATACGTGAACGCGAAGAACCACGGTTTCGATCCGCGCGAGTTCATCGCGCGTTTGCCGCTCGAGCGCGTGGTCGAGATCCACGTCGCCGGGCATCGGACTTTGACGGACGGCTTGCTGCTCGACACGCACGGCGAAGCCATCATCGATCCGGTGTTCGAGCTTTTGGGTTTTGCCCTCGAGCGCACTGGAGATGTGCCGATTTTGCTCGAGCGCGACAACAACGTACCCGAATTGGCGGAGCTGTTGCGCGAAGTGCGCGCGCTCGAAAACGTACGAGCGCGCGCTTTGCAGCGTCGCGCGGAGCGACTTCGGGCGGAGCCCAATGCAAAGAGCGCTTGAATCCGCCATGGCCGAGCTCGCGCTCGGGCCGGAAATCCTAGCGACGGACGCGTCCGCTATCGACGCCTGGTTGCTTCGCCACGAGGTCCGAGCGGACGACGCACGCGCGCTGAAGCGCGATTTCCCGCGCTTGCTCGTGTATCGGAAGCTCGTGCGGCAAAACCTGCGCGGCGCGCTCGAAAGCACCATTCCGCGCAGCATCGCGCGGCTCGGCGCGCGCTTCGAGCGGGACTTCGACGAGTTCTTGCGCGCTCGTCCGCCGGTCACGCACTACTTGAAAGATTTGACGCCGAGCTTCCTCGAATTCGCGCTGCCGCGCTGGGCGAAGGACGACACCGTGCCAGCGTACCTCTCCGATCTGGCGCGGCACGAAGCCCTGCAAATCGAAGTCGCGACGCTGCTCGCGCGACCGAAGCACCACGTGCCGGCGGAGCTCGGTCTCGACGAGCGCGTCGAGTTCATCGATGGGGCGCGGCTCGTGCATTACGACTTTGCCGTCCATCGCTTGCCCGAAGACGAAACGAGCCGCGTCGAACCGGAGCGCGAGCGGGTGTCGCTTTTGGTGTATCGCAGCCCCGAGCACGAGGTGCGTTACCTCGAGCTCGGCGCGTTCGCGGCGGCAGCGCTGTCGCGGCTCCATGAGCGGCGGCTCACGCTGCGCGCCGCACTTATCGAAGCAGCCGCGGAGCTCGGCCTCGCGCTCGACGACGAGCTGCTCGCAGGCACCGCGCGGCTGCTCTCGGATTTGGCCGAGCGCGCCGTGCTACTCGGCAAAAGCCCGGCAATTGTCGGCTAGTTTGTTCTGCTCTGTCGACTCTTGTTAACCTCTCGGTTGAGATAGCGATTCCATCATGAGCACTCGCGACCCCATCGGCATCGTCGGCACCATCATCGCGGAGAAGTACCGCATCGAGCGCCTCGTGGGAGAAGGCGGCTTCGCGGTCGTGTACCGCGCCCAGCACACGATTTGGAATCAGCCGGTCGCGATCAAGTTCTTCAATGGGCTTTCGTCCGCGCCGGTCGATCAGCGCGACCAATTCAAGGATCAGTTCATTCAAGAGGGCGCGCTCTTGACGGAGCTCAGCAGCCAGACTGCGAGCATCGTGCAAGCGCGCGATGTCGGCACTTATACGTCGCCGGACGGCCAGTGGATGCCGTACATGGTGCTCGAGTGGCTCGACGGCGTCGCCCTCGACGAACTGCTCGAGCGCGAGCGCGCCGCGAACGCGCCGCCTTGGCCCGTGGAGCGCGTGATCGCGACCGTGGCTCAAGTGGCGAACGCGCTCGACGTCGCGCACGGCAAAGGCATCGCGCACCGCGACATCAAACCGGCGAACATTTTCGTCCTAGGCAACCCCCAACAAAATCCCACCCTGAAAGTGCTGGATTTCGGCGTTGCCAAGATGATGACCGACAACACGCAGCTGAAAGCGGCGATGGCCAAGACCGGCATGAACATCACTTCGTTCACGCCGCAATACGGCGCGCCGGAACAATTCAGCCGCAGCTACGGCGCGACCGGACCGTGGACGGACGTGTTCGCGCTCGCGCTCGTGACAGTCGAAATGATGACCGGCAAAGTCGCGCTCGACGGCGACGACTTGGTGCAGCTCGCGTTTTCGTCGGGCAATCCCACGCGCCGGCCCACGCCGCGCAACCTCGGACTGCCGGTTTCGGATGCGATCGAAGCGGTGTTCGAGAAGGCACTCGCAATCGCACCGCACGATCGCTACGCGCGCGCGAAGGAGTTTTGGTCGGCCCTCGAGCAAGCAGCCGGAATTTACGGCGAAGGCGGCTATCGCGCCTCGATCACTGGCGAGTACGGCGCGACGCAACTCGCGCCGGCGACGAGCGTCACGGGTCCTGGTCCGCTCACGGGCACGGGTCCCGGGCCGGCGCGCCTGTCGCAAACGAACGGCGCGAACCTGTCGAGCACGAGCAGCCCGTCGACGGTGACGGCCGCGGGCGCGGCGACGGGCAGCAAGACCGGGTTGGTCATCGGCGGCGTGGTCGGGGCCATCGCGGTTGCCGCAGCAGGTTTTTTCATGATGAGCGGCAAGCACGACAACGGCGAAAGCAAAGCGCCGCCCACGGCGACTTCCGCGGCGGCGATGGCTGCCGTGCCCGCGCCGTCTGCGTCTGCTCCGGCTCCGGTCACTTGCCCGGCAGACATGGTGCAAATTCCGGCCGGGCAATTTTTCATGGGCTCCGAGCTGAAGAACGCCGCCGACAATCAAAAGCCGCTGCACAACGTCAAGGTCGACTCGGTGTGCATGGATCTCTACGAGGTCACGGCCAAGAAATACAAGGCTTGTTCGGACGTCGGTAAATGCCGGCGCGCGCCGACCGAAGTCGACTGGCCCAAGATCACCGACAGCGATCGCAAGCTCTATTCCGAGCTTTGCACCGGCGCCAATCCCGACAAACAAGATCATCCGATCAACTGCGTGACTTGGCAGATGGCAGAGACGTACTGCAAGGCCAACGACAAACGCTTGCCCACGGAAGCAGAGTGGGAATACGCGACGCGCGGCCCGGACGGCCGTGTCTATCCGTGGGGTGACGATCCGCCGACCGCGCAGCATTTGAATGCCTGCGACGAACAGTGCGTCGCGTGGGGCAAGGCCCATCACGTCGCCGAGCTCACGCCGATGGACAAAGGGGACGACGGCTACGCCACGACCGCGCCGGTCGGTAAATTCCCGGCCGGCCGCTCGCGCTTCGGTCCGTTCGATGTCGTCGGCAACGTCGGCGAGTGGGTGGCGGACTGGTATGGGCCGTACACCGCGGACGCCGAGGTCAATCCGACCGGACCGGCCACGGGTGAACGCAAAGTGATCCGCGGCGGCGCCTGGAACGCGACCGACGAAGCTTGGCTGCACCCCGCGTTTCGCTACGCGACCGTGCCGACGGCGCAGAGCCACGGAATCGGGTTTCGTTGCGTCAAGTCGATAACTCAGTAGAAACACGCGGCCGGCGCGGGCGTAAAGTAAGGCGAAACCAGCGCTAAATTGGGCGGATCGGCGCGCCGCCCGTGTAAATGGGGAGACTCACCCTTCTCAGCGCCGCGATAACGAGGGACTATCTCGAGATGGGCTCGGGGCCACTCGATCACCCGCGGCTGCTCGAAATCGAAGAGCGACTCGATCGCGCCGAGATCGACGCGGCTCAGCGTTTGCTTGCAGAGCTCGGGGATCTGCAGGTGCATCGCACCGCGATCACTTACTTCGCGACGCGGCTTTTGTATCAACGCGGGCGGCTCGACTCGGCCGGCGTGGTGATCCGCCTGCGCGAACTGGTGGAAGCCGAGCCTGAGTTTCCGCAGGCGCATGCCATGCTCTCGGCGGCGGAGCGCGGCACGCTACGCCCCGATCGCGAAGGCTTCATGCGCGCGACGATGTCACCGGAGCAAAGCCCGATGGCGAGCGCGCCGTCGGATCCAGCGGCGGCTTGGTCCGAACCGCCGCGCAAGGAATCGAGCGCGCCGACGATCGAGCTCGGCGTGGACGAGGTCGACACCGATCACGATCAATTGGCCGGCGAGCTCGCGCTCGAATCCGAGCTCGAGCCGCCGATCGAGCCTCTGCACAGGAAGGTCGAGCCCCGGCGCAGCTTGAGCATGCCGGAAATTCCGCGCGCGCCGATGGTGCCGCGCTTCACGCCGCCGGTGAATCAAGCGCCCAGCTACGCACCGGGCGCGCGCAGCGCGTCGATGCAGTTCGAGCTCGAGCTCGAATTGCCCGAACCAGCCCGCGATACGATCCGCCAACCCGAACCAGACCCGAGTTCATCGGGGCAGATGCCAGTGGCGGAGCCGTACGTCCCGAGCACATCGGAGTCGGTCGAACTCTCGATGCGCGGGCATGGTCCGGAATCGATGCTCGCGCGAGCGCGTGCGCTGTGGGGTCATGGCGAACGCGAACGCGCGCTCGCGCACATCGAACGGCTCGAGCACGCGCCGTTGCTCGATCCGGAGCTCCGCGCCGAATGCGCGCGCTTCCTGATCGAAGGCGGTCAGCCGGAGCGCGCGCTGCTCCAAGCCCGTCACGCGCACCAAGACGATCCAGGTTCGCCTTTGGTACAGCTGATGCTCGTCTGGTCATTGGTGCGCGCGGCGCGACGCGCGCCGAACCATCAAGCGATCGACGAAGCCGAGCGGGTGCTGTCGCGCTTGGGCGCCAAAACCGGGCCCTCGCCGGCGCTCTTGCAAGCGCTCCGCGCCTCGGTTTTGGCCGAAAAAGGCGATCCCGATCGCGCACGAACCACGGCGCGCCTGGCGCTCAAGCTCGACGCCGAGGCGCTCGACGCCCAAGCCGCGCTGAGCTTGGCTTGCGCGCGGCTCGGACGACTCGAAGACGCAGAAGCCGCCTGGCAACGCTTGCGCACGCTCTCAGCGGACGAAGCCGAGCACCTCTGCGATCGGTTGCAGCAACTCGGCGTCGCATTGCGCGAAGTCGAAGCGGTGAGCGCGCAACCCACGAGCTCACCGGTCAGGTTGTGGGACAAGCTCGAGGTGGATTTGTTCAGCGGCGAACACACGAGCGCAATTGCCGCCTTCGAACGCGGCGCGGCGCGCGAGCTGCGCGGCTTGGTCGGTGAGAGCGCGACCGACGCGATTCCGCTCTTGGCCACGATGGCCGCAGGTTTTTTCACGACTGAACCGGTGTGGCGACATTTTGCGCCCTTCGATTTGTCGCTCGGCAGCATCGCGCGCGTCGAAGCGGTGCTCGACATTTTATACGGCCGAAGGCCGCGCGCAGCGCTCGAAGCGCAGGCATTTCCCGCGCAAGTCATGCTCGCGACTTACGTGGGCGAGTGTTTGCGCCAGGGCTACGGTGGCCAATGGGTTGGCTCGCTGGCGAACCCCGAAGCCGTCTTCGTGGACAGCGAACAAGCGCGCTTCGCGCCGTTTCACGAGCTCCGACTGCGGCTCGAGCAAGGCAAGCGGCTCTTGTTCGAGGGCGCGCAGAGCCGGCGTGCGCGCGTGAGCGGCGCGCCGATCACGATGCAAATCGCGCCGCCCACGCCATGGGATCCGGCGGACTGGCCGAGCCAGCGCATGCTGCCACGACTCGGGCTCGCGTTCGCGCAATCGGTGGTCGAGCTGTATTGCGCGGAGTTCGGCGGCGGCCCGCTCGATCGCTCGCTCCACAGTTTGCACGCGCTCGACAACTACGTGAGCTTGATTTCGCCGCAAACCGGCCGCGCCGCGCCGGCAGCTCCCTGGGCAAAGCGCGCGAGCGTATTGGTTGGAGCTTATCTCGGCGAGACGCTGCGCGAAGTCGTGGGCGCGGCCTGGCGCGATACACTCGGCGCCGCGAGCGGCCCGGAAAGCTACGCGCTCTTACTCCCGGACGGAGGCGCGACGCACCCCGTGCAGCAAGCCTACGAACGACTCAGCGGCAAGAGCACGACTTCGATGCACGAATTCGCCACACGCTTGGCCGAAGATCTCGGCTGAGCCACCAAACTCGGCTGGATCTTCACACTCGCCATCTTCGTGCTCGGCGCGTCAGCGGCGATCTTCGGCAGCTTTCGCTCCAGTACGACCGCCCGAGCGCTGACCAGGAGCCCGAAACCAGTTGCATTTGCAACTGAACTAGACTCGCCGCGCGACGATCGCGAGCCAGGGCTGCTCCGCTTCGGGTTGATTTGGCGGCCGCAAATAGCGGTGTTCGATCGCGAAGCCTGCGGCGCAGATCACTTCGAGCCAGCCGTCGATCGTCAAATACGAGCCGTAGCGCTGGCCGTTGTAGCCCTCCCTGTCTCGATCGAACGAGCGCGGGTTCGAGCAAAACAGCGCGCCGCCGGGCACGAGCGCGCGATACAGCTCCGCGAGCACGCGCGGCAAGGTCGCGCGCGGCACGTGAAATAAGGACGCGTTCGCGAACACCCCGTCGAACAAGGCAACCCCCAAATCCAAGTCGAAAAAACTTTGCTCGAGCACGACACAGCCCGAATTCGCGCGCGCCATTTGCACGAACGCGGGCGTCGCGTCGAGCCCGGTCGGCACGTGCCCCCGCTCGCGAAACGTCAGCAAATCCCGACCCGGTCCGCAGCCGAAGTCGAGAATGCGAAGCCCAGTGCGCCGCGGGAGTGCGCCGAGCAATGCCTCGATATTTTGCGTCACGTCGTGATCGCGCGTGCCCTCCCAAAACGAACTCGCGTTCGCTTCGTAGTGCGCGAGCGTGCGCGCGCTGATTTCGTCGAGTGCTGGCTCGGAGTCGCGATCGCTCGACATGCGCCGCCGAGTCGAGCTCAGGGCGCGGTCGTCGTCAACGCGGATCTCCGCCTAAGGACTAATATACACCAGCGTTCCGCCATGCAGACTCATCGCGCCGTGCCAGGCCTGCGGCACCGGCGGATCGGTCCAATGAAATAGCCAGCGCGAGTCGATCGGCGAAAGATTGACGCAGCCGTGGCTGTGCGGTTGCCCGAAGCTGTCGTGCCAATAGGCTGTATGAAAGGCGAAGCCGTCGCTGAAGTATTGGACGTAGGGCACGTCGCGCAGATCGAACTCGTCGCCGACTTCGTCGCTGTCCATCGTGGCGGTGACGTGCTTCGTGTGGATCAAAAATTCGCCGCGCACGGTCGAGTGGGTGGTCTTCGGATCGCCGAGGCCGTCCGCGCCGGTGGAGACGAGCGTGACGTACACCGGCGTCTCGCCCTCGTATGCAACGAGCGCCTGCTTCAAGATCGAGACGTGAATCCAGGTGCGCCCGGGCCGAACCCAGCCCGGTTTCGAGCTGATTTTATCGACGCGGACCAGGTTTTCGTCGCGCAGCCACGCGCCGCTCTTGGTCTCGAGATAAGTCAAACCCGCGAGCGTTTGCGATTTGCCAGTGATCGGCACGGCTTCGCGAAACGCGAGCGGGCGCGTGATGCTGAGCCCGCTTTGCGGAGTGCCGGCATACAGAAACGCGCTGTGCGCACGCACGAATACGATCGGCAAGCTCGTGCCGTCGTTCAGCGCGACGCCGTGAAACGAGCTCGGCACGACCGGCTTCATGCGATCGAGCGGCAACAGCGACATGTCCGTCGTGAGCCCGAAGCGGCGCCCGTCATGTTCGTAAATCGCGAGCAGCGCGAAGGAGCTGTCGGCGACAGCGCGGCCGTTCGTCAATTGGTTCGCTTCATGCGCGTAGCCGAACGGCGTCGGCGCTTGGCCGCCGCTCGCCAGAAACGGTGGTGTCGGATCGGTCGGAGCATCGCGCCAAGCGCGCGCGGTGTTGAAGCTCAAGTGCCGCGCCAGCTCGACTTCTTCTTGCGTTTGCTCGTTCGCGCTCGGCAAGCGCGTATAAAACGGCGGCGTCGGAAATAGCGAACGCCCGTAGAGATACGGCAGCGGCGCGCTGCGATCCGGCCGCACCCGCGAAAACTGCGCCACCGGGTGATTGGGATCGAGCGTCGCGGTCGGACCGACGCACACGTAACCCTCGGGCATGATGCGATAGAAGCCGAGCTTGCAACCTTCATGGCTCGCGGGCTCCGCGTCACGCCGCACCTGAGCGCCGGCGCGCAGATAACCAATCTTGTGCGATTTGAAGCTCGGGCGATCGTAAATCAACGTCTCGCGCGCGATCGCCACGAGCAAATGCGCCGGATCGACGATCGGTCCGAGCTCGCGCGTCGCGGCGGAAACGGGCTCTTCGTCGTCGTCCGAGGATTCGTCATCGGGCGGCGGAGTGTCGCCTGCCGTGGTCGCGGGCGCGACGGGCGCGACGCTCGGCGCCAGAGCGGGCTGTGCCGTCGCGATCGACGTGCTGGGCGGCGCCGGGATCGTGAGCGTCGCGATCGGCTCTGCGACGTCGCGGCGCGCTTCGGTGAGTTTCGCCATTTCCCCAGCCGAACACGAAGAGAACGCGCTCATGCCGAGAGCGGCAGCAGCGAGAGGGAGCAGGCGCACACTGGGCATCGCTTCGGGCCTTATCGAAGTCGGGCCGCACGGGCCAAGTTTTCCGCGCCGATTGGTCGGAAAAATCGGCGGTAAATCGCGCTCTTTCGAGCAAAAGCGCGGCGCATGGTATGTTTTCGGATGGCTGCCGAAGCACTGGAATCGCTGAGTGCGCTCCGCACCGAGCTCAGCGACGACGAGCAACTGATTCAGCAAGCAGTGCGGCGCTTCGTGCGCGAACGCTACCTGCCGCGCGCGGCCGAGCTGTTCGAAAAAGAACAGTTTCCGCGCGACCTGATTCCCGACCTGGCCGCGCTCGGCGTACTCGGCGCGAGCATTCACGGCCATGGCTGCGCGGGCATGAGCCCAGTCGAGTACGGGCTCGTGCTGCAAGAGCTCGAATACGGCGACAGCGCGCTGCGCAGCTTCGTCAGCGTGCAAGGCTCGCTCGCGATGTACGCGATTTCCGCGTTCGGCGACGAGGCACAAAAGGAAAAGTTTTTGCCGCGCATGGCGCGCGGCGAGTGCATCGGTTGCTTCGGCTTGACGGAGCCGGACAGCGGCTCGGATCCCGCGTCGATGAAGACGCGCGCGCGGCGCGACGGCTCGGACTACGTGCTCTCGGGCACGAAGATGTGGATCACGAACGCGCCCTTCGCGGACCTGGCCGTGGTCTGGGCCAAACTCGAAGACAGCGCCGATTCGATCGCTGGATTTTTGGTCGAGCGCGGGACGAAGGGCTTCGAAACGCCGCTGATTCATGGAAAAATGAGCTTGCGCGCGAGCGCGACCGGCGAAATCGTGCTCGATGAATGCCGCGTGCCAGCGGAAAATTTATTGCCCGGCAAGCGCGGACTCGGCGCGCCCTTGCGCTGTTTGAACGAAGCGCGCTTCGGCATTGCTTGGGGCGCGCTCGGCGCGGCGAAGGCCTGCTTCGACACCGCGCTTTCGTACACAGGCGAGCGCGTGCAGTTCGGCGTGCCGATTTCCGACAAGCAGCTCGTGCAAGCCGAGCTCGTGCAGATGGCGTCCGAGATCGTCAAGGGCGACTTGCTCGCCTATCACTACGCGCGCTTGAAGCAGAAGCAAGGCAAGCTCCTGCCGGAGCACGTCTCTTTATGCAAGCGCAACAACGTCGCGGTTGCGCTCGACTGCGCCCGGCGCTCGCGGGCGCTCCTCGGCGCGAACGGCATTTTGCTCGAATACCCCGCGATTCGTCACATGCTCAATCTCGAGAGCGTGTACACCTACGAAGGCACGCACGAGATTCACACGCTCGTGCTCGGTAAAGCCTTGACCGGGCGCAGCGCGTTTTAGAGCTGATTGGGTGAAGCACTCAGAGCGTCGCGGCCAGGCCCAGCGAAACCGCGCGCTCGCCGAGCGGAATGCCTTCGGCGAACGCGCCGAACTGCTTCGTGATGTGCACACCCAAACCCAGCCCGACTTGGTAATGATGCGTATCGGTGCCCGTCACCGAGCTCCCCTGATATTTCCAATACACCGGGCCGCCGAACACGCGCAGCGGGATGTACGGCCGTAAAACGCCGAACAGCGTCGTGCCGAATTCGCCGCCGAGCCGCAGATCGAAGGCTTCGTAGCCGACGCTCGGATCGCTGTTCAATTGCGTGCGCGCGGCCGAAAATGAGAGCAGCGAAGTGAGCAGGATGAACTCGCTGTCATTGTCGAAAACGCGCCAGGCGGCGCCGACCAGCGCGGTGGGGCCCGGCGAGAAGTCGTGACGACCGTCCGGCATCACGAGTGAGCCGCCGAAGGTCGCGCCGAGGCCGACTTGCAGCGTGAGCACCGGAGTCGGCAAATAGGCGAGCGCGGCGATGCCGGCATAGCGCGTCTGATCGCCGCGCAGGCTGCTACTGAAGCGCAAGCTCGTGTTCGTGTAGAGCCCGCTCGCGCTCACGGCAAAGCGCGGGCGCATGGCTTCGTTGTGCTCGGCGAGGCTGCACGAAGACACGCCGTCCACGCCCGAAACACCGCAGGCGTGCGCGTGCCGCGAAAGGCCGCACATGGCGAGCCCCCCAAAAAAGATCGCGAATTTGCGGCTCATATTTGTTTCTTCGAGCGCATTCCCACGATGAAGACTTCGCTGCTCACTTTGCGCGTGCCTTCGGGGCGAATCACTTGCACGCGTTCGTAGCGCTCGCCTGCGACGCGGCGCGCCTCTGGAAAATCTCCGCTCATGAAGATTTTTGCCACGAAATGTGAGCCCGGCTTACCGAGCGCGTAAGCCAGATCGAGCGCGCGCATACACAATTCGAAACTGTAAGCCTGGTCTCGCACTTTCGAACCCGAGGTGTTCGGCGCCATGTCACTCAACACCACATCATACGGTGCGAACTCCGAAAGAGACGCGTTCTCGAGCGCGAGCGCGTCGCCTTTCAGGACCTTGACGTTCGCCGGAAATGCCTGACGAATGTCTTGCAGATCGATGGCGAACACGCGCCCGCCCGGGCCGACTTTTTGGCTCGCGTAAAGCGACCACGAGCCCGGCGCGGCGCCGAGATCCAAAATCTTTTGCCCGCCGTTGAGCAAGCGCACGCGGCGATCGATCTCTTCGAGCTTGAACACGCTGCGCGCCGGAAACCCTTGCGCCTTCGCGGCCTTGGTTTTGTGATCCGGCGTGGCGTACGGATTTTTACGACCGCTCATTTGACGCTGATTAGCACGCTCTTGGCCGGAAACGGCCCGCGCGGTCCCGGCGGACAATCGAGCGGCGACGGCAAATCCTTGAGCTGCGTGATTTCGCGACCCGCCGCGCGCGCCGCCTCGCGCGCGATTTTGCGCAATGCGCCGAGCGACGTTTGCCGATGATTCGTCACCGCGAGCACGCGCCCGCCCGCTTCGAGCAACGCGAAGGCGAGCGCGAGCGCTTCGCCGTAGCCGTCTTTGACGCGAAAGGTTTTGCCTTTGCCCGAAGTCGCAAAACTCGGCGGATCCAAGATCACGACGCCGAATCGTTCAGCGCGCTTGCCTGCGCGCGAAAGCCACGCGATCGCGTCCGCCTGCACGAACGCGTGCAGCGCTGGATTGAGGCCGTTGAGCGCGAAGTTCTCTCTGGCGCGCGCGAGCGCCGGCCCCGAAAGATCGACGCTCGTCACGTGCGCTGCCGACGCGAGCGCCGCGCACACGCTGAACGAACCCGTGTACGAAAACAAATTGAGCACGCGCTGGCCGCCGCACAGCGCCGCAATGCGCGCGCGATTGTCGCGCTGATCCAAGAACAAACCGCACGACAAGCCGTCGTCGAGCGCGACGCGAAAACGCGCACTGCCCTCGTGAACGATCAGCTCGCTCGGCGCCGCTTCGCCCGCACTCGGCGTATTCGGCGCGAGCTCGGCCGGCGTTTCGCGGCGCAAATCCGCTCGCGCGCGCTGTTTCACGTAGACACCGCGCGCGCCAAACTCGTGTAGCATTTCCGAGAGGGGTTGGGCGTGGGCAATGGCTTCGTCGCTGGCAAGCGAAAGCACCGCGAAATCCCGATAACGATCGACGCACACACCGGGCATTCCGTCACCCAGGTCGTTCGCGATTCGAAACGCGTCATGCTGTGCGCAGAGCGGCGCGCGCAGACAGCCTGCGTCGAGCAAGGCTTCGCGCAGGCGCGAAAGCGATCCGAGCCGCGGCTCGCGCGCGTGAAGCGCGTCGTCGAATGCTTCGGGCACGAACGCGCTGACACGCAATGACGGCGCGTTCAGCGCGAGCTCGCGCGCGTGCAAAAAGAGTCGTGCTGCGGGCGCGCCGCCGTACAGCTCGTCGCCCACGATCGGCGCGCCGGCATGCGACAGATGCACGCGCAGTTGATGCGTGCGCCCGGTCTCGGGCCGGAGCTCGAGCAAAGCGCGATCGCGCACGCGCTCGAGCACGCGGTAACGCGTGCGGGCGTGCTGTCCGCCGCTCTTCACCACGCGCGTCCGGCCCTTTTCGGTTTCGAGCCGCTGTTCGAATTCGCCCGCGTCGCGCAGCGTCGAGCGCTTCGGCGTCAGGCTCACGACCGCGACGTACACGCGCTCGGTTTCGTGCGCCTCCATCTGCTCGGCGATGGTCGAATTCAGCTTCGGATCGCGCGTGAACGCGAGCACGCCCGAAGTACCGAGATCGAGCCGCTGATGGACGCCGAGATAGTCGTCATCGCCGCGCGCACGGAGCCGCGCTTTGAGTCGCGACACGAGATCGGAAGCGAGCGCCGCGTCACCGCCATGCACGACGATGCCCTGCGGCTTGTTCACGACGAGCAAGCCGCTGGCTTCGTATAAAACGCGTTCCTCGCGGAACGCCGGAAACAATCGCTCGAAGGCCACGCGTCAGCGCGCGGCCGCGCTCACTTGGCGCTCGGTTTGCCGCCGCGACGTTTAATCGCGCCGTGCACCACCACGAGCCCGTTGCGCGAACCGGGAATGCCGCCGCGGATCAAAATCAAATTCTGATCGGCCAGCACTTTGACGACTTTTTGGCCCAAAACGCTGACCGTCTTGTTGCCGTGTTGGCCCGGCATCTTCATGCCGAGCTTCACGCGACCCGGCGTCATGTTGGTGCCGATCGAGCCGCCGTGACGGCGATACTCGTGCGTGCCGTGCGTTTGCACGCCGCCGGCGAAGTGGTAGCGGCGCACGACGCCGCTGAAGCCGCGACCGCGCGACACGCCTTGCACGTCCACGAACTGGCCCTCTTCGAAGAACTGATCGACCTTGAGCTCGGCGCCGACTTCGAAGCCTGCAGCGAATTCGCCCGAGCAGCGGAGCTCGCGCAAAGTGCGGCGTGGCGTGACGTTCGCTTTCTTGAACGCGCCGGCGAGCGCCTTGTTCGTGTGCTTCTCTTTGCGTTCGCCGAGACCGAGCACGAGCGCGTCGTAGCCGTCTTTGGCTTGCGTGCGCTTGCCCACGACGATCGCGTTCGATTCGACGACGGTGCACGGAATCACGCTGCCGTCTTCGGCGAAGATTTGGGTCATGCCGAGCTTGCGCCCGATGAGGCCCGGATACTGATTCATGATGACTGACCTTGGTAAGTGGCGGTTCCGCGTTGGAGCGGCGCCGCGTTACGGCGAGCTGAAATCAGCTCGGTCTGCTGAGCAGAGGCGAGCGGATTAGCCGCCAAAGCCCGGCTAGTCAAGCTTGGGTGCGGACCGCGCGCGGAGATCGCTTGACGGAGAGTTCTCGGGGTGCATAATCCCGCGCCCGGTCAACGGCCGTACCTCTGGTACGGCTCCGCTTTTGCGGCTTTTCCCGATTGGCACAGGACACCATGGCGACGCTCTCGATCATCCAAAACCTCGAATCTGCCGCTCTGCGCAAGGATTTGCCGGAGTTTCGCGTCGGGGACACCGTCGCAGTGCACTACCAAATCGTCGAGGGCGACAAGCTCCGCGTGCAGACGTTCCGCGGCGTGGTGATCAAGCGTCACCGCGCGGGCTTGCAGTCCACGTTTACGGTGCGAAAAGTCAGCTTCAACATCGGCGTCGAGCGCATGTTCTTGCTGCATTCGCCGCGCATTCAGCAGCTCGAAGTGGTGTCGAGGGGCGTGGTTCGCCGCGGTCGCCTCTACTACTTGCGCGACCTCGCCGGCAAAGCTGCCCGCATCCAAGACGAAAAAGACCGCTGATTTTTCGCTGCTCGCCGCGCTGCCTGGCGGGTTTTCGCCACATGCCAGGGCTACCGGCCGAAAACGAGCGTTTCACTGCGTAGCGGCGCGATAAACCGGGTATGCTGGCCCGCGCTTGGCCGCGCTTGGGGCCAGCGTTCGAGCTCGGGAGTTTTCAAATGATCGCGTGCACGCGGTGCGGCGCCTCGAATCAGCCCACCAGCAAGTTCTGTTTGTCCTGCGGCAATCCCCTCGCCGCCCCGGCCGCGCCAGCTGCTTACGGCGCGCCGCCGCAGCCCGCACCGCAACCGCCTGCTCCCGCTCCCGCACCAGCTTGGGGCGCGCCGCAAGCTCCGCCGCCAGCGCCGGGCCAATATGCGCCGCCGCCGCCTCAGCCGTGGCAAGCGCAGCAAGCTCCGGGCGGCTACGGCGCGCCACCGCCTCCTCCGGCAGGTGCTTGGGCGCCGCCCGCACCGGACCAAGGCGGCTTTGCACCAGCCCCGGCCGGCGGTTTCGCGACTGACGACCGCGCGCGCTTTGGCTCGCCCGAAGGCATGAATCCATTCAGCGCCACGGTTGCACCGGACTTCTCGGGCGGCCAAGGCGCAGCGCCACCGGCTCCTCCAGCCTACGGCGGTCCGCCGGCGCAAGCGTACGCGCCGCCGCCAGCTCAAGCCTATGCGCCAGCTGGTCAGTACGCGCCGCCACCCGGTCAGTACGCGCCACCGCCCGGTCAGTACGCGCCGCCACCCGGTCAGTACGCGCCGCCACCGGCTCAAGCTTACGCGCCACCAACCGGCGGCTACGGCGCACCACAAGCGTACGGTGCACCGCAGGCGGCGCCACAAGCACCCGCGCAGTGGCAGCCGCCGACGCCCGCGCCCGCAGCGCAGCCCGCGGGGCAACCTCCACCGGGCGGCGTGCATTCGCACGATCCGTCGGTGTTCGCTGCGACTTCGCCGCCGCCTACTACGGACGAATACGAAGCCGCCGTGCGCCGCAGTCAGGGCGCGCCTGCGCCGCAGCCAGCTCCGTCCGCGCCGCCGATGGCAGCCGCACCGGCTGCAGCGCCGCCCGCGGCAGCGCCCGGACCGGGCCGCGATCCGGAACTCGTCGAAGCCGGCGCGATCCGCGCGCTCGCCGGCTTCCTCATCAGCTTCGATCAGAGCGAATTCGGCGTATTTTGGCCGATCTATCAAGGGCAAAATGTGCTTGGGCGCAAAGGCGCCGCGGCCGGCCTCGACATCGAAATCGACAGCCCGACGACTTCGTCGCGCCACGCCGTCGTTTACGCGTCAGCGCGCCCCGGCCGGATCAAACTCGAAGACGGCGGCAGCACGAACGGCACCTTCTTGAACGACGCACCGCTCGATCGCGGCAAAAAATACGAGCTCCGGGATGGAGACACGTTGCGCTTCGGTGGCTTCAACGTGACCGTCAAGATCGTTTAGTCTCGTCCGCCATTCTCCCCGCGAACCCCGAAAGCAATAGGGCAGTGATGCAGCTTTCTCTCAAACACCCTTCGAACTCAGACCTGCGTTTCGGCACCAAGGCGTGGCTCGCGTTTTCGTGCCTGCTCGCGACTTGGCTGAGCACGTTCAGCGCGTTCGCTTCACCCGAGGCGAAAATCCTGCGCATCGATCCGCGCGCGGCACAGGAGAACGGCAGGCCCGTGCTGACCACGGTCGTCGAAGTGTCGCAAAGCAAGCGCGTGAGCGATGCCACGGCGGCATGCGCGGCGCTCACTGGCAACGGCCAGCTCGATTGCATGAGTCAGGCGTTGGAGAAGCCGTTCGCGCTGTACTCACCGTTTCCGTTTCCGGCGGCGAACGCGATCTTCACCGTCGCGGTCGACGGCACGGACGTGCCCGCGAAGTTCGTCAGCGACGCCGCCTGGGGCGACAGCTTGCAGCAACCCGGCGTCGGCACCGCGTGGCTAATTTTGATCGACGCCGATCGCCGCATGGGCGGAAGCTTGAGCGAGGCGCGCACGCTGGCGGAACAGTTCGTGTCCACGATGGGCCCGAACGACATCGTCGATGTGATGTTCTTCAACGATCGCCAGGTCGTGAAGGACACGAAGTGGGTGAGCGCGGCGCAGAAAGCGCACGCCACCGAAGCGCTCAACGCCGACAAGGAAACTTATCCATCGTCGGGCCGCGATCGCTCGCTGCTCACCATCATCAAGACCGCGGCGACCGACGGCTTCGGCGCGCTCGGCAACGTCGGCGATGACGTCGTGGTGCCGCTGCATCAAGCGATGGTCGTACTCTCGGACGGCTTCGGCGGGACCGACCCTTCGACCACTGGCCCCGGCGCGTTGCAACTCCAGCAATACCTCACCGGCGGCCGTTTCCCGGAAGAAAACACCGCGCTACCGAAGGCGCCCGTCCCGGTGATCAGCATCTGGTATCCGCTGAACACGTACGACGAATTCCGGCAAAATTCGCAAGATTTCATGACGAACCTGGCCAACACCGACATTGGCGGGTTCTTCAGCGTGATGCGCGAGGGTCAGGGCGGCAGCTCGAATGCGATCGTGAGCACCGTGCGCCAGCGCTTCTCGAAGATGCACATCGTCAAGTGGAGCGCCTCGTGCGTTTCGCCTTCGGTGACGCAGAGCTTCAAGCTCGTGTTCAACAACGTGAAGCCGCCCATCCTCGGCGACAACACGTTCAAAGACGTGCCAGTCGGCATCGATCCAACGACCTGGCCGCTCGACGTGAACGTGTCGTACACGCAAGAGACTGCGAAAGCGCAGGGCGGCGTGTACCCGAACGGCCAATTCAAGGTCTATGGAGATTTTTGTTGGGGTGGCGAGAAGGATCGCGCGGAAGTTTACTTTTTGCCGTCCGATCAACCCCTGCCTGCCGCGCTCGCTGGCACCAACATCGAGGAAGCCAAGCGCGCGCAACAACAACTGATCGCGATGGGCATGAAGGGCACCGCGCTCGAAGCGAGCGACACCTTCGCTTCGTTTCAAGCCCCAGATAAGGACAAAATCCTGGCCGGCTCGGGCGATCAAGCCGTCGTGCGCCTGGTGATCTACGACAACAAAGCGCATCGCACGAGCGGCGTCACTTCGTCGACCATCATTCAACTCAAGGGCACGACTCAGCCTCTGCCGTTGATCATGATTCTGAGTGGGCTCCTCGCACTGGTCGTGATTGCGCTCTTGATCGTCGTGATCGTGCGCAGTGGTGGCGGCAAAAAGCGCGGTGGTGGCGGCGGCGCGCCGCCCGCGCCGGTCGTCGGCGGTGGTTATCCGGGGCAAGGCGGTTACGGCGCGCCGCCCGGTCAAGGTTACGGCCCACCGCCGGGCCCCGGCGGCTACGGCCCGCCTCCACAACGGCAATCGCCGGCCGTCGGCGTCACTCCCGAGTTGATGTACGGCTCGGGTCAGCCGGGCCAAGTGTACGGCGGACAAGCGCCGTCACCGCAAGCTCCGCCGCCGAACCCGTACGGCGGCAATGCGTCGAGCGCGCTTTTGCAATGCTCCGCTGGCGTATTCACGGTGCTGCAAGGTCAAGAAATGCGCGCGGGTCGCGACGCGGCACAATGCGGAATTGCCCTGGCCGAGCCGCGCATTTCCGCGGTGCACGCCACCTTCAAGCTCGACAGCACCGGCCTCGTCGTGCGCGACGAGCACAGCAACAATGGCACGCTCGTGAACAATAACCGGCTCTCGCCTGGTGTGTGGGCACCCGTGCCGAATGGGTCCATCGTGCGGTTGGGGCCTGTGGAGTTTACTGCGCGCCTGCAGTGAGTCTTGAGATTTTTTTGGCGCTACGCTGACTCTAGCGCTTGGCCGCCCGCGCTACTTGACGCGTAGCCGGCGCCTGTTCGGTCAGTTCTTCGTAGGTCGTCTGACTTTCGAAAACCGTGATCAGTCCGGCGAGTCTGATGCTTTGTTTTACTTCCGGGAATCTGGCCCGAGCCCTTCGCGCGCGCTCCGGCGCGAAGGAGAGAGAACGAGCGGACGCGAGATGTGACGAATAGCCGTGTTTTACTTCCGTGCGTCTGGCCCACGCCCTTCGCACGCGCCGGCGCGATGAAGAGTGCTCGCATTGGGACGTCCGGCTCGTGCTGCGTCGGGCTGCGAGCTACCAGTGCTGGCCGCGTCGCGAACTGCTGAACCCCCAAAAACTCGGCGCTCTCGGCGCGCCTTCGCGTCTTGGCGCCGAAATCTCGCATTGTTCGCCGCTGTTTTCCCGTCGCGCCTTCTCTACTAGCGTGAAGCGCGATGATTCAGGGTTTCGGCAAGCCGCAGGTCCTCATCGGTAGTGCTCCGCATTGCGACATCCGGCTCGGTGCGCCGGGCGTCGCGCCGGAGCACGCGCACCTGGAGCATCGCGGCGGTGGCACGATCGTGTTCGTCGATCACGGAGTCGGACCTTCGTTCGCTGCGGGTCAGCCGATGGCGCCGGGCGCGACCGCGCCGTTCGACTTTCACACCGAGTTCGCGGTCGGCCAAGCCAGCGTGCCCAAGGCACATCCGGCAATCACGCTGATGCTGCTCGAGCGCGGCGCATTGCCGTTCACGCCCGGTCAGCTCGTGTTCGGACGCGACGCTGCGCGATCGAATATTGCAATTCACCATCCGAATGTATCGAGCCACCATGCGACGTTTGCGCTCAATCCGCCGGCCGTCACCGATCACAACTCGACCAGCGGCACGTGGCTGAATCAGCAGCGCTTGCCGCCGAATACGCCGACGCCGCTCGATCCGCGCGGTTTCGTCGCGCTCGGTCCGGTCGCGATGCCGGTCGATTTGGTGCTGCACTTGGCGGGGATTTTCGCGCAAGGCCAAGCCGCGCCCGCGCCCGGCCAAGTCGCGCCGGTTCCCGGGCAGGTCGCGCCGCTGCCGGGCACGGCCGTGCACGCGCAGCAACCGAGCGATCCGGCGCTCGCCGATCGCTCGAGCAACCCCACGCCGCGTCCGAAGCACAAAACCGTGGTCGGGCAGATTCAAATGGCGTCCGCGCAGGGCGGCCAGAAGAGCGTCGGCCGCACGCCGGAAAACGACATTCAAATTCCGCATCCGCAGGTCTCGAGCCGGCACGCGATTTTGCACGTCGCCGGCGGTCAATTGTTCATCGAAGACTTGGGCAGCGCGAACGGCACGTACGTGCGCGGCCAGCGCATTCCGCCGAAGCAGCGCGTGCCGGTCCAGAACGGCGAAAAAGTCCTGATCGGCCCGATGCCGCTGCTGTTGCAGATCGCGGGTGGCGAAGTCGCGGTCGTGGTCGAAGACGCCGCGCACTGGGAAGGTCGCCCGCTTTACGAAATCGAAGCCTGGGACCTCTTGCTGCAAGTGCCGGATCGGGACAACCCGGGCGAGCTCAAGACGCTGCTCGATCACGTCAGCTTCAAAGCCCTGCCTGGCGATTTGATCGCGCTGATGGGCCCGAGCGGCGCCGGCAAGACGACGCTGCTGCTCACCCTGAACGGCTATTTGCCGCCGACGGCCGGCCAAGTGCGGATCAACGGCGAAGATCTGTACGCGATTTACGACGCGCTCCGCGGCTCGATCGGTTACGTGCCGCAAGACGACATCGTGCATCCCGAGCTCACGGTTTGGGAAGCCGTGCGTTACAGCGCCAAATTCCGGCTCCCGCCCGACTATTCGGAAGAAGAAATCGATCGCCGCGTGCAGACCACGCTCGGGCAGCTCGGGCTCGAAAACGTCGCGCACCTCGAGATCGGCAAGCCCGAGAAAAAGATTCTCTCTGGCGGCCAGAGGAAACGCGTCAACATCGCCATGGAGCTCGTCACCGATCCGGTGATCATGTTCCTCGACGAGCCGACCTCGGGTCTTGCCGCGGACGACACCGCCGCGCTCGTGCAATTGCTGGCCGAGCTCGCGAAGCAAACCGGCAAGACGATCATCACCACGATTCATCAGCCGGCCAAAGACGAGTTCGAGAAATTCAACCTGGTGCTCACGCTCGGTCCCGGCGGTTTACTCACGTTTTACGGCTCGCCGCGCGATGGCTATCGCTTCTTCGGTTCGTGGCTCGAGCGTCAGGGCAAACCGAACACCGTCGACAATCCGCGTGACATGTTCGACATGCTGAACCTGCGCGAGCGTCCGATCTTCGACGCCATGCGCGCGCAGAACCCGAACGCGCCGCGCTACGCCGCGCGCGCGCAAGCAGCACGCGAATGGAACGCGGAGTATTTGAATCCGCAAAATCCAGTTTTTCAAAAGATGTTCTCGGGTCGGCGCTCGGTCGGCACGCCGACGGAACAACGCGGTGTGCCCGGCGGTCGCGGCGGCACGAGCGGCCAATTCGGCTTGCTCTTCAGCCGCTATTTCAAGGTCAAAAAGCGCGACATCGGCGGCACCGCGATCATGCTCTTGCAAGCACCGATCATCGGCGTGCTCTTGGCGATGGTGTTCGGCGGGCAGAAAGACGCGATTCCGTTTTGGTGTTTGGGTGCCTTGCAAGAGCTGGCGCGCAAATCCGGCGGCGTGGCCGACGGACTCACGCAAACCCTGAACAGCATGCAACCGACTCCGGATCACTCGGCCTCGATCTTCTTCGTGGTCGTGTCGGCGGTTTGGTTCGGCACCAGCAACGCCGCGCGCGAGATCGTGAGCGAGCGCGCAATCTACATGCGCGAGCGCATGGTGAACCTCGGCCTGTTCAACTACGTGTTCTCGAAGTTCCTGCTTTTGAGCCTATTTTGCGTGATTCAATGCACGATTTTGCTCGCGATCGTGTTCTTCGCGCTGGGCTACAGCGGCGGCGCGCTCGCCTTCGCCAACTCGCTCGCGACGTTGATCGTCACCGCGATGAACTCGGTTTCGGTCGGTTTGTTGCTCAGCACGCTCGTGAGCAGCAGCGAAGCCGCGATGGCGCTCACGCCGATCGCGCTGATTCCCCAAGTGGTGCTCGGTGGCTTGATGGTGCCGATGACCACGAACGCGCTGTTGCAATGGCCGATGTATTTGATGCCGGCGCGCTGGGGCTTCCAAGGCGTGATCGCGCAAGAGCGGCTGGCGATCATGAACAACCCGGCCTGGGTGATCGACATCAAAAAGCCGGACGTGACGAGCGCCGCGGATTTCATCACCCAGGGCCACTTCCGCTGCGCCGAAGCTCAAATCGCGAGCGCGGATTTCATGGGCGCGTGGGGCTTCACGAACTACTATTTGGCATGGCTGCCGCCGGCCGTGCTCGCGGGCATGATGATCTTCACGCTGCTGATCATCCTCGCGATTTTGAAGCGGCGCGACGCGATTTGATGGCGAAACGCGCGCGACTTCGCTTCGTTTTCGTCGCGTTCGGCGTGCTCTCTGCAGTTGCCAGCGCCGACGGAGAGCCGAACGCAACGCCGCCCGCGCCCACGCTTGCTGCTCATCGGGAGCGCAGCTCCCGCCCCGCTGAAATGAATTCAGCGGGGCCCCACCCTCAGGTTTTGGGGCCCCAACCCCAAAACGAAAACGCGAGTTCCGTACGCGCGTCATTCACGCCTCCGGACTACACGCTCGTCGATGCCGCATCGGAGCGCCCAGTCCGCGTGCTCCGCGCGGCCGCGCCGAGTCAGCGCGTGATCGTCTATTTGCACGGCTATTGCGGCGACGTGAATGCACCCGGCGCGTTCGCGCCCGCCGCGGCCGCGCACGGCACGTTGATCGCGCTGCTCGGGGATCTGCCATGCAAAGACAAGCCCGGTCGCTTCAAGTGGAGTAGCGACATTCGCGGACTCGATCAGCGAATTTTGCTCGCGATAAAACGCGTCAACCGCGAACTTTCGCTCGAGCTCGACGCGAGCGACATCACCCTCTTCGGTTATTCGCAGGGCGCAGTGCGCGCCGAGTCGCTGGTGCGCTTTTACGGCAAGCACTACCCGCGGGTGATTTTGGGCGGCCCGCCGCGGCGACCGAAGCCCGAGCACTTCGCGAACGCCCAAGCGGTCGCCGTGTTCGGCGGAGAAAAAGAAGACACGCGCGACATGCTCGGCGGCGCACAAGAGCTGATCGCTCGAGGCAAGCACGCTTATTTCTTTTTGCTTCGCGGCGTCGATCACGGCGATTTCGGCGGCGACGAAGCCGGTACGCGCGACCTCGGGCAGATTTTGAATTTCGTCGATCCAGCGGAAAAACCCGCTGAGAATCCGGCGATCGCGAGCGCGGTGACAGCCGAGACGAAATAAGGGATTCTTCGAAGTTCGTGGCAATTGAGAATTCGAAACTCGGAGTCTCGCGCCTGAAGCACGCTGGTTCGTGGCCAGCGCTCGCGTGCGCGCTCGGCTGTTCGTCGAAATTGCCGGACGTGCAAAAACCGACGCCGCCCGACATGTCGACCACCATCGCGCGTTACGACGCGCCGACCGCGCCGCTCGACGCGCAATCGATCTCGGAGCTCGTCGCGCCGGCTCGCGAGCTCGACGATCAAATCCAAAAGCTCGGCATCGATCAGTCGGTGATCGATGCCGCGGTGCAAGCCTTCAACCAACGCCTCGACGGCACGCGCACCGACAGCGCCGGCGTGAGTAGCGTGCGTCAAGCGGTCACCACGCAAGATACGGGTTATCTTCAAATCACTCGCATCTGCAACGGCTGGGGCGCGATGCCGACGCCGGACCAAGCCGAGAACGGCGCGCTCACGCTCACCGCCGGCTTCACCAACGACACGATCGATCCGGTGGTTTGGGGCACGTTCTCCGCCTGTGAGTACGCGCTCGACGGCGATCAAATCGAGCTCACCGGCAGCGACGGCAATCCGGGCCAATTCGACGCTTACCTCGGTGGCCAGCTGCAGGGCGACCAAATCGGCAGCTTGCCCCTGATTTTCAGGGTCGAGCTCGCAGCCAGCGTGAACGACTCGAATTACACCCTTTTGGGTGATTTCAAAATCGACCCGAGCTCGGAGCTGATCGAGCTTCGCGTCACGACCAGCGAAGGCGACTTGCTGGTCGACTTCACGGACAGCTCGCTGATCGGCGTGCGCGCGACGAACGGCGCGTTCTCGTGCGACGAAACCCAAAACCAATGCACGACTTCTGATGGCAAGACGGTGCCATTTTAACGTGCATACGCACTCTTTTCGGCGCACGCGACACGTCCGCTTGCGGCTTTGCTCTGCGCTCGGTTTGTTTTTTGGTTTGGCCACTCGCAGCCCACCCGCGTCGGCGTTTCATACCGCGGATCAACCGATCACGGACGATACGGCGTACACCCTGCCGAAGCACCAAGTGCGGCTCGGCATCTGGAAGGCGGAGTACGGTATCTTTTCGCCGCTCACGGCTGGCAGCTATGTCTGGCCTTGGTTTTTCGCGGTTTCGAACTTGCAAGCGAAGCTCCGCTTCTATCAAGGCGAAGCGTTCGCAATCTCGGCGTCCGCCGCTTTTTTTCACTTCGACACCAAGTCGCTGCGCAAGCTCGACTCGTCCCAAGACCACGCCACGGTCGACGTCGTGCCGTACGACTTGTTGATGTCGTACCGCTTCAACGATCGCTACACGTTGAGCTTGGATAGCGTCTTTACGAACGTGCGCGTGGACGGTAGCTTGCGACGTTCGGATTTCAGCAGCGCGGGCGAAGGCGCGGTCGACAACTATCAGCTCAGCACGACGTTCGAGTGGCGCTACACGCGCGTGACGGCGTTCGTCGCCAATTATCGCTACCTCGTGTTTCAGCGCAGCGCGGCGAACTTGAACTACGAAGCGCACCCGGACGCGTACACGACCGTCGTCATCCGCGGCAACGCCCAAACCGACGCGCTGGACTTTCGCGGTGCCGCGTCCTTGACGCTGAGCAGTGTGATGTCCTGGCAATATTTCAACCTGCGGCTCGGTGTCGGTTATGGTCATTACAACGTCCCCGGCGTGAATTTCGTGCTCGGCAAACCGAGCTGGTTCCCCGATCTCGATGCGTTTTGGCTATTTTGAGCCCAATTTGCCGAGCCGGCGTAGCGCGCGCGACTGGCCTTCCTTCTACGCAACGTCTACGCTTCGGCCCTCATGGGAATGATCGTGGCCTGCCAGGCGTGCGGCGCGCGCCGTACGTTGCCCACGAAGCTCTACGACTCGAAGGTCCGCGGGCGAGTCGTGAACGTTCCGTGCAAGCATTGCGGCGCCGCGATCGTGATCGACGGCACGCTGCCGCCGCCCGCCGACGCAGAGGCCGACGCTGAAGCGCCGGTGCTCATTCCTCGACAGCGCGCGTTGCCGAGCGAGCACGATTTGGTGAACACGCCTTCCGTTTCTCCCGATCTCGGCTCGGCGACGACTCCGTCCCCCGAAGCCGCCGCAGCAAAGCCGCGCGAGAAACAGATCAGCCACGTCGACGGACCGATCTCCGAGCGCGGGCCGAGCGCGCGCATCGGCCGCTACGCGCTGTTCGAACAATTCGCCGCGGGCGGCATGGCGACCGTGCATTTCGGTCGCCTCGACGGCGCGGGCGGCTTTTCGCGCGTGGTCGCGATCAAGCGGCTTTTGCCGCATCTCCTGCAAAATCGCGAATTCACCGACATGCTCTTGAACGAGGCGCGACTCGCCGCGCGCGTGCGCCACCCGAACGTCGTGGCCACGCTCGACGTGGTCGCGTCCAAGGGCGACGTGCTGCTCGTGCTCGATTACGTCGAAGGCGAGGCGCTCAGCACGCTCTGCCGCGCGCAAGCCAAAGAGAAAAAGGATTTCGTGCCCATTCCGATCGCGGTCGGCATCACCTCGGACGTGCTGCACGGCCTGAGCGCGATCCACGACGCGGTGGACGAAAAAGGGCGCCCGCTCGATCTCGTGCATCGCGATATTTCGCCGCCCAACGTGCTGGTCGGCGTCGACGGCGTCGCGCGCGTGCTCGACTTCGGCATCGCCAAGGCGTTGCAACAACTCGATGAGTCGATCACCGGCCGGCGCATGGGCAAGATGGGCTACATGTCGCCCGAACAAATTCGCGGCGAACGGCTGACCCAGCGTTCGGACGTATTTTCGGCTGGGATCGTGTTTTGGGAACTGCTCGCGATGCGGCGCTTGTTCCCCGCGGATCAACCCGAAGAGCGCGTGCAGAGCATTTTGCGCGGCGACTATCCGCGACCGAGTAGCTTGCGTAAGGATCTGCCGCCCGCGCTCGACGACGTCGTGATGCGCGCGCTCGAGCTTTCGCCCGATGCTCGCTATCGAACGATCGCCGAATTCGCCGAAGCGCTGGAAAAAGTGGCACGCGCGGCGACGCGGCGCGAAATCGGCGATTGGGTGAGCGAGCTCGCGAAGGATGCGCTCGGCGAGCGCACACGCATGGTCGCGCGGCTCGAAAATTGGGCGGGCGGTCCGGAGATCCCGCTCAGCTCGACGCCGTTCGCTTCGGAAATGCCGCTGCCCGCCGCGCCAGGTGCGGAAGAAAAAAAAGACAAGGTCGTCACCTCACTTCAAGATCAACTCGCGACGAACTCCGCGGCGATCGCCAAAGCGACGGCGAAGCGCCAGCCGCAACGTTCGGGCGTGAGCCGACTTTGGATCTTGGTCGCGATTCTGATCGCGGGCATCGTCGGCTACATCGCGCACCGCTGAGGCAGTGTGCACACCAGCAAAGCATGAGCCGCCTCACTGGGACGCGTTTGAGGCCGAGGCCCCAAACTCCGGGGTGGGGCCCCGCTGAATTCATTTCAGCGGGTGCGGGGGTGACGCGCTTCGTGATCCCCGAAGGGGGAAAACCCCCGATGGAACAAGCTAGAAGCCAGCTCATGAAGGAGCTGGCTTCTAGTGGCAAGCGCGTGTCACGCGCGTAACGACATTGCGGCAACGCGCGTCTCGCATGGCGCAACCGAGCGAAAATCGGATATGCGTCGCAATATGGGTGATTTGATCGGCAATGCAGTAGAGGGCTCGCTGTATTTTCTGGCGCGAAGTGAGTTCGAACGCATCACTGCGGCGCCGCTGCCGAAGGAACAAAAGACGAAGCTCTTCGCCAATGCGTGCCGACTCAATGCGCTTTACATGATCGCGCGGGCCGGCTCCGGCCACATCGGTAGCTCGTTTTCGAGCCTCGATATCGTGAGCCACTTGTACCTGAACGAGCTCGTCGAGGACGCGACTCGCAGTGACATCTATTTTTCGTCCAAGGGTCACGACGCGCCCGGGCTTTACGCCGCGCTGCTCGCGCTCGGCAAATTGCCGTTCGAACTCTTGCACCAGCTGCGTCAGCTCGGCGGTTTGCCGGGCCATCCGGACGTGAGCACGCCCGGCATCAACGCCAACACCGGCTCGCTCGGCATGGGCATTTCCAAGGCCAAAGGCATGGTGCTCGCGAATCGCAAGCTCGGACGCGCGGGTCGCCTGTTCGTGCTCACCGGTGACGGCGAGCTGCAAGAAGGACAAATCTGGGAATCTTTGATTTCGGCCGCGAATTTTCGGCTGCACGAGATCGTCGCGATCGTCGATCACAACAAGCTTCAATCCGACACCTTCGTCGAACGCACCAGCTCGCTCGGCGATTTGGTGGCCAAATTCGAGGCCTTCGGCTGGCACGTCCAACGCGTGGACGGGCACGACGTTGCCGCGCTGTCGCGCGCGATCGCGCAAACCAAACAAGTCGAAGATCGCCCGCACGTGATCATCGCCGATACCGTGAAGGGTCGCGGGGTGTCGTTCATGGAACACACATCGCTCGACTCGGACGTTGCTTATTATCGCTTTCACTCGGGCGCGCCGGACGCTGCAGGCTACACGCGCGCCGCCGAGGAGTTGATCGGCGCTTTGAATACGCAGTGCGACTCGCTCGGCATGACGCGGCTCGCGTTCGACACTGTGATTGCGCCGAAACGCGCGCCGGCTGGGCCGCAGCAAGCCTTGATCCGCGCTTACGCCAAAGCATTGCTCGACGAGATGAAGCGCACGCCCGAGCTCATGGTTTTGGACGCGGACCTCGCGGTCGACATCGGCGTGCAGCCGGTGCGCGAGGCATTTCCGGATCGCTTCATCGAGTGCGGCATCGCCGAGATGGACATGGTGAGCATGTCGAGCGGCCTCGCGCGGCGCGGCCTCTTGCCGATCTGCCACTCGTTCGCCTGCTTTTTGAGTACGCGCGCGAACGAGCATTTTTACAACAACGCGAGCGAGCACGCGCGCGTGGTTTACGTCGCGTCGCTTGCTGGGGTCGTGCCGGGCGGCCCGGGACACTCGCATCAATCCGTGCGCGACATTTCCGCGATTGGCGGCGTGCCCGGCTTGATCGCAATCGCGCCGAGCTCAGAAGGCGAAGTGTCTCTCGCGCTCCACTTTGCTACCCAACAAAATAAAGAAGCGACGTATTTGCGTCTCGAGAGCGTGCCTTGCGCCGTGCCGTACGAGCTGCCGCAAGATTACCGACTCGAGCCCGGCATCGGCGTGACGCTGCGCGAGGGTCGCGATGCGCTTTTCATCGGCTACGGTCCGGTGCTGCTGAGCGAAGCCTTTCGCGCCGCGGAAAAACTCGCCGAAGAAGGCGTCGAAGTCGGCGTGGTGAACCTGCCCTGGCTCAACCTGGTGGATTCGGCTTGGCTCGCGCGCACCGTCGCGGGCGTCGCGCACCTGTTTTCATTCGACAACCACCTCGCCATCGGCGGCCAGGGCGATCGCATCGCGAACGCGCTCGCGAGTGCGGGTTTCCAGAGCGCGCCGCGCTTGCACCGCTTCGCGGTCGAAGGCATTCCGGCCTGCGGCAGCAACGCGGACGTGCTGCGCCAGCACGGTCTCGACGAACGCAGCATCTTCGAGCGCGTGCTGCGCGTCTTGCGCGGCTGAGCGATTCGCCTCCACGCAATCGTCTTCACACAATCGTCATAGAGAACGCGACACGTAAAAGTCACTCACTCGCTACCTATGTGCCAAATCCGTGTCAGACTTGCTCGTGGTTCGCAAGTTGGTGGCGCTCGCCGGGAGCGCTTCGGTACTCGTTACGTGGATTTGGAGATCGACTGCTGCTGAGTGCGTCGGGCGCGTCGATCCACAGACTTGGGCCGCGGAGCACCCGAATCCACCGCCGCCGCAGAGTGAACCGGGCGCGCATCCGGTGCGCGTGATCAGCACGCGGCGGATCGTGCCGAGCAGCGAGTTGCCCGCGGGTGTGGACGTGCAAACCGCGAACAACAATCTGGATGTCGTGCGGCATTCGGATGGCCGCGTGTACCTCGCGTTCCGAAGCGCGCCGAATCACTTCGCGAGCACTGACACGGTCATGTACGTCGTGAGCAGCGCGGACGAAGAGCATTGGCGGCTCGACGCGCGCTTCGCGCTCGGTCGAGATTTGCGCGAGCCGCGCTTGCTCTCCTATCACGATCATTTGTGGCTCTATGTCTCACGCCTGGGTGAGCACTCGTTCGCATTTTCGCCACAAGGCGTGAGCTTTTCGGAGCTCCGCCCCGGCGGCGGTTTTTCGCCGCTCACGCCGATTTACGAACCCGGATTCTTGCTCTGGCGCGCACGCGTGGTGAACGATCGCCCGATTTTGATCGGCTATTCGGGCGGCGAAAATCTGTACCGCATCGGCGGCTCGATGGACGTCGAGGTCTTGACCACCAAGAACGGGCACGACTTTTCGCCCGCGTTTTCCCACAAGCAAGTGCTCGAAGGCGGCGGCAGCGAGACCGATCTGTCGTTGCTCGGGGACGGCAGCTTGATGGCCGTCGTGCGCAACGAAGAGGGCGACCGAGACGGCTTCGGCTCGAAGCTGTGCCGCGCGCCGTCGAACGATCTCGGCGCCTGGAAGTGCGTGAGCGATCGCCGCAAATTCGATTCACCGTTCACCTTCACGCGTAACGGCGAATTTTACGCGATCGCGCGCCGCAACCTCACCCCAGACGGCGCGTACGACATCGCCGGCGAAGGCGCGATGCTGCGCTACGCGCGGAACGAAATCGATTACATCGCGCGGGCCAAACGCTGCGCTTTGTGGCGCTTCGACCAAGCCCAACAAAAGCTGGTCTTCGTCTTGGATTTGCCGTCGCGCGGCGACACTTGTTTTCCCGCCGCGATCGACACCGCCGATCCGCACGAGCTCGCCGTCTACGACTACAGCTCGGACATCGACGGACCGGAGTTACCGTGGGCGGCGGGTCAGCGCCGGCCCACGTTCATCTACCGGCACGTGCTGCACTTCGACTGAGCACGCGCGCGCTCACCAGCCGCCCTGATCGTCTTTCTTCTTCGGCTTGGCAGCGGGCGCGGGCGCGGCGGCAGCCCGCGCAGCGGGTGTTGCGGCAGGGCTCGGATTCTCCGCGCTGTTCGCGGCAGCGGGTGCCGGTGCAGCGGGCGCTGGAGCGGGAGCTTCCGCGCCGGCTTTGTCGTTCGCGCCGGGCGTTGGCGCGGTCGTGGTCGCGGCGGGCTCGGGCGCCGCGGTGTTGTCTTTGTTCGGGCAGCCAGACAATAGTGCGACCGATCCCAGGAGCGCCGAAGCGCGAGCGACATCGACGAAGCGCATGTGATTTCCTCCGCCCGGGAGCCCAGCACGAAGCCCGCGCCGTGCAAAGCGAAAAACGATCGCGCGTCAGCGCCGCTTCCTCGGCTGATTGCAGGATATTTGTTTTGGGTCGCCTCGAGTGCCCGGACGCGTGCGCCAGTCTTTCGCGGCACGCACCTCCGCGGTGAGGCTCCGGCGCGCGGCTGGGGCGTGTTGAACCCCAACCCAAAAATAAAAATTCGGCTCGCGCTTTCAAGCGAGCAAATCGAGCGCAACGCCTTCGCCGCTCGGACGCACGACGCGCGCGGCGCCCGAACGCTCGAGGTGCGCGAGCACTTGCAGCACGCACGCTTCGTCCCACGCATCGCCGAGGATTTGGAGACCCACGGGCAAGCCTTGGCGATCGAAGCCGACCGGCGCGGTGCCCGCGGGCACGCCCGTGACGTTGGCCATGAACGCGAAGCGACAGAGCGCGTCGAGCGCCGGCGGATCGATGAAGCCGGTGCGCGATTCGTCGTCGCTCACGCGCGGCGCGCTGATCGCCGTGGCCGGCAGCGCGAGCACGTCGACTTCGCCGAGCAGGCGCGCGAGCTCGTGGCGAAGCGCCAAGCGAACGCGCTGCGCGACGACGTAGTCGTCCGGCAAAAACGTCTCCAAACCAGCCAAAAACAGCTGCATATCTTGACCGAGCTCGTCCAGGTGCGCGGCGCGAATTTCGGCCATGGCGGCGAAGGCTTCGACGCCGATCGTGAGGTAGCCGACGGCCGCGGCGTAACGCGCGAGCTCGAGTTTGACGCGCACGATTTCGGCACCTTCACGCTCGAGCGCGTCCAGCGCCTTTCGACCGAGGCCGGCGATGTCGTCCGGCAAGTTCGACCAATCGCTTTCGTCGATGCCGATTTTGAGCCCGCGCACGCCGCGCCCGAGCGCCGAGCTGAACTGTCGCGGCGCGACGCGCGGCGCGATCAAGGACGACGGATCGCCGTCGTCCGCGCCGCTCGCGAGCTCGAGGAACAGCGCGAGGTCGCGCGTCGATGAAGCGATCGGGCCGAGGTGCACGACCGAAGTCGCGCCGGGCAAGCCGTGGCCGGTCGCCGGCACGCGGCCGTAAGTCGGCTTGAGGCCGAACACGCCGCACAACGCCGCGGGAATGCGGATCGAGCCGCCGCCGTCGCAGCCGAGCGCGAGCGGCGCGATGCCGGTGGCCACCGCAACCGCGGAGCCACTCGAGCTACCGCCGGGCAAACGGCTCGGATCGTGCGGATTTCTCGGCATGTGACGGTGCGCGTTGCCGCCGAGCGGCGACAGCCCGAACTCGGTCATCGGGGTTTGGCCGATCACGATCGCGCCTCGTTCGCGCAAGCGCGCGATCGCGACGCAATCCGCGCGCGCGGGTGAACGGCGCAAGCAGAGCGAACCCATGCGCGTCACGAAGCCGAGCGTGTCGACTTCTTCTTTGACCGCGATCGGAATGCCTTCGAGCTCGCTGCGCGCCGAGCCTTCGGCGAAGCGACGCGCGCTTTCGGCGGCGGCACCGAGCGCGCGTTCGTCGTCGTAGCCGCAGAGCGGGCCGAGCGTCGGCGTGCGCGTGGCGAGCGAGCGCGCGTGGCCGAGAGCGCGCGCAGTGACGTCGATTGGCGAGAGTTCGCGCGTGCGATAGCCCTCGCCGAGACTCGCGCTCGAGCGCGGCCAAGACTCGACTCGCGGCGGCTCGAGCGCGAGCGATGCGCGCGCGTGATTTTCTCGGGCGCGGATCGGCGCTTGCGAAAACGGCAATGCAACGCCGATTTGCGGCGCCACGGCGCGCAGCGCGTCGATCCCGAGCTCGGCGCGGAACAGCCGCGTGAGCGGGATCCGTGCCGGCGTTTTACGCACCGCGGTCACGAGCGCTCCGAGCGCGCGCCCTGAAATTCGGCCTAAAGGCAGAGTCAGCATGCGCCGGCGCGTTTAACACCGCTGCGTTTCACCTGCATTGCACCGTGCGACCGAGCAGCAATTTGTGGCGGTTTATCGGTGCTCGAAACTCGGCTCGACGCGTCCGCGAGCGAGCAGCAACGCGCCTCACCGGAAGTCCCTAGAAACCCGCGCCCAGCATTGCTAGTAAGGCCACGTGTCAAATTCGGCCAAGTACAACATCCCCGTCGAAGAGCTCGCGCTCAACGCTCCCGCCATCCGTGACAGCTTCGTCAATCACACGCAGCACACGCTCGGCAAACATCCGAGCGCCGCGACGCGACTCGATCACTTCGTGGCGACCGCGCGGCTCGCGCGCGACCGCATGTTCGATCGCTGGACGCGCACTTGGCAGAAGCGCGAGCGCCAGCAGCCGAAGATCGTTTACTACCTTTCGCTCGAGTTCTTGATCGGCCGTTTGCTCGAAGACGGCTTGGTGAATCTCGGCATCTTGGAAGAGACGCGCGCGGCGCTGGCCGAACTCGGCATCGATCTGCAGCAAGTGCTCGAACAAGAGCCGGACGCGGGGCTCGGCAACGGCGGTCTCGGCCGGCTCGCCGCGTGTTTCCTCGATTCGATGGCCACGCTCGGCATTTCCGGCATGGGCTACGGCCTGCGCTACGACTACGGCATTTTCCGCCAAGACATCGTCGGCGGCATGCAGCAAGAGTCGCCCGATCAGTGGCTACAGTACGGTAACCCGTGGGAAGTCGCGCGGCCCGAGCGCATGTACAAGGTGCGCTTCGGCGGCCGCGTGATTCAATACACGGGCAGCTCCGGTCGCTTGGTGCACGAATGGGTGGACACGAGCGACGTGCTCGCGATGGCCTACGACGTGCCCGTGCCCGGCTACAAGAACCACGTCGTGAATACGCTGCGCTTGTGGTCGGCCAAAGCGACACGCGATTTCGACATCGCTTGGTTCAATCGCGGCGATTACATCAAATCGGTCGAGGAAAAGAGCACGACCGAGAACATCACGCGCGTGCTCTACCCGAATGACCAACAACCCGCGGGCAAAGAGCTGCGCCTGAAGCAAGAATATTTCTTGGTCAGCGCGACCCTGCAAGACGTGCTGAGTCGGCACCTGCGCTACCACGCCGATCTCTACAACTTGCACGAACAAGCCGTTTTCCAGATGAATGACACGCATCCCGCGCTCGCCGTGGCCGAGCTGATGCGGCTCCTCGTCGACGAATACGCGATGCCGTGGGACCACTCGTGGTCGCTCGTGAAGCGCTGTTGCGCTTACACCAATCACACGATTTTGCCCGAAGCGCTCGAGCGTTGGCCGGTCTGGTTGATGGAGCGCGTGCTCCCGCGCCACCTGCAAATCATCTACGACATCAACTCGCAGTTCCTGTCAGAAGTGAAAAAACGCTTCCCCGGCGACGACGAACGGTTGCGTCGCGTGTCGATCATCGAGGAAGGCCCGGAGAAGCGCGTGCAAATGGCGAACCTCGCCGTGATCGGCAGCATGCGCGTGAACGGCGTGTCCGCGCTCCACTCACACCTCTTGCGCGAGCACCTATTCCGCGACTTCTACGAGCTCGAAGGCGCCAAATTCTGCAACGAAACCAACGGCGTCACGCCACGCCGCTGGCTCTTGAAGTGCAACCCGGGACTTTCCAAGCTGATCACGTCACGCATCGGCGAAGGTTGGGAGATCGATCTCGATCAGCTCTCGCGGCTCACGCCACACGCGACGGACCCGGAATTTCAGGCCCAATGGCAAGCGATCAAGCGCCAAAATAAGGAGCGCCTCGCGGACGTGCTCAAGCGCCGTTTCCAAATCGAGCTCGACCCAACGCACCTGCTCGATGCGCAAGTGAAGCGCATTCACGAGTACAAGCGCCAATTGCTCAACATCTTGAACGTGATTTCGCTCTACCTCACGTACAAGACGAAGCCGCCGTTCGACGTCACTCCGCGCACGTTCCTCTTCGCCGGCAAAGCCGCGCCCGGCTACGACATGGCCAAGCGCATCATTCATCTCATCAACTCGGTCGCGCAGATCGTCAATGCGGACGTCAATGTGCGCCAGTATTTGCGCGTGATTTTCGTGCCGAATTACAGCGTATCGCTGGCCGAAGCGATCATGCCCGCGACCGACGTGTCCGAGCAGATCTCGACCGCAGGCACCGAAGCCTCCGGCACCGGCAACATGAAATTCGCGATGAACGGCGCGCTCACCGTCGGCACGCTCGACGGCGCGAACATCGAGATCAAAGACGCGGTCGGCGAAGCCAACATGTTCTTGTTCGGCCTCACGACGGAGCAAGTTTCGGCCTCGAAAGCCAAAGGCTACAATCCGCAGCAACTCTACTACGCCGACCCGCTGCTGCGCTCTGCGCTCGACGCAATCACGAGCGGCATTTTCTCGCCCGACGATCCGAACCGCTTCAAACCCATCGTCGACTCGCTGCTTTACGGCGGTGATCAATACATGGTGCTCGCGGATTTCCTGAGCTACGTGCACTGCCAGCGCAGCGTCGAAGCCGCCTATCACGATCAAAGCGGCTGGACGCGCCGCGCGATCCTCAACGTCGCCAACATGGGCCCGTTCTCGAGCGACCGCACGATCTTGAGCTACGCGCGCGACATCTGGGGCGTGTACGTACCGCCGCCCGGTTCCCCGCGCTCACTCGTGCCACCCCCGCGCGAACACGTGCCGCTGTCGACGGTCGGGGTTCGGCGTTAGACTGCAGCGCTTATCGCGACTCTGTCGGTTCGGGCCACAGTGCGGAAAGTTCGAGTTCGAACTCCGCAAAAGGCTCGAGCCGAACGCGATCGGTACCGCCGCGAGTCAAAATCAAGCGATAGCTCTCGCCGTCGAGTCGATAGACGTCGACCAGCCGCTCGAGCGGATTCACGAGCCACACGTGGGCGACGCGCTCGCGAGCGAAAATAGGGAGCTTGCGTTCGCGATCGATGCGCTCACTCCCCGGCGAGGTGACCTCGCAGGCCCAGTCGGGCGCGAGCTCGATGAACGCCGTCGCGGGAACAGCGGGCAAGCGCGCGCGTCTCCAGCCGGCAAGATCGGGCACCACGATATCGCGAGCGAAATGGAGCTCGGGCTCGTCGAGGATGATCCAACCCCCCGGGCCGCCGCGGCCGCGATGGAACGCGCCGCCGAGATCCATGCCAAGCACGGAGGCAGCTTCTGCGTGCGGACCTGCGGGCCGAGGACTCGTGTAGAGCTCGCCGTCCAACACTTCCGCGACTAGATGCTCCGGCGTCCGGAGAACGTCCTCGTACGTCGCTTGGCGGCGAGCGGGATCGGCGGCCATCGATCCGATTGTACCACACGCGCCTTGGGCAGGACGCACCGCGAGCGACAGCCGCTGTCGACGGTCGAGGTTCGGCGCTGATCGCGCCAGCACGTGTCACGAGCTGGCTTCGCGATCCACATCGGTGCCTGGAATCTGAGTTGGGGTTGCCCCGCGGCCTTCGGAGTCGCAACACGACCGGCGTGCTCGTCGCATTCGCTCCTCGCTCGCCGGGGCCCCCAAGCGTCGGGCTGCGCCCGCCGCGAGGGCCCGAACCCACTCAATGCGCGAGCACCGCTGCTCGGATTCTCGCAGCCGCCTCGCGCGTGAAACCAGGACGACACACCCGGGCGCGAGCGTGCGCTTTAGACATGCGGTCCGCGCGCGAGTTGCTCGCGAGGCGAATTCCGGAGGCGATGTGAGTCACATTCATTTCATTGGCGGAGAGAAGGGCGGCGTCGGCAAGAGCGTCGTCGCGCGCGTGCTGGCACAATGGTTCATCGATCGCTCCCACGCGTTCGCGGCAATCGATGGCGATCTTTCACACGGCGCGCTCGTGCGTTCGTACTCGGAATTCGCTCGTTCGGTCGACTTGAGCGATCCGAACGGGGCCGACCAAATCTTCGACCGCGCACTCGGCGCGGATCGGCGCGTGCTCGTCGATCTGCCGGCTCAAAGTATGCGCGCGCTCGTGGGCTGGCTCGAAGGCGCGAGCGTGCTCCCATTCGCGAAGGAGATGGGCATTCGCCTGAGCTTCTGGCACGTGACGGATGGCGGCTTTGCGTCCGTGGTCGAGCTGGACAAGGCGCTCGCTTGGTTCGGCGATCGCGTGGAGCACAAAGTCGTGAAAAACCACGGCCGCTCCAAGGATTTTTCGCAGTTCGAGGACTCGGCGGCACGGCGCCGTTTGAACGAGCTCGGTGGCGTGGTCATGGAGCTACCGGAGCTCGACGCATCCGCAATGTACAAAGTCGATCGGCTCGGTTCGAGCTTCTGGGCCGCTGCGAACGCCAGCGAGAACGAAGGCTTGAAGCCGCTCGAACGCCAACGCGTGCGGCTCTGGCTCGACCGCGTCTACGCGCAACTCGATGGGCTCGGCGATGCGATCTGAGTACGAGTCCGGAGAGCGGCGCTCGCGGGCTCTCAAAAAGCGACGTCGAATTGCACCTCGCCGCTCACGCCGACTTGATATGCCGAGACACGCCGCTCGAAGAAATTCGTGATCTCCTGCACGTCTTGCAGCGCCATGAAGGAAAACGGATTCTTCGTGCCGTAGCGCTTTTCGAAACCGAGCGTGACGAGCCGCTGATCTGCGCAGTATTCGAGGTAGCGCCGCACCTCGGGCACGGACAGCCCGGCGATGCCACCGCCGAGCAGATCTTCTGCGAATTGCAGCTCACAGTCGATCGCTTCGTCGAGCATCGCGTGGACGTCGGAGCGAAACGCGTCGTCGACCAAGTCCGGTTCTTCTTCGCGCACGGTGCGCACGACCTCGAACGCGAAGTTCATGTGCGCGCTTTCGTCGCGGAACACCCAGTTCGTGCCCGCGGCGAGTCCGTGCAAGAGCCCACGTGAACGCAAGAAGTACACGTAGGCGAACGCGCCGAAAAAGAACAAGCCCTCGATGCACGCTGCGAAGCAGATCAGATTGAGCAAGAACTGCCGGCGGTCGGCGCGCGTTTGCAAACTGCTCACGTGCTCGAGCGAGCTCAGATAGCGCAGACAAAATTCGGCTTTTTTGCGGATCGACGGGATGTTTTCGACCGCCGCGAACGCGCGCGTGCGATCTTCCGGATCCGGCACGTAAGTGTCGAGCAGCGTGAGGTAGAACTGCACGTGGAGCGCTTCCTCGTAGAGCTGGCGCGACAAGTACATGCGCGCTTCGGGCGCGTTCAAGTGCTTGTACAAGTTCAGCACCAGGTTGTTTGCCACGATCGAATCCCCAGTCGCGAAGAACGCCACGAGGCGATGAATCAAATGGCGCTCGGCTGGGCCCATGCGTTCGCGCAGGTCCGCCACGTCAGTCGAGAAATCGACTTCTTCGACGGTCCAGGTGTTCTTGATCGCCGCGCGATACATCTCGAAAAACGCGGGATAGGCCATCGGCCGGAGCGTCAAGCACAAGCCGGGATCGAGTAAGTGCGCGGGCCTGGTTACAGAGCTCATTGGCAAGCCTCGCAGCTTTCCGGATTTTCGAGCGAACACACGACAGCCGCGGTATCCGCGGCGGCTTGCGCAGATCCGACCGCGGGCGGCGTCGGGGTGTAACCGCGAACAGCGTGCGGGTCGCCGTCCGCGCGCGACACCGGCGGCATTTCGACGGTCGCTTTCGCGATCCGCGTGGCTGGCCGAGAGCGCAAATAGTACGTGGTTTTGAGGCCGCGTTTCCAAGCATAAAAGTACATGCTCGAGAGCTGCCCGATGTTCGGATTCTCGATGAACAAGTTCAGGGACTGGCTTTGATCGATGAACGCGCCGCGATCGGCGGCCATGTCGATCAGCGAGCGCATCGGGATTTCCCAGGCCGTGCGGTACACCGCGCGAAGCTCTTCCGGGAGTTCCTCGAGCCCCTGCACCGAGCCTTCGGCAAGTTTGAGCCGAGCGCGAGTCGCGTCGTGCCACAGGCCGCGTGCCTTCAGCTCTTGGACCAAGTAGCGATTCACCTGCAAGAAATCACCGGACAAGGTCTCGCGTTTGAACAGATTCGAAACCTGCGGCTCGATGCACTCGTAGCAACCAGCAATCGACGCGATCGTCGCGGTCGGCGCGATCGCAACGAGCAGCGAATTGCGTAAGCCGTGCTGCTTCACCCGTTCGCGCAGCTCGAGCCAGCGCGCACTCGTCGGCGCTTCCACGTCCCAGGCATCGAATTGCAGCTCGCCACGCGCCGCGCGCGTTTCAGCGAACGCCGCATGCGCGCCCTTCGCAATCGCCAAATCCACCGAAGCCGACAGCGCGTGAAAGTAAATTTCCTCGGAAATCCTGGACGAAAGTTGGCGCGACTCGGGGGCGTCGAACGGCAACTCGAGCTGAAAGAAGACGTCCTGCAGCCCCATCAGCCCGAGCCC
>DATATR010000057.1:0-2930 GCA_036268695.1 Polyangiaceae bacterium | reverse complement strand
CCCCACGCGGCGCCAAATACGTCCGAGTCTTCCCCGATTTTCCTCTAATTCCCAAAACCGTTTTTCGCTCTACCCAGCGGCTCAGAGTTCCCCCCTCGACTCTGGGCCGCTGCTTTTTTTGTTTTCACGAATTCGTGGCTTCGCGCACGACGCGACCGAGTCGCGCCACGGCGTCGTCGATCGTGGCTTCGCTCGGCCCGAACGAGAAGCGCGCGTGATGCAAGAAACGCGATGCGCGGCTGCCGCGGCGCTGACCGGGATCGACGTCGAAGAAATGGCCGGGCACGGTGATCACTTTGTGTTTCAGCGCGGCGCGGAACAGCGCATCCCCCGAGTTGATCGCGGGCGGCAAATTCGAGAGGTTGCCCCAGCAGTAAAAAGTGCCTTCGGGCTCGCGCTCGAAGCGCACCCCGAGCGCGCGCAGGCCATCGAGCAAGCGATTGCGTTTCTTGCGGAATGAGCTGCGAATCGCCTCGGCTTCGGCGCGCGCGTGCTCGGCCGTGAGCACGGAGAGAGCCGCGCTCTGCATTGGACGCGAACCGCCGCCGTCGAGGAACGAGCCCGCGCTGGCGAGCGACTCGATCACTTTGCTCGGCCCCACCGTCCAGCTCACGCGCCAGCCGGGGTAACGCCAATTCTTCGTGAGCCCGTCGAAGAGCACGACCGGATCGCGCTCCACGTCTTCGACGTATTCGGCGGCGCTGAACAGCGACGGCCCTTCCTTCCACAAGTAGTGCGAATAAAATTCGTCGAGCAAGAGCGTGCAATCGAGCTCGCGCGCGGTCGCGACCCATGAAGCGAGTTCGGGACCCGTGATGGCTTTGCCGGTCGGATTGCACGGGTTCGACAAGAGCAACGCGCCGAGACCGCGACCCGAGATTTCGCGGCGCAGCGCATCGAGCGAAAAATCATAGCCGTGCTCGGGATCGAGCAAGATCGGGATTGGCGTGAAGCGGCGGAAGATGTCGAGCAGCTCTTCGTACGCCGTGTAATCCGGCAAAAAGTGGCCGAGGTGAATTTGGCCGATCGCGGCGCAGGCGCGCATGATCGAGACGCGCCCGCCGCCGCAGACCGCGACGTTCTCCGCGCTGTATTTCGAAGGCATGCCGCGACGGAACAAGTCGTTGTACATGCCGGCGACGGCTTCGCGCACCTCCCACAAACCGGCGACTGGCGCGTACTCTTGGTCGTTTGGGTGGATGTTCAGCTCGGTGATGCGCGGCGGAGCGCCGGGCAGGGCGCCCGTTTCCGGCTGGCCTTGGCCGAGATTGCACCATTCGGGATCTTCGGAGCGAAAGCCGGCGCGCGTGGCTTCCGTCGTGACGTAGATGACGCCCGTGCGAGGAACGGGACGAAACGCGCTCGGCGCGCGATCAGTGGGCGTTTGGGACATGGCTCGCGCAAGTTAGCATTTTTTCGGGAACCTTCGCGCGGCACGGCTGTCAGTAACTCCGTAGCGGCTTTCGTTGCGACGAGTTTTCCGAGCTTGCTTGGCTCGCCGTTCGTCGTGTTGACCGCTCGCGGAGGTTGTCATGAAGCGATCCATTCGCGTGCGCTGCTGCGCATTCTTTTTTGGTTGGGTTTCCTTGTTCGGCGCTGCGCTCACGTTCGACGGCGAATTCGTGCGCGCCGCGCACGCCGACGAAGACAAGCCGAACGCGAGCGATTGCATGAGTTTTCAAAACGAGGTGCAAGAGAAATCAATCGTGGTGCACGCGAGCAACGTCTGCGAGCGCAAGCTCAGCTGCACGCTCAGCTACGCCGTGCGCTGCGAAGACAACCAAGGCAAACGCACCTCGAGCAGCGCGGGCAACGCGCATTTCGCGCTCAAAGGCCAGAGCTCCACCGAGCTCACCCTGTCTGCCGAACAATGCAAGCAAGGTTGGATGATCGACGACGTGGCTTGGCAATGCCAATAGTCGTCGAACGCACGCTCACCAGCGAGCGCCTTTGGCCAGATCCAGCGCTTGCACCGGCCAGAAATCACCCGCGCGCGGCCCGCCGTTGCACGCCCCGTCCGACTCACCGGGGCGCTTCAGCCACAGGAACGCGTCGCACAGCGGTTCGCCGGTGTTTGCGGTCGGGCGTAGGCCGAGCGCGCGGCCCGGCGGGTTGCACCAGGCCTTGTCTTCCGGCGCGCCATTGCCGTTGCGGCTCGTGTCGATCACGAAATGCACGCCGCCGAGCAACGCGGAGATCGCTTTGCCGTACGCCAAATTCGCCGGCGTATCGACGTAGTTCGAGACGTTGAGCGAGAAGCCGTCCGCGTATTCGATGCCCGCGTTTTGCAGGCGTTTGGCCATGTCCGGTGCAGCGATCCAATTCGGGTTGCCCGCATCGAGATAGAGCACGAGCTTCGGATATGCCTTCAGGGTTTTTACGGCTTCGCGCAGCATCGCGTAGCGCGAAGCTTGCGCGTTCGACGCCGTACACTTCTCGATCAAGCCGAGCAAATCCGGCTCCAGAATCACGACGGCTTTGTGCTCGCCGATGCCGTTGCCGAGATCGGCGATCCACTGCAAGTACTCGCTCGTGTTGTCCGCGCCGCCGGCGGAGTATTGGCCGCAATCGCGGTCCGGCGCGTCGTAAGCAATGAACACGGGCAAGGCGCCCGCTTTGCTGATGATGCTGACACGCTGCTTGGCGTAATTGCGCACGTTGCCGCTCCACTCGCCGAGCCACTCGGCCGCAGCCTGATTCGCGATCTTGTCCATTGCTGCCGCGTCAGCGGGGCGGGAGCTGCGCCAATTTTCCGCCGTGTGCCGCGCGGCGGTGTTCGGATCGACGTACAGCGTCTCGCCGGCAATCGGGTTGCCGCCGATCTGGTGCGGCACGGCGTCCGCCGGATGACGCTTCGGGATGCACGCGACGGCCAGTGAGAGCGCGAGCGGAATGGCGAGGAGCGAGCCTTGATGGGGGCGCATTGGGTA
>DATATR010000056.1:0-4581 GCA_036268695.1 Polyangiaceae bacterium | reverse complement strand
CACCACGTCTTTCTACGACGACATTCGCCCTTCTTGTTCATCGATAGCGCGACCGGATCGCTGCCGACGAGCATTTATCTTCTGCAACGAGAAGCGCGAAGATTCGTTCGCGGCCTTCCATATAACGACGTCCTGGTAAAGTTGGACGCGACGACGCCGGAATCCGACGAGACCAAGGTCAGCTATCGCTATCCGTTCGTCTCGAACGGCGAGTACATCGCCCCGTGCGACTACGAAGATTGGGATGCTTATCAAGGCGAGAGAGGGGAAGTGTATCGAGCGGTGCGTCGCTTCATCAAGGAAGTACGCAGCGAGCTTACGTACTTCCGAAGGGCGCTCCTGTAGCATCCGCAGCCTAGTTCCTTCGCGTGCTGCTCCGACTTCAACTGGCGTTTTTGATTTCGGGCGCGCTCGCGAGCAACGCGCCCGCGAGCGACTGATTCGAAGCTCGATCGAACCGCGCGATCTTGAAAGCGCGGTTCGATCGCCGGACGCAGCCGGGAGCCGGCGCGGCCGTGTTGCAGCGCCGCGCCGGAACGCTTCGAGGCGCTATTCAGAACACCGCGACCCCTTGTGGCCTGGCTTGCGGGCTCACCGAGAGGTCGCGCAAATCGATGGGATCAGCGGGCTCGGTCAGGCTGCCGTCTGCCATGACTTGCAGGGTGTGCAGGTAATTGCCGGTGAGGTCGGTGGTGTTCGTGGTCGCTCGCTGACTGATGACATAAAGATGCGACTCGTCAGCGTCGAACGCGAGCTGGAAGGGTTGGCTCGTGACCGTTTCCATCATGCCCATCGCATCCATGAATGGAGGTCCGCTCATGGCCTGCTTCAGAGTCAGGGTGTGAACTTCGGCCGGTTGCGTCGCGTTGGAAATGTCGTAGGTCGAGATCGTGCCGGAGCCCGAATTCACCGAGTACAAGAAGTGCGCCGCGTGGTCGGCGACGAGCCAGCAAATGGCTTTTCCAGAATTCGCGACCGTGCGCTCGAACGTCAAGGCGCCGGTCGAATCGTAGCTGTATACGCCCAGTTGGTTTCTCGTGACGAAAGCCACGTACAGCACGCTCTGCGAAGGATTTGCGACCAGGTTGAGTGCCACGGGCGGCGGTGGCGGCATGATGCCGCTGGTATCCGCCGGAAGAGCGTGTGGCGAGCCTGGTGCGGCCGTGAGCAGGCCGCTGCTCGCTCGCACGAAAACGTCGATTTGGCCCGCCGGGGCGCTCGCCGCGCGTGCGCCATCGAGGAACTCCGTGCCGAATAGGAGCTGCGAGCTCGGGGGGATGTATGCAATCGAGGGTGAGCCGCCGACTGGTGCATTGACGCTGCTGTTTGCAATTTGCGTGAGCGCGCCCGTGTCGTCGACGTGAAAAGCCACGTAGTTCGGCGCGACCGTCCCAGCGACTGCTTTATTCACGACGTACAACGTATCTCCAGTGAGGCCAAGGCTCACCGGATTCTGGCCTCCAGACGGAAACGGCGAGCCCGCGATGGGCGTGAGCTCACCGATGCTTCCCGTGCGAAATACCGCAATCGTGTTGCTGCCCGAGTTCACCGCGAATAGGTACTGACGATCGTCGGAAAAGACGAGTTCGCGATCCGAGTCGAGCGGGCCAAGCCGTTGATCGGTCCCTGCCGTGATGCCTTTTCCGGACGTGGCGAATTGGCCACCTGACAAGGGCTGAAGCGATCCGTCAGCCGCGCGCTCGAATGCGAGCACCGCGTTTTGATCCGGATCGTTACTCTCGATATAGACGAAGCCTCGCGCCGATGCGCCGGCTTCGCCACTCGCACCGGCCGCTTCCCCGGCGCTCCCAGCTGTGGCGCTCGAGCCAGCGCTACCGGACGTGCCACCGGCCGTGGTCCCAGCGCTTCCCGCGGCGGAACTGCCGGCATTGGACATCCCGCCGCCGGAAGCGCCGCCACTGCCTCCGGCACCGCCGGAGTTCGAACTCCCTGCCGAACCACTGTCGTCGTTGTCGCTTCCGCAAGCGATGGCAAGTTGGCATACGCACGCGAGGACGAGGCAAAACGGCGCGACCAGATTCGAACGCTGGAACCTATTTGACATGTTCATCTCCTCATTCGCCCGAAGCGAAGTACTGGGTCAGATTCCCCGTGATGAGTCTGACCACTGCTTAGTAGCGATACGCATCTCGCGTATGCGAATCACTAGGAACTAGTTACAAGCCGGCACAAATGCCGCAGAGTGCCAGTGCGTGATTTCACTCGACTCTCGATCAGCGTGGCAGCTTGCTCGCCACGCTGTCGCTAACTCATCTCGACTCAAACGGCGCGCGCTTCGAAGCGCGGCTTAATCACCGTGTTCACGTATTCTCCGATCGAAGGCGCTTGCAAGAGCAAGCGATAGGCCGCAATCGGTACTTGCGAATAACGGTACACGCGGCCGTTCCGAAACTCGATTTCTAACTCGAACGTGGCTTCGTCGTAACCGACCGAGACAATGCTGCTCGAGCTGACGCGCGTGCGCTCCATGCTATTCGAGCGCGAGGATGATACTCGAATGATTCAAGATCAAGGCGCGCTTTGCCCCACTGCGCAGCGCGACCGCGTCGGAGTTGGCTTCGAGCATTCGGCCGTCGCTGAGCGTGACGGAGACGATCGTGGTCGGCGTGATCTGATTGTGGACCATCGTCGTCACGCGCTCGAGTGAGCTGATCTCGATCGATTCCCAGCGTGCGCCTTGGATGAAATCGAGCGCCGCGCTGATGCCCATCGAGACGGGAAACGCCGTGCCGACGAACAAAATCAAAAGCGCATAGGGAGCGGCGCGCCCGCGCACGTAGCGGAGGAGCGAGAGCACGGTGGCGAGCGGCAACACCACGCAGACGAAGGCGCGCAGCCCGAAGATCCAGCGCCAATTTTGCAGGCCGATCGTCGCCGCGCTTTGGATCGCCCAGCCGAGAAACGGCGCGAACGGGATCGCCAGCAACCACACGATCGCGAACTTGTCGTACCAGCGCGGTTCGATCTTGTCGGCTTCGAGCTCCGCGCCGTATTTCTGGTTCAGCTTCGGGATGAATTCGATCGCGAACACGAGCAAGAGCAAAAAGCCGGTGACCGCCAGCGCATAGCCGTTGATGGTGCCGAACTTCAACCAGAAGATGCCCGGCACACCGAAGGCGATCGCGAGCACTCCGGGCAGGAACGGCGGTTTCTTGCGTGGCTCGTTTTTGGTTTGGGTTACGCGGGCGGCGCGTTCGGCACGTGGGTTACGGCGCATGCGGCCCGGGAACTCTACAGCGAACTTTGCGCCGCGAAATCGCGCTCTGTTTCCGGCGCGCGCGAAACCGCGTTTTAGAAGCCGCGTTCGCGCCAGGCTCGACACGCGCGCGGGCCCTTGTTAAGCCCCGGCGCATGAGCACCCAGCGAAAATTGTTCGTCGAAGACATCGAGACTCAGGGAAAACGCGTGATCGTGCGCGTCGATTTCAACGTGCCGCTGAAAGACGGCAAGGTCGAGAGCGACAAGCGGCTCAAAGAGTCCCTGCCGACGATCAAGTACCTCAAGGACAAGGGCGCGAAGGTGATCTTGATGAGTCATCTCGGGCGTCCGGACGGCAAGCGCAATCCCGAATTCAGCTTGCGCCCGGTCGCGGATGCGCTCGCGGCGCTGCTCGGTTCACCGGTCGCGTTCGCGGACGACTGCATCGGCGTGCCCGCGGAACGAGCGGTGGCGGCGCTCAACGGCGGAGATGTGCTCTTGCTCGAGAACCTGCGCTTTCACGCCGAAGAAGAAGCGAACGATCCGGGCTTTGCCAAGCAGCTCGCGTCGCTCGCGGACGTGTACGTGAACGACGCGTTCGGCTCCGCGCACCGCGCGCACGCCTCGACCGAAGGCATCACCAAGTTCGTGCCGCAAGCGGCTTCGGGTTACTTGATGAAGAAGGAGCTCGACTACTTGGGCGGCGCGCTGACCGAGCCGAAGCGTCCGTTCGTCGCGATCATCGGCGGCTCGAAGGTGTCCGGCAAAATCGACGTGATCAAGCATCTGTTGCCGCAAGTCGACAAGCTCTTGATCGGCGGCGGCATGACTTACACGTTCTTGAAGTCGCAAGGTCTCGAGGTCGGCAAATCGATCGTCGAAAACGACAAGCTCGATTTGGCCAAGAGCTTGCTCAAAGAAGCAGGCGACAAGATCGTGCTCGGTACGGACGTCGTGGTGACGGACAAGCTCGATTTCAAAGCGCGCACGCTCGGTGAAACCAAAGTCGTGTCGACCCAAGCGATCCCGGCCGATTGGGAAGGCGTCGACGCGGGCCCCGAGACGGTGGCCGCATTTCGCAAGATCTTGCTCGGCGCCAAAACCATCATCTGGAACGGCCCGGTTGGCGTGTTCGAGATCGACGGCTCGGCCAAGGGCACGATCGCAGTCGCCGAAGCGCTGGCCGAAGCGACCGCGGCGGGCGCGACCACGATCATCGGCGGCGGCGATTCGGCGTCGGCGGTGAAGAAAGCGGGCGTCGCTTCGAAGGTGTCGCACGTGTCGACGGGCGGCGGCGCATCTCTCGAATATCTGGAGGGCAAAGTGCTGCCGGGCGTCGCCGCGCTGAGCAATAAGTAAGCG